>NZ_CP016286.1:4102500-4413433 GCF_001679785.1 Rhizobium leguminosarum
AGAAATAAAAGTTTTGCATCAGCTTATGGCTGATGCGTGTTCTGCATACATTGTGAAGAGAAGATTGATCTGGAGGCTTCCAGGTGTTTTGGGTTCTGCCCAAGGCGTCCGAGCCCAGTTCCTGTGAACCCATGGATGGCCTAGCCGGCCGGATGTGGTGGAGGGACTGGAGGTAGGAAGGAAGCTTGTCGCTCTGGGTCGTTGTTGTTTGCTGTCTTTAGGGACGGCATCTGACGGACGACTTGATTACCGTTGCCTGACCGCGCGGTATCGGATCATATCTCGAGAAGCTGGTCTTAAGACAGGCTGCAAGCGAGCTGCTCGGCGTAGCTCCAATAAAGCAGACCTGTCGAACACGTTAATGGCATTGTTGGATTGACTGGGTTGTAAAAGGTAACCCGGTCTGTTGCCGTTCCTTCTGGAGCGGGCAACGAGACGATGAGCATTGGCAATGAGAACGATTAAGTGTCGTAAGGGCATTTGGTGGATGCCTTGGCATGCACAGGCGATGAAGGACGTGATACGCTGCGAAAAGCCGTGGGGAGCTGCGAATGAGCTTTGATCCATGGATCTCCGAATGGGGCAACCCACCTTAAATACCTAGAAAATCATTCTGGTTGTCGGATCTTCGATCCGACATTACGGCGAATGATCGCCGACGGCCTCTGGCCTGTATGGGAGTTTCCCAATACAGCGCGGAGCGCGTCGCCGGTCGTCCGGCGCGCTAACGCAGCGCTGCACGAAGTGCAGAACGAGCGTGAGTGACAACCCGAATGGTTTCTAGGTATTGTGATAAGGTATCTACACCTGAATACATAGGGTGTAAGAAGCGAACGCAGGGAACTGAAACATCTAAGTACCTGCAGGAAAGGACATCAACCGAGACTCCGCAAGTAGTGGCGAGCGAACGCGGACCAGGCCAGTGGCAATTGTGATTAAAGTGGAACGCTCTGGAAAGTGCGGCCGTAGTGGGTGACAGCCCCGTACGCGTAGATATCATGATTGTCCTAGAGTAGGGCGGGACACGAGAAATCCTGTCTGAACATGGGGAGACCACTCTCCAAGCCTAAGTACTCGTGCATGACCGATAGCGAACAAGTACCGTGAGGGAAAGGTGAAAAGCACCCCGACAAGGGGAGTGAAATAGAACCTGAAACCGGATGCCTACAAACAGTCGGAGCCTGAAAGGGTGACGGCGTACCTTTTGTATAATGGGTCAACGACTTAGTGTAACAAGCAAGCTTAAGCCGGTAGGTGTAGGCGCAGCGAAAGCGAGTCTGAATAGGGCGATATAGTTTGTTGCATTAGACCCGAAACCGAGTGATCTAGCCATGAGCAGGTTGAAGGTTGGGTAACACCAACTGGAGGACCGAACCCGCATCTGTTGCAATAGATTGGGATGACTTGTGGCTAGGGGTGAAAGGCCAATCAAACTCGGAAATAGCTGGTTCTCCGCGAAATCTATTTAGGTAGAGCGTCGAGCGAATACCCCCGGGGGTAGAGCACTGGATGGGCTATGGGGACTCACCGTCTTACTGATCCTAACCAAACTCCGAATACCGGGGAGTACTACTCGGCAGACACACGGCGGGTGCTAACGTCCGTCGTGAAAAGGGCAACAACCCTAACCTCCAGCTAAGGTCCCCAAGTCATGGCTAAGTGGGAAAGGATGTGAGGATCCCAAAACAACCAGGATGTTGGCTTAGAAGCAGCCATCATTTAAAGAAAGCGTAACAGCTCACTGGTCTAAATAAGGGTCTTTGCGCCGAAAATGTAACGGGGCTGAAGCCATGCACCGAAGCTGAGGATGTGTAGCAATACACGTGGTAGCGGAGCGTTCCGTAAGCTGATGAAGGGAGACCTGTGAGGGCTCCTGGAGGTATCGGAAGTGCGAATGTTGACATGAGTAACGATAAAGAGGGTGAGAGACCCTCTCGCCGAAAGACCAAGGGTTCCTGCTTAAAGTTAATCTGAGCAGGGTTAGCCGGCCCCTAAGGCGAGGCAGAAATGCGTAGTCGATGGGAACCACGTTAATATTCGTGGGCCTGGTGGTAGTGACGGATTGCACAAGTTGTTCATTCTAATTGGATTGGATGGGCAGCGGAGCGGTTCCAGGAAATAGCTCCACCGTATAGACCGTACCCGAAACCGACACAGGTGGTCAGGTAGAGTATACCAAGGCGCTTGAGAGAACTATGTTGAAGGAACTCGGCAAATTGCACGCGTAACTTCGGAAGAAGCGTGACCCCATTTTACGCAAGTATGATGGGGTGGCACAGACCAGGGGGTAGCGACTGTTTATCAAAAACACAGGGCTCTGCGAAGTCGCAAGACGACGTATAGGGTCTGACGCCTGCCCGGTGCTGGAAGGTTAAGAGGAGAGGTGCAAGCTTTGAATCGAAGCCCCAGTAAACGGCGGCCGTAACTATAACGGTCCTAAGGTAGCGAAATTCCTTGTCGGGTAAGTTCCGACCTGCACGAATGGCGTAACGACTTCCCCGCTGTCTCCAACATAGACTCAGTGAAATTGAATTCCCCGTGAAGATGCGGGGTTCCTGCGGTCAGACGGAAAGACCCCGTGCACCTTTACTATAGCTTTACACTGGCATTCGTGTCGGCATGTGTAGGATAGGTGGTAGGCTTTGAAGCGGGGACGCCAGTTTCCGTGGAGCCATCCTTGAAATACCACCCTTATCGTCATGGATGTCTAACCGCGGCCCGTCATCCGGGTCCGGGACAGTGTATGGTGGGTAGTTTGACTGGGGCGGTCGCCTCCGAAAGAGTAACGGAGGCGCGCGATGGTGGGCTCAGACCGGTCGGAAATCGGTCGTCGAGTGCAATGGCATAAGCCCGCCTGACTGCGAGACTGACAAGTCGAGCAGAGACGAAAGTCGGTCATAGTGATCCGGTGGTCCCGCGTGGAAGGGCCATCGCTCAACGGATAAAAGGTACGCCGGGGATAACAGGCTGATGACCCCCAAGAGTCCATATCGACGGGGTTGTTTGGCACCTCGATGTCGGCTCATCGCATCCTGGGGCTGGAGCAGGTCCCAAGGGTTTGGCTGTTCGCCAATTAAAGCGGTACGTGAGCTGGGTTCAGAACGTCGTGAGACAGTTCGGTCCCTATCTGCCGTGGGTGTAGGAATATTGACAGGATCTGTCCCTAGTACGAGAGGACCGGGATGGACATATCTCTGGTGGACCTGTTGTCCTGCCAAGGGCATAGCAGGGTAGCTACATATGGACGGGATAACCGCTGAAGGCATCTAAGCGGGAAACCCACCTGAAAACGAGTATTCCCTATCAGAGCCGTGGAAGACGACCACGTTGATAGGCCGGGTGTGGAAGTGCGGCAACGCATGAAGCTTACCGGTACTAATAGCTCGATCGGCTTGATCGTTCTCATTGACTATGCTCATCGAACAAAGTTCGATGTGCCAGACCTTTTGTCCTGACGCGCCAATGGCGCTGCGGACGGCCCGCCAAACGATTGGCGACGGCCGCTGGCCTGTATGGGTGCCACAAGCACCCGCAGCCGGAAAAGATCCAAAGACGTGTTCAAAAAAGAAAACAGGCTAACGCCTGCCAGCTTCTCAAAACAACAAAGTTGCGCTTTGCCGACCTGGTGGTTATGGCGGGGTGGCTGCACCCGTTCCCTTTCCGAACACGGCCGTGAAACGCCCCTGCGCCCATGGTACTTCGTCTTAAGACGCGGGAGAGTAGGTCGCTGCCAGGTCTGCAAAACGCAACTATGTAAAACAATCTTCTCATCACAAAAACGGCCCAAAGCCGAGACAAAAGGGCCGCTCACAAGCGGCCTTTTGTGTTAGAATACATAAGCAAATCCCACGGATTTGCGCTGGCGCGGGGTGGAGCAGCCCGGTAGCTCGTCAGGCTCATAACCTGAAGGCCGCAGGTTCAAATCCTGCCCCCGCAACCAAATACGACAAAGCCCGCCCCGTGCGGGCTTTGTCGTATCTGGTAACGGGTCGAGGAGTTAACGCCTCTTCAGGGGCCCGCAAGAAGGCGTAGCCGACGCAGCGGGACAGAAAACAACAAATCCTGACCCCGCAACCAAACCTTCCCATAAAAACAATACGCAAAAAAGCCCGCCTCGTGCGGGCTTTTTGCATTGCCAAAAGTGGGTCGAGGCAGGCATCCAGGATGCAGTAATTCGGATCCTTCAGTTCAATTCACTCCGAGCCAAGAATTCTGCTGCCTGTATTGTATCCAAGGCACTCGCTGTCTCCCTGAAGTAAGGAAGGGTTTCCCAGAGGCTGCGATCGCCGACGATATAGAATCGGCGTTTTGCGCGTGTCAGGGCAACGTTCAAAAGGTTCGGCTTCGACGCGGCCCAGGCTGCTGCTCCGCTGTGAGCGGCATCGGCGCCAAGCACCATGAAAACGATGTCTTCTTCCTTGCCCTGGAAGGTATGCACCGTGCCTATCCTTTCCTTCAGCCACCTCAACAGCTTCGGTGGAGACGGGCGCATATTTCCGTCCGGATCGATCCATGCCGCGTGGGCCAGAGCTTGCCTCAGACTGTTCTTGATCTCCTTGAACGGCGAGATGATATAGAGATCCGGCAATGCGCCGTCCCGGCGATAGGTGGCGGTGAGAACGTCGACGATGAAATCCGTCTGTTCTGGAACGGCCTGTTTGCCTGACACCCTTCCCCTGACGTCGATCCAGGCGCTGTCGCCATAAAACGGTGGAGCGTCACCAGCCGGCCGGCGCTCTTCCAGCCCGAAGACCATCTTGTTCTGATAGGCGATCTGGTTGGCAAGGCCGAACATCGGATCGACGCAGCGCCGATGTACCCTGAGGGGACTGCCGATCCAGAGCCCGTCGGCTTCCTCGCCTGAGACCGTTGTCCCATAGCGGTTGGTGGCGTCGGCCAGCATCTGCACCGACGCCGTGTTCGGCGAATATTGCCCTGCCGCCGTGTGGGGCGAGAGAGCCGAGGTGGCGGTGATCAGCGCGCTTGGCAGCGTGAAGACCGGCTCGATCTGCTGGGGATCACCGATCACCATGACGCGCCGCGCCCGCAACAGGGCGCCGACGGCCGCTTGCGGCACCGCCTGACCAGCTTCATCGATGAAGACCCAGCCGATCGAGCCGGTGTCGAGGCCGCGGAACTGCCGGGCAAAGGAGGCGAAGGTTGTCGAGACGATGGGAACGATCATGAAAAGGCTCTGCCAGATCAACGCAATGTGCTCGCCGTCGGCGGGGCCGTTGTTGGAAAGCAGTTTGTTGATGGCGACGATATTTCCTCCAAAACCTCCGCCTTTCTTGCCCACATCGGCCAGCCACGCTTCATGCAGCGTCAACGCTGCTTGAAGCAATGCCGAACGCAGACCTGCCAGTTCGTCCTGATGCCACAGACCGCCAATCTGGAACTGATCGGTCTCAAGATCGGTGAGGCGCCTAGGTAGGGTGGGATGATTGAGAATTTCCCCTAGGTGGCCGAATTCCTCCCTTTTCCTGGACCAGATTTCTCGTTGCGACCGCAGTGCCTGTTCGGCACGTTGATGTCTTCGCAAAGACTGTTCCAACGCAGGTCTGAGGTTTTTCGCAAGGTGATGTTCGCAGTCCGCCAGCGCCTTGCGCAGTTCCAGCTGTCTTCGTGCATTGGCGACGACATTGTGCCGATGCTGCCGGGCAGGGTTGGTCGACAGCACTTTCTCCCACCACGCAGGAGCGCCGCGGTCGAGCAGCAACTCCTCCTCCTTCAGAGGAGACAACCCTTCCCTGATGCGGAGCATATCGGCGGCAACCATATCGCATCGGTCCTGTGCGTGTCGAAGTTCGGCCGCAGCTGCTCTGACCTTTTCAAGCGCCTCGCGGCAGAAACCATCCTGCGAAACCAGGGCGATTTCGTCATGGAGATCGGCATAGCGTGCATATTCGCCGATCTTGCCGCGAACCATCTTGTCGGCGGCCTGAAATGCCGCCGATGCTTCGGCGAAATTTGGCCCCTTATAACCCTTTAGCCACTCCCAGATGGTCTGTGGTTTGTCCGCACCGGACCAGCCGGGCTTCGGCCTGTCGGCGATCTCCATGAAGGCGAAACGTTCCTTGAAGGCTCGGCGATTCCCTGAATTGCCGAGCGCACAGGCGATCAGTCCCCATGGGCGATCGCCATCGGAGAGCCTGACGACGGCTCCGTTGTCCTTCTGGCAAGCGATTTTGTGCGCGATGGTCTGCAGATATTGGAATGAAGACGTTCTCGCGACCGAGATTCGCTTCGGAAGGTCGCGCGAAATATTCTCCACGGCGGCGTTGTTGGAGGAGGCGACGACCATTTCGAATCCTGCCAGGGCCGGGATCAGCGCCGATATCGAGGCCGTGCTCCGGTCCGAGAAAATGACGCGGCGCGGCGCGCCATCGAAGGCATCGCGAGCCGTCTTCAAGGAGGCCAGGATGCGGGCGCGCCGAACGATATTATCCGCGAACATGTCGCGAAGCAGCGTCGTCTTTCCCGTCCCTGGCGGGCCGTTGACCGAGAACAGTCCCGTTTCCGACAGGTCGTCGATTGCCGAATTGATCGCGAACTGTTGCATGAGGCTCATGGCGTGGTGCGGTTCGCTGAGCCAGCGCCCGCGGTTGAGTTTTCCAGGATGCAAGGCCCGAACGATCGCCCGGCGTCCGTCCTCCGAGTAGAGGTCGATCCGTTTCTCACGCGCCAGCGGGGTGAGATATTGTCTGAGCGGCGCGGGGATATCGCCATGCGTGACGCGTATCATCGCCCGCTCGATGTCCTCGATGAAGAAGCTGTTCAGGATGCCGATGTCGTCTTCAACGCTTGCACTCTCGTCCTCGTCGTCGGCATCGATCGCATTACTATCAGGCGGTGGCGGCAAGGAGATAAGCTCAGGTTTTTCCACCCGGTCTCGATAGCGTATTTCAACAGCGGCGATGGGCTTTTCGTGCTTCGAGGCAAAGCCGGCCCAATCGCAGAGCAATTCATGCAGCATCAGGATTTCGTTGGCATCGATCGGTTGATCTGCCGTGTCTTCGGCGGACGAAGATCTCAGATGCCGTTGAGCCCGAAAGTTTTGAAGCAATTCCGAGAGCTGCCGCTTGCTGTCGGCAAATGCCTCGTGGCTGAGCGAGGAGAGGCCGGATTTCCGCACCCGTCCCAGAGCCCATGGAAGCGTGGAAACCGAAAATGTTTCGAACATCGGCTCTCCCAAGGGGGAGAGCTGCAGGCTGGCAAAGCAGGTATCGCCATCGAGATCACCGCGTTCGGCATCGTCATATTCGGCGATATCGGCTGTAACGCTATCGAAGTGTCTGCGGATATCGGCAATTTCGGATTTGTTGAAAACCCCGAGGAACAGGGTAAAACCCGTGATCTGCTTCTCCTCGGGGATCGCTGGACGGCTGAGTGCGGCACCGTCATCCCCGAGCGTTTTCGCATGCAGCCAGAAAACACTTAGGCCTTCACCGGAGACGATGCGGCTGGAGAGATCGTAAGGAATGAAGAACTCGATCTTGTGCCAGAAATCGAGAATGGCCAGAAGCCGTTCCCTTTCGGCGCCGTCTGCAATTGTCTGCATGACTTCTCACTGAGGAATTGCAAAAATAGGCTCGCGCTTTCTTTTAGCAACGATTGCAGCTCAAAATCAAAGACCATGGTGACTGCGCGTCCCAGCCGCCGGACCGCATTTCCGCACCATGGCAAGGCCACATCAATGCAGACGTGGCCGGCGTCGCTCGCTGAGTTGCCGTCCCCGGTTCCAGCGGGCGATGGTCTCCGGTATGTCCTCCGCCTTGCCAACGGCGGGTTCGGCGATCGAGCGCAGGCGTTCGAGGGCAACACCCGCCTTGGCGGCATAATCGAGCGAGGTCGGATCGTCCGAATGCACGTCCTGGATCGCGGCGAAGACGGCCTCCGCCTCGGCCAGCCGTTTGCTGGCCGCAAGCGCGATGCCACGCTTGTAATGTGCCTGGATAAGATGCGGCCCGATTTCGCCGACCCGCCGGAAAGTCTCTGCGGCCTGGTCATATTGATGGAGCGCAAGCTGCGTGTCGCCAAGCCGCATTTGGATCGGTGTCGGATCGGGCGCCTGCTCGACGAGAACCTTGTAGGCAGCCAGTGCTTCCGTCAGCTTGCCCCGGTCGAACAGCAGATTGGCGAGCCCGAATTCCGCGCCGGTATGGCCTGGAGCCGATTGCAGGACCTGGTTGAAGGCGATCTCCGCCTTGCTCCGGGCTCCGTTGCGGTACATGTCGAGCGCTTGTTCATAGACGAAACGAACGCTGCGCGGGTTGAGCACGCCATGCAGATTCTGGCCGTTGCGGGTGCGGAACAAGGTGCAGCTGATCCGCCTTTCCTCCGCCCCGAACATGTACTTGTAGGGTTCGTTTCCGCGCAGGAAGTCATAGGTCTTGAAGCCGTGCTCGATCGCCCGCCGGATGCAGTAGCCATGCAGGATGAGACCGGGAGACGGCGTCTTCCAGTTCTCGTCGCGGCCGGTGATATAAAAGAGGATCGCCTTCTTCTGCCGATCGACGATATTTGCCAGCGCGCCGAGCGGCTGGTCGCCATGCCAAAAGACCGGCACCTCGAGATTGTCGCAATTGAAGCTATCCATCAGCATTTCGCGTGTGGTGATGATCAGCCGCTCGGTCCGCTCGGTGCCTTTGCGGGCACTCCACTTGATCCGCCAGAGATTGAAGAGGATGTCCAAGTCCCGATCGATGGTCTCGGCGGTTGCCATCGTGATCCGGTAAATATCGTCGCCTTCGACCTTGCGCAGGAACCGCCGGAGTTTCTGGCGCGTCTGGCTGCTCATGCGCTGTTCGAGATAGTCGTCGAAGCTTGCCGGCAGAGGGACGATCGGGCAAATCGTATTGTCGATATTCTCGCTGTTCTTGGGCGAGCTGTCGCGAAACATCACCTCCGGCCCCTGCAGCGCCTCGATCATCTTCTCGCGCCGGCCAGCAGGGCCGCTGAAATATTCGAGCTTCAGGTCAGTCCAGTTCTGATGTTTGAGAAACGAAGCAAAGCCGGCAATGGCGTGATGCTCGTAATCCGGTCTGACAATGAAGCCGGTGTAATCGGCCGCAAAATTCCCGGCCATGATGATCTCGTCGTAGAAGAGCCCGGTCTTCTCGTCTAGATGCGTGATGAGGCGCAGCGGAAAGAAGGCGACATAGGGTGCTTCGGGATCGCGTTCGCGAAGGGCGAGGATGAACCAGCGGCGTCGGCGGGAGAGATAGTTCTTCAGCCAGATCCAGGAGAGGAAATGCTGCGCGTCGGGATCTTCCAGGAAGACCTGATCCCAGTTCTCGCGTACCGCCTCGAACCCCGCAATGGTGTCGATGATATCTATGCGCATGTCCGCCCCCCAAGACCCCATACGTCACTCGGGAGGTTTCATTCTAATGGCAAACACCGATCTTCAAATAAACCGTCCGGATGATTTAAGTCGCCTAAATGGGATTAGTCCTGAGCCGGCGCATAAGCCAAAATCGCAATCGGTTTTGGTGAAAATGATACACAGATTCAAAGCGATAGAGCACAACGAGTCCTGAGGGATGCTGCGCTTCAACGGACCTCGCCCGAAAGTGTGCAGCGATTTTGAGAACATGAGTACATAAGGATTAGATCAAAGCTCGCCGGAGATCCGCGGGCTCGCATGGATGAAGGCCCAGAGCGTCCGGCTGATGGCGACGATCTCGGCGATCGATTTTTCCAGAAGGTCGAGCTCGCGCGCGTCCATCTGTTCGATCTTGCCGTAACGGATCTGCTTGTCGTCCTCGACGAGCCGCATCAGCTGCGTGCTCGAGATCTCTCCCTTTTCGTCGAAGGAATAGATGCAGTGATTGTACTTGTTGCGGATCTTGGATTCCTTCTTCAGCCGCGACATGGCTGAAAGGATCGCCTTGCGGTCGGAAGGGGAGGTCGAAGCGAGCTTGGACAGTCGCTCGATGAGATCGATCCGGGCGCGCGTGGTGTTGAGCGTCAGGAACACGACGATTGCCGCATCCTTTTCGACCCGGAGAAGATGGGCGATGATGTAGATCAGCAGGCTTTCGGTGTTCGTCCAGACATAGTTCAGGCGGCCGACCCGCAGCAGGACATCGGACATCGCCGCCATGTTTGACCCTTTCTCCCCGGAGGGGATCCATCCCTCGAGGGATGACATGTGGACATTACATCAGAACAACGGCAAGTCCGTCATATTTACAGGTCCGCCCGTGCGGGATCGCGAGCGATCAGCGCTCCTTGAAAGCCCGGGACATGCTGTCGGTGATCGGTTTGCTCAGATATTCGAAGAAGGTGCGTTCCGACGTCTGAATCAGCACTTCGGCCGGCATTCCGGGAACGGGATGGAAATTATGCACCCGCGCAATCTCGGAATCGGGTATTCCGACGCGGACGATATAGACGTCCTTGACCGAAGCTCCCGCATTTTCCTCGATCGAATCGGCTGAGACGTAGAAGACCTTGCCCTGCAGAACAGGGGTCGTGCGCCGGTTGAGCGCCGTGAGGCGGATCGACGCCGTTTCTCCCTCATGCAACTGGTCGATCGAAGTGCGCAGCACCTTCGCTTCCAGGATCAGCGGCACATGTGACGGCAGGATCTCCATGATCGGCTTTCCTGTCGTGATGACACCGCCGGCTGTGTGAAAATAGGAGCGCACCACCGTGCCCGACACCGGCGAACGGATAGTGGTGCGTTCGAGCACGCCGGCGGCCTCGCGCATTTGTTCGCGCACACTGTCCAGATCGGTTTCGGCGGTCTCAAGCGCATCGAGCGCCGCCTGCTTGTTGGTGTTGACGGCGATGACGGCTTCCTGGCGGAACTTGGCGATCTCCGCCTCGCTCTCGTTCAGCTCGCCGTTCAGTCGAGCAATGTCGCCCATCGCATCGGCGATCGCTCGCTCGATTGCCAGCAGATCCGTCTTGCGCATATAGCCGACCTTGACCAGCCGAGCCTTGGAGTCGCGTTCCTCGGTCAGCAGCGACAGCTGCCTTTCAAAGGATTCCCGCTGGCCCCTATAGCCGGCGAACCGGAATTCCAGCGATGCGATGTTCTTCCCGATCAGATTGAGCTGCTCCTCGAGCTTGATCTGCTTGCTGTGGAAGACGACGTTCTGGCTCTGGATGATCGCGTTGATATCAGGATCGCCGGCCTCCTTCGTCACGATATCGGGAAGCTGGAATTCGCGCAGGCCCTGCGCTTCGGCACGGAGTCTGGCGACGACAGCTTCAAGGCGCAGGCGACGAAGCTGCAGCATTCGCTCGTTCGAGCGGGATGCTGTGGGATCGAGGGTCAGCAGGATGTCGCCTTCCTTGACCGTATCGCCTTCGCTGACGCGCATCTCCTTGATGATGCCGCCTTCCAGATGCTGGATGATCTTGTTGTTGCCGGTCGCGACGAAGCTTCCCTGCGCGATAACGGCGGAGGCGAGCGGCGCCGTCGCCGCCCAGAAGCCGAATCCTCCGAACGAGGTGAAGAGAACCGTGAGGCCGACGATGCTGTGCACACGGATCGAGCGCGGCACATCGCTATACCACTCGAGCTGCGCCGGACCGGTCGTCTCCCGATTTTTCCGTCCCATGTCGTTCATCCCTCAATGCGCGGTGCTTGTTGACCGTTATTGCTGTTGTTCTTGGAAAGCGCCTGCAGCACCTCGATCCTTTCCCCGAACATGGCGACAGTGCCGTCCTTGAGCACAAGGATCTTGTCGACGCATTGGAGAAGAGCCGGGCGCTGGGTAATGGTGACGGTGGTAATGCCCTGCTTCTTGGCGTGGATCAGTGCCTTGGCCAGTGCTGCCTCTCCCTGCGTATCGAGGTTCGAATTCGGCTCGTCGAGGACCACGAATTTGGGATTGCCGAAGAAGGCACGGGCGAGCGCAATGCGCTGCTTCTGGCCGCCCGAAAGCGGAGCGCCATCGGCCGCAACGATGGTTTCGTAGCCCTGCGGGAAGCCTGCGATGAGTTCGTGCACGTCGGCGAGCACCGCGGCTTCGTAGATCTGGTGATCGTCGACGTCGTCGCGCATGCGGCAGATATTGGCCTTGATCGTGCCGGGAAAGAGCTGCACGTCCTGCGGCAGATAGCCGATGCTTTCGCCGAACTGACGCTGGTCCCAGTTGCGCAGATCCATCAGGTCGAGGCGTACATTTCCCGATGTCGGGACGATCGAGCCGACGAGCATCTTGCCGAGCGTCGTCTTGCCGGACCCGGAATTACCGATGATCGCAAGCGATTCCCCCTTCCTGAGCGAGAAGGAGATGCCGTTGAGAATGACCTTCTTTTGCGGTGGCGGCACGAAGAGAATGCGTTCGACATCGAGTCGGCCTTCGGGATTGGGGAGACGCAGGCGCGGGAAGTTCAATGGCGAATTCAACAGTAGTCCCTTGATCCTGCTGTAGGCGGCTGCCGACCGGTTGAACTGGTTCCAGCCTTCTATGGCGCCTTCGATTGGTGCCAGCGCGCGTCCCGAGATGATCGAGGCCGCAATCACCATGCCGCCCGTCAGTTCGCCGGCGAGCGACAGATGTGCGCCCCAGCCGAGCAGGGTGACCTGGGTGATCATGCGGCAGGCCTTCGATATGCCGGAGAAGATGATATTGCGGTCCTGTGCCTCGACTTGCGATTTCAGCGAACCCGCCGTTTCCCGGCCCCACATCTTCACGGCCTCGGGGATCATCGCCATTGCGTTGATGATCTGCGAATTGCGCGACATGGAATCGAGATGGAAATTCGCCCGGCTGAGATAGCCGTTGGATTCGGCGAATTGCCGGGCGGTGAATTTCTGGTTCAGATAGGCGATGACGAAAAGCACCGCGCAGCAGACCATGATGATGATGCCGAGATGCGGATGCACGAAATAGACGACGACCACGAAGAACGGCATCAGCGGCGCATCGAGAAATGCGATCAGCGTGCCTGATGTCAGGAAGCCGCGCAGCAGCTGCAGATCCTGCAGCGTCTGATAGTCCTTGCCGCTGCCATGCAGCGATGCCCTCGCTGCAGCGCTGAGAATCGGCGCGCCGAGCTGTACTTCGAGCTCCACCGCGGTGCGCATCAGGATGAAGCGCCGCACCGAATCCATGAAGGCCTGCAGCAGCACGGCGCCGATCACGGCGATCGAGAGCATGACGAGCGTGTCGACGGACCGGCTTGTCAGCACCCGGTCGGATATCTGGAAGAGATAAAGCGGTATCGCCAGCAGAAGGACGTTGATGGCGATCGTGAACATCATGACGACCACCATATTGCGCCGTACCGCCGCCATGCCGCGCGAGAGGCTGGCGGCGAAATTCACAGGCTCGCTACGCTTGTGAAAACCGCCGCCGCTTCCCCCGCCCCCGCCCTCGCCCCCGCCGGGATCGGAATTCTTGCCGTTTCCGCCGCCGCCGGTGCGCAGCCGCCTGTCGTTCTCGCTGATCGGACCGCTTTCTCCTTCGATGGTCTTGCCGAAGGGCATCGTCGGGCTCGATTTAAGCTCGGTCTTCTCTTTCGGCAGTTCGGGGGTCACCCGCGCTTCGATCTGCGGCCGGGCCGGCGCTTCCGGCGTTTTTGCTGTCGCCGGGCCCTGCGCCACCGCGACAGGAGGTGCCGTTTCCACTTTAGCTTGCGGCACCACCATCTTTTCCGGGAGCGGCGCCCGCGTAGCGCTTGCGCGTCCGATATCGGCAGCCTCGTTGGCCGCAGCTTCGGACGTCTCCTTGCGGCCATGGCGAGACGAAGCAGCGGCGCCGCTCAGCCTGCGAAGGTTCTCGACCGCCTCGTCGATCGCGGATATGCACACATCGGTCATCGGCGCATCCGAGGGAGCAGCGGAGGGAATAGTGCCCGATCTCAGATCGAGGGCGCTGCCTGCCGCAAAGATTTGTTTCGAAATCTGGTTCATCGTGGTTCCTTCGCAATACTCAAGGTCAGGCGACCATGGCTTGCATTACGTCGGCGGGGTGCGTCGACGACCATGAAAAGTCATTCCCGGCATTGATGACGCCGTCAGCGCAATCGCCGCCCGCCGGATCGTCGTTGTCGAGAAAGGCGATGACTTCATTGGCGAGCCTGTCGTCGGCCGGCTGCGGCTGTGTCGTGTCATGCTCCACCAGCCCGCCCTGAATGAGGATGGCGTCTGAATAGAGCTGGCCTGCCAGATAAGTCGTCTGGCCGAAACTGTCGTAGTCGACGATCTCGGCGATGTTGACCACCGCATTGTTGCCCGTGTCGATCGTAACCGTTGCGTCGGGATTGTTTTCGAGGATGGTCGATGCCGCCTGGGTCACATCGTCGGAATCGCCGAGGATGCTGACCTGCTTTATGATCGTCATGTCGTAGAGATTGCCGGTGATGTAGAGCACGTTGAGGCCGGCATATCCCTGGAAATTCACATCGAAGGACAGCCCTTCCGGCATGTTGGCATCGCGATCTTCGATCGCCTTCTGCGTCGCGGCCATGTAGTCGGGCATGGCCTCGAACGGGCCGCCCGTCCCGACATTGTGGATGGAGGCGAAATTCCAGATCAGGTTGTTGCCTGTTTGTAGGTCGGCGCCGGGATCGAGGTCGCCCTCTGCCCGCACCCAGTCATTGTCGTAGAGCAGCGAGACCTGCGTGATGCTGTTGATGTCGAGCACATTGCCGCCGATGATCACCAGATCATATTGCAGGCCCATCTGGAAAAAGGAGGAGAAATTAATCGAAGTATTGCCGCCCGTCAGAACCGTGGCTTCGGACCCTGAGGTGGTGACCGTCATCGTGTCGTTGTCGGTGACGAAGTGATATTGCTCGATCCACTGTACGAAGGAGACGTCGCCGTCGATGACGCTGACACGCCAGCTGTTCGGGAAGGTCGACTCGGCTGAAACGGGCTCGGCATGGCTCGATGGTTCGAAGGTGCTGTGTTCGAAGAGGGCGATATTCTTGGCAACCGTCCCCACTTCCTCGGCCGAATGGCCGGATGAATGCAGCGTTGCAGCAATCTCGTCGTTGTCGCTGTAGACAAAGGCCTGGGAGATCGCGTCGACCTGGTGATAATTGCCCATCACCGCCGTGACCGAGGTGATGACGCCGGTATTGATCACCGAGGCGACGTTGACGACGAGATTTGCACCGGCGGTGACATCGAGGCTGCTGCCGCTCGGGTCGGTCTGCTCGACGGATGTATTGCTGTCATCGGGTTCTTCCGGGAGCTTGGCGAGACCGCGATCGGGCAGGAAGTCGTCGAGGACCGGTATATCGGTCTCGGCCTTGCCGTTGACATAGACTTTGTCGTCCATGGGTTCGGTGGTGGCGAAATGATGCGTCACGTCGCTATCGGGCGAGGTCACCCCGCTATCCTCGGTATTTCTGGCATTCCGGGTATAGTTTTGGAGATCCTCGGCGATCTTCAGGGCGCCATCATAGGTATCTGTCCGGTGGAGGCTCGCAAAAGGCGTGAAGATCTCGGCCTTGGTGCTGAAATCCGCGAGCTGCTCGATGACGAAACTCGTGTCTCGAGGCGCATGGACGCCATCCGTCATATCGAGATAGTCGTCGTCGTAGAGGGCGTTGACCTGGAGGACATGACTGATCGCTGAACCAGGCCCGGCAAAGACTGTCAGGTCCGGCTCATCCGTGAGCACGATATCCGTAGGGTCGCCGAAATGCGGTAACGGGATGTCCTTTCCGGCTATCGCCGCCAGCTTCTCGATGCTCTCTTCGAAGACGCGGCCGAAATGGCGCGCCGGGCCAAATTCGATTTCGTAGCTGCCGCTTTTGTAATTGATGCCCGGATCGTAATCCTTGAGCTGGAGATCGGAAGAGAAGGCGGCGGTAAAGGCATCCTGATCCGGCAGAGCCGGTCCATCCGCGCCCGGTCCTGCGCCTTCGGCATAGTTGGTACGCAACCTCATCTCGTCGGTCGTCATCTCGAAGAGACCGATGAAGTGCGCAATGATTTCCGAAATCTTCTCGATATGCATGGTTCGGCCCTCCCATTCGAGATGACGATCGGCCTTGGTAGCGCCCGCCGGGAGCCGTGGTGTGGTCGTCAAATCGTTTTCAAGCAGTCAAACTGCACCGGCGGAGCCGGTGCAGTTCCTCTTGGTCGTTGGAGGTCAGTATCAGGTGCCGGTATCCTCGCCGACGTCGGAGGCATGAGAATTGCCGCCGATGACGCTGGAGTCGACCGTATTGCTGAGCAGGTTCGCGCCCTGAACGAGCTCGAGGTGGAAACCGGAATTGGCAAGGATTGCCGAAGCGTCGGCCGCGCTCGATCCGGTGGCGTCGTCGTCGGCCTTGAGATCCCAGCTCTTGCCGTCCATCTCCATGCCTTCTGCGCTGTTGGCGGTGCCGCCATTGGCATTCAGGTGGTTCTGAGCTCCTTCGTTCTCCATCTTGATGTTCCAGGCGCTATCCTGGTCAGCCAGATGGTTCGCCTGGACGGCGCTGAAGCCGCTGTCGTTGCCTTGGCCGTTCAGCGAATCGTTGAGGATGCTGTCGACGTCGAGCGTGAAGGAGAAGTCGTCCCCGAGGTTGAAGGTGAGGTCGTGCCCGGCAACGCCGAGATTGGAGTCCTTGACGTCCTCGATGACGGCGAAGTCTGTGTCCGTCTTGTTGAAGCTGTCGGAGGTGTTGTTGCTGTCGGTAATCGTCTTCGTATCCGTCTCGGTAACGGTCTTGATGTCGGTATCGGTCACGGTCTTCGTATCGGTGTCCGTGATCGTCTTGGTGTCGGTGTCGTTGTCGCTGTACGACTTGCTGTCATAGCTCCAGTCGTAGTCGGTCTTGGTGTCGGTATCGGTGATCGTCGTGGTCTTGGTGCTCGTATCGTCGTCGGACTTGTAGCTCCAGTCATATTCGTTGTCGCGGTTGTCGCCATTATTGGTAGCGACATCGATTTCCGCCTTGACGTCGACGTCGACGCTGTTGTCGGTATTATCGCGATTGTCGCCATTGGCGACGCCGCCGACATAACCGGTCGAATCGTCGTCGATTTCAGTCGAATTGATGGCGCTGTTGGCAAAGCCGTCGGCAAGCGCCCCGGCCTTCGTGATTTCGGTGTCGTCAGACATTGCATTCTCCAGAAAAACCGGAGCAGCTTTTCGAAATCCCTCTCATCTCAAATGGGATTTTACTCGCGCTCGCTCCGATGCGGTTAACATCGGCAGATGTATTCGATACTGGTCATCTGCAGCTTTTCGCGATTTGTTGATCAAACCGTTGGTATTGGGAACATACGTACTCAGTACAAGGTCGCACATATCCGGCTCCGAATCCTGGAACGGAGAGGGAGTAGTAAGGGTTTATTTTCGTTGAGTTGCCCTAAATGGAGACCGTGTATCAAAAACGCGAGACAATACCTGGTTTCTCCATGCCGCCACTTGGACGACGATCACAGAATGCTGGAAAGAATATGGATCCGATAGATACCAATTCGGGCTAAGGCCGATTTGCCACTTCCGGCTAGCCCTGCAGTTGGAGCGTTGAGACTTCTTCAGCCGGGGCGACGCTAAGCTGCGAGAATCCAGGACTTCCGGCATTCGCCGCTGGGCTGAGGAGCAGCTTTCGAGGTCTGCCTGTCTCATATCCGACACTTCATGCATGATGAAAATATAACAATCTGTACTGAAACATTACATTTAGCTCTCATCTATAGTGAAGGCAAATATAGCCTCTAAGTATATACCGCAGTAAGAATGCAACCGTTGCTTGGTATCGTATCGTTTTTAGTCCGCTAAAACTAATTACTTTGGGCCATTTCCTTCCTTCTCAATCCGTATTAACATAATTAAGAAATGTCTAAAAAATAAAGCGATGACTTTGGGGTCGGCATTTCTTACTAACTAATACCCGCCATCGCGCCAAGTTGAGTAAAGTGTAACGCTAGGGGAGGCGTATATGTTCATGACAGGCTCAGGAATGGAGAATGCGGACCAGGGAAGGAAGTTGGGTTCGTCCGGAGATACTATATTAGTGGTAGCAAAGGCGGATCTTTTTTCAGAATGCATGGTAGAAGCACTGGCAAAGAAATTTCCGAACTGTGATGTGGCAAGCATAACGAGTACAAAGCCAATGCTGGAAAAAGATACCGGCGATATGAAACTCGTCTTATTCTACCATATACCCGGCCCGGAGCTCCATGAAGCGTTGCAGGCTGTCCGCGAAAACCACCCTGAAACCTCGATCGGACTTGTCGTCGAAGCTATCGACATGCTCGAGACTTATGTCAGCCGGCTGGTAGAAGCGCGGATCATCGATGGCGTCCTGCCGCTCAATCTGCGGCTCGATGTCTTCATGGCTGCAGTGGATTTACTGATGAAGGGCGGCGAACATTTTCCGTCAGCACTTCTCAATCGCCTCACCAACAAAAACGCCCAGCTGGAGCCTTCGCTCTATCAGACAAAATCGGTCGATGCGGCCCGCAGCAATGCGCTCAAGCTGAGACGCGACAGCATCTCCGCTTTGACCACCCGGGAGGTTCAGATCCTGGATCTCATCTGCAAGGGGACGCAGAACAAGATCATCGCCGACAAGCTGCATCTTTCCGAGAATACCGTGAAGGTTCACGTCCGCAACATCTACAAGAAGATGAACGTGCGAAACCGCACGGAAGCGGCATCCCGCTTCTTCAATGAGCATCCCGCCGGCGAAGACGACATGTCCGGCCGCTGGCGCAATTGATCTAGCGCTTTTGCTTCAGGTCGAGGGACGCGCAAAGCAGCGCGATTTTTGTCCGAAGCCGCTTGGAGAGCAGATATAGGGCGCTGAGCCGTGATAGGCTGCGGTGCGGACCGTCGGCGTAGCCGGGCGCTCGGCCCGGTTTACCGGAAAGGCGTAGGCCTTCGAGACGCGCGGCGCCTCGATCCCGCCGATGTTCTTTTTCGCGACGACCGCGATATCGTCGTCAACGACCGTGCAAGCCGTCGTTCCGATCGCAAGAAGTGCCGTTCCCCAGACGAACATCGCCGAGCGGAGGCGCCAGCCTTTGAGCTGCGTTGCGTCTTGTTTTTTCAACATACCAAACCCCTCGCATATGGCGCTTCCGGATGCAAGACCGGCGGTGCGGTTGAGCTCGGCCAATCTGCTGCGTTCCCTCATATATTAGCTGGATTGAGTGAAGCTTGAGAAGGCGGATGAGAGGCGTATTGGTGGTATAGCGTTGAAAGTGATTAATCATTTGTTACTTTAAGTATACTTGCGTAATTACTTTGGATGGTTGGAGTTTTTCAAGTTGACCTCGCCTGCGTTCGTTGTATTATTTTAATAGTAATTCGGTATCCGAAGAGTAACTACAAAGTTATTCATGGGTGGACGCTCAGTTTTATGAATATCGAGTGCGGATAACGGATGCATGCAGTGCATAAATAAAACAAAAGACTAAATACCTGGGAAGGAGTTTGTAATGCGTAGTTTCGTTCCCAACGAAGGCTATTCTAAAGTATCAGGCATACCGGTGCTCCAAGGGCGACGCACCGTCCTTGTGAATGGCGGGGGCGGCTTCCTCGGTTCGCATCTCTGCGAAAGGCTCCTGCAGCGCGGCCACAGCGTCACATGCCTCGATAATTTTTCGACCGGCCGCCGTGCGAATGTCGCTCATCTTGCATCGAACACCCGCTTCCGCATCGTCGAGCATGATGTTAGGCAGCCCTTCGATATCGAAGCATCGCTCATCTTCAATTTCGCCTCCCCCGCCTCTCCGCCCGATTATCAGCGGGATCCTGTGGGAACGCTGCTCACCAACGTGCTTGGTGCCGTCAATACCCTTGATTGCGCGCGAAAGACCGGTGCGATCGTCGTCCAGTCGTCGACGTCGGAGGTTTATGGCGACCCGATCCACAGCCCGCAGCACGAATCCTATTGCGGCAATGTCAACCCGATCGGACCGCGCGGCTGTTACGACGAAGGCAAGCGCAGCGCCGAAACGCTGTTCTTCGATTACCACAGGACTTACGGTGTCGACATCAAGGTCGGCCGCATCTTCAACACCTATGGACCCCGCATGCGCCTGGACGACGGGCGGGTGGTTTCCAATTTCATCGTACAGGCCCTGCGCAACGCGGATCTGACGATCTATGGCGATGGCCAGCAGACCCGTTCTTTCTGCTATGTCGACGATCTCATCGAGGGTTTCCTGCGTTTTTCGGCCGCCGGCAGCGCCTGCAACGGCCCGATTAACCTCGGCAATCCAGCCGAAATGACCGTTCGGCGTCTGGCGGAAATCATCCGGGACCTGACGAACTCGCGTTCCCGGATCGTCCACCTGCCTGCGGTCACCGACGACCCCCGTCAGCGGCGGCCGGATATTTCCCGGGCCATGGCCGAGCTGGGCTGGCAGCCCCGCATCGGGCTCGAAGCCGGCCTGGCTCGCACCGTCGACTATTTCGACGGACTGCTCGCCGGCACAGAGAAGGCGGAGGTCGTATGAGATGCCCTGCTACATTCTCGTCACCGGCGGCGCCGGTTTCATAGGCAGTCATATCTGCAAAGCACTGTCGCGCGCCGGCATGATCCCGGTTACCTACGATAATCTCTCGACAGGGCATGCCGACAGTGTCCGCTGGGGGCCGCTCATCCGGGCGGAACTTGCCGACGTCGCCACTCTGCGCCGGACCCTTGCGGAGTTTTCGCCCGATTGCGTCATCCATTGTGGTGCCAATGCCTATGTCGGTGAATCCGTCGAGATGCCGAGGAAATATTACCGGAACAACGTCGTCGGCAGTCTGACACTGCTCGAGGCCTGCCTCGACCAGGATATCGACCGGATCGTCTTTTCGAGCAGTTGCGCCACCTATGGCATCCCCGCCTCGCTGCCGATACTGGAGGAAAGCCCGCAGCACCCGGTCAATCCCTATGGACGCACCAAGCTGATCTTCGAAATGGCGCTCGAGGATTTTGCCGCTGCCTACGGCATCCGCTTTGCCGCACTGCGTTATTTCAACGCGGCCGGAGCCGATCCAGACGGCGAGCTCGCCGAGCGCCATCAACCCGAGACCCATCTCATCCCGCGCGCCCTTCTCGCCGCCGCCGGCAGGCTGGAGCGGCTCGATATCTTCGGCACCGATTATGCGACCGAGGACGGAACCTGTGTTCGCGACTATATTCATGTCAGCGATCTCGCGCAGGCGCATCTCGCCGCCGTCAATCATCTGATGGCGGACGGCGGCTCGCTCAGCGTCAATCTCGGCTCCGGCCGGGGCACCTCGGTGCGCGAGATTCTCGAGGCGATCCATCGCGCCAGCGGCTGCGAAGTCCCTGTGTGTTATCGCGCGCGCCGCGTCGGCGATCCGCCGATCCTCTTTGCCAATACCGCAAGGGCGAAAGCGGAACTCGGCTTCGCGCCGGTTTTCTCGGATATCGATACGATCATCCGCACCGCCGGCCCCACCTTCGGGCTGGAGATGAGGGCATGAGCAACGTTTCGCAAATCGGCCACGGCTTCAGGACGGCCAAAGCCGCCACTGCTGATGCATTCGATCTTGTTTTCACCGGCTGGAACCGTGTCGCCTATGGCTTCGGCATCCTCTGCTGGCTGACGGCACTCGGCTATTTCTGGATCTGGTGGTGCCAATCCGCCCATATCATTTCCTGGGCCACCTTCGTGCTCATCACCCTCGTGCTTGCCTGGATCACGCTTGTGCCGGCCTATTTTATCCTGATCTTTCTCGATGCGAGGACGGTCAGCCCTCGCGCGCGGCTGCCGGAAGGGCGGGTGGCTATGGTCGTCACCAAGGCGCCGTCCGAGCCCTTTGCCGTCGTCCGCACCACGCTACAGGCGATGCTCGACCAGGTCGGCGTCGATTTCGATGTCTGGCTCGCCGACGAGGACCCTTCGGAGGAAACCAGGCGCTGGTGTGCGGCGCACGGCGTGCTGATCTCCACCCGAAAGGGTGTGTCGGAGTATCATCGCACCACCTGGCCGCGCCGGACGCGTTGCAAGGAAGGCAACCTCGCCTATTTCTACGACCATTTCGGCTATGCGCGTTACGATTTCGTCGCCCAGTTCGATGCCGACCATGTGCCGACGCCGACCTACCTCCGTGAAGTTCTGCGCCCCTTCGCCGATCCTGAGATCGGCTATGTCTCCGCTCCGAGCATTTGCGATGCCAATGCCGGGACAAGCTGGGCGGCGCGTGGCAGGCTCTATGCGGAGGCAAGCCTGCACGGTTCGCTGCAGACGGGTTACAATAATGGCTGGGCGCCTCTTTGCATCGGCTCCCATTATGCGGTCCGCACCGCCGCCCTTCGTCAGATCGGCGGCCTCGGCCCGGAACTTGCGGAAGACCATTCGACGACGCTGATGATGAATGCCGGCGGCTGGCGTGGCTTGCATGCCGTCGATGCGATCGCGCATGGCGACGGACCGGCAAATTTCACCGACCTCGTCGTCCAGGAATTCCAGTGGTCGCGCAGCCTGGTCACCATTCTGTTGCAACATTCCAGCCGCCACATCATGCACCTGCCCTGGCGGCTGAGGTTCCAGTTCGTGTTCTCGCAACTCTGGTACCCGCTCTTTTCGGCCTTCATGGCCATGATGTTCCTGCTGCCGGTTGCCGCGCTGCTGACGGGCCGTGTCTTCGTCAATGTCACCTATCCGGATTTCCTGCTGCATTTCGTGCCGATGTCGATCGTGCTGACGCTGTTTGCCTTCTTCTGGCGGGCAACGGCAACCTTCAGGCCGCACGATGCGAAATTGCTCGGCTGGGAAGGGCTTGCCTTCATCTTTCTGCGTTGGCCGTGGTCGCTGGCCGGCAGCCTTGCCGCTGTCCGCGACTATATCTGCGGCTCCTTCGTCGATTTCCGCATCACGCCGAAGGGAAGGCAGCAGCAGCGGTCTTTGCCGCTGCGCGTCATCGCGCCTTATATCGGGCTCGCCGGCCTTTCCGCCGCCGCAATGATGCTTGCGACCGATGCCGCGGCCGCCCAGGGTTTTTATGTTTTCGCCATGATGAACCTCTCGGTCTATCTGTCGCTGACGGCGCTGATCGTCGTTCGCCATGCGGTCGAAAACGATCTGCCGCTGCTGCCGCAATCGCGCGGGCTGTGGCTTGCGACAGCCACCGGGCTGGCGATTTTCGTCGCCGGCGGCACGCAGGCGGGGAGCCACGGCCTGCGCGGCCTTGAAGCTCTTTCGCACGGCCAGACGTTTGTCAGTTTCACCGAAACGCAATTTGCCGTGGCCGGCGCCGGCCTCGGCGGTGGCAAGACCAGGATCGTGAAATTCCACCTGAGATGGAATGGTTTCGGCAGAACCGGCCGAGACGAACAGGGTGCGTGAGCCGGCGGAACCGGCAAGTGTCGAGTATGGAGGATGTAATGAGTATCGGATCGAGACTATGGGGAGCAGCGCTTGCTCTCAGCCTGTGCCTGCCGGTGGCAGCGCACGGCGCCGAGGTTGCCAAAAAGAACGCGCCGACGCCGCTCAGCGCCTATGAGCTCTATCGGATCTACGGCGACAAGACCTGGACCTGGAACACCGGCGGCGGCCGTTTCTTCGATGACGGCCGGCGGTTCGTCGCCTGGAGCAACGACAAGGGGAAGCCGTCCTTCGCCGAAGGCAGATGGGTGGTCGACGATCTCGGTCAGCTCTGCATGCGCGCCACCTGGACGAATGCCGAGGGCGCGGCCCGCGCCAGCACCTGTTTCGGTCACCGCAAGATCGGCAATACGATCTACCAGCGGCGCCAGCCGGACGGCAAGTGGTACGTCTTCCGCCATGCATCGGTGCGTGAGGGTGATGAGTTCCAGAAGCTTGTTCCCACGGATACCGTGAGCGCGAAGGCAAGCGAACTGAAGCAGATCCTGCTGAGCCAGGAAGTAGCCCGAAAAGGAGGGTGAGCCATGAAGAAGCTGATGAACAAAAACCTCTCGACCGCCGCAATAGCGCTGCTGCTATTGTGTGTCGCGGATCTGCCGGGCCGAAGCGAAGTGCAATATGCCGGCATTGCTCCGAACCCGGCGGCGGCCGTGCGGACGATCATCGACAAGCGCCCCGTCCTTCATGCCGAGGGGATCAAGTTCGGTGCCTACGATCCGCACGGCGATTTCGGCGCACAGGCGAATGTCGCGACCGAAGCCCTGTTCCTGCCGTGGGAGGACGTCGACCTCGAGACGTTGCGCATCGCCGATGCCTATGCACAGGCCAGAGGCCGCAACCTGCTGATCACCGTGGAGCCATGGTCCTGGGACGTCGATTGGCGGCTGACCTCCGCCGAGCTTCGCGCAAAGGTTCTGCGCGGTGATTATGATGTCAACATGCGTGCGATCGCGCAGATGATATCGGCGCTGAAAAGCCCGGTGATCGTCCGCTGGGGGCAGGAGATGGAAGACAAGTCGAGGCGGTTTTCATGGTCCGGCTGGAACCCGCAGGACTATATCACGGCCTACAGGCGGATGATGGACATCGTCCGCCAGGAGGCGCCCGGTACCGAGCTCATGTGGTCGCCGAAGGGAGAGCCTGGCCTCGAGGCCTATTATCCCGGCGACGATTACGTCGACCTCGTCGGGCTCTCGGTCTTCGGCCTGCAGCGCTACGACGAGCTTGCCTATAATGAGCACCGGACCTTCTCTGAAGCGCTGAAGCAGGGATATGATCTCGTTGCCGGCTACGGCAAGCCCATCTGGGTGGCGGAGCTCGGCTATGAAGGCGGCGACGCCTATATGAAGCCGTGGATCGAAACGGTTACGTTGAAGCAGAGCGCCTTCCCGAATCTGCAGGAAGTGGTCTATTTCAACGACCGGGATGTGCACGCCTGGCCCTTCGATCTCGGCCGGCCGGACTGGCGCGTGGTCAAAAGTCTGGCTAACTGATAGCCGGAAATCAGAAAGGCCCGCCGGGGTGTTGCGGGCCTCTCCTCTCACGTCCGGCGACCGATCATCCCTTGATCGTTGCCTTACCCTCTTCGATGAGCCGGGTTGCCGCATCAGCGGGCGAGACCCGTTCGAAGGCGAGTTCGTCACAAATGGGGCGCAGCACACGCTGGTCGAATTGGGTTGCGCCCATCGGCACCGGCGGCGGATATTCGCCGACCTGATCCTTGAGCAGGTTCACGTATTTGATCGTCTCCTGCTCCGTCGGGTTAAGCTGCGGCAGGATGGCTTCGCGCACGGTAGGCGACATTGGCACGCCGCGTTCCACACCGAGAATCTTGCCGGCTTCGGGATCGTTGACAAAGAAGCTGATGAACTTCGCGGCAGCTTCGCCCTGCTTGGTCGTCGCCCCCACACTCCAGATCAATGCCGGACGGTAATAATGGCCGGATGGACCGCCCTTCTTTTCACGCGGCAGCATGGTGATTCCGAGCTTGTTCTTGATGATCAGCTGATAGCCGATCATCTGGTTGGAATAGGCCATGCCGATCACTGATTTGCCGAGACCAAGGCTATTGGTGTCGATCGTATTCTGATCGAGCGTCTGCACGTCGGCAGCAACAGTGCCACCCGCTTTGCGCAGCTTCTCCCAGTAGTCGAACCATTCCCTGGCATCGTCGGCCGTGAAGCCGAGCCCAACGCTTTCCCTCGCAAAAAGACTCTTGCCACGCTGGCGCAGCCAGGCATCGAACACGTAGGCGTAGCGTGCCGCATAGGGGCCGCCGCTCTTGCCGGAGGACTTGGAGAGTTCTACGGCGAGCTTGGCATACTCATCCCAGGTGAGGTCGGGGGTCGGCAGAGGGATGCCCGCCTTTTCGAATTCGACTGTGTCGAAGAACATCGAGAAGGAGTTGAGGCCGAGGCCGACGCCATAGAGCTTGCCGTCGATGGTGGTCAGTTTCAGCATGTCGGCGCCGAAGGACTGGACGTCCAGCACGGAGGGGACGAATTCATCGAGTGGCAGGCAGGCGCCGCGCTTCGAATAGTCTGAGATTGTTCCCGGCTCGAGCTGGAAGATGTCGGCGATCGAGCGGCCGGCCATCTGCGTTGCGAGCTTTGTCCAGTAGCCGTCGCCCGAAAGCGATTCACCGACGACTGTGACGCCAGGCGATTTCGACTGATAGAGCTTGGCAACCTCGAGCGTGCGCTTGGCGCGGTCGTTGGACCCCCACCACATGGCGCGTAGCTGTGCGTCTTCGGCAAGGGCCGGAATGGCGCTTCCGGCGCCGAAGGCGAGGCCGGCGGCCGCGCCGGCTGAGCCCATCAGGAATGAACGGCGATTGACCTGCATGATATCCTCCTTGTTCCAACATGCCCGCTGCCATCCTCCAATGGCGTTGTCAGGGCATTTCAGCAAATAGACTACGCAAAAAAATTTTATTTGCAAGAACCACCCATTTTCTTGCAAATTTGCATTATTTGCATAATGTTTGCTCCATGAACGACCAAAAAATCAGACGGCCGCGTCAGGCCGATATAGCCACATTGGCCGGTGTCTCGGTCTCCACGGTGTCACGCGTGCTCGCCAACGAACCTGGTATCAGCGAAAGCGTGCGCCGGCAGATATTGAAGGTGGCGGCCGAGAACGGCTATCCCGTCAAGCCTGCTTCCGAAGCCGTTGCGGGGGGACTGGCGCTGATTGCCAGCGACGGCGTCACCGGCACCCTCAGCGTCTTTTATGAAGCGATCGTCGACGGCCTTCGCGCCGGCGCTGCCGAAGCGGGCATGCCCTTCGAAGTCCGGCTGGTCCGCGAGGATCGAACCACCCCGGATGCCGTGCGCGACTATATGCAGACCGCGAGCGCTGACGGTCTCTTTCTCGTCGGTATCGATCCGAACGACATGTTGCGCGACTGGCTGCAAGCCAGCATGACCCCCACCGTTCTTGTCAACGGCACCGATCCGAGGATGCAGTTCGATGGCGTTTCGCCGGCTAATTTCTTTGGCGCCTATGAGGCGACCAGCCGGCTGATAGAGGCCGGCCATCGCCGCATCCTGCATCTGAGCGGCTCTCACCGCCATACGATCCGGGAGCGCGTGCGCGGTTTCGAGGCGGCGATCGCCGCCGTCCCTGGCGCCGAGGGCCGTCTCGTGTCCCTGGCCCTTCAAGGCAGCGCCAGCCGAGAGGCGCATGAACGTACGACAGAAGCACTTGCCGAGAATGCCGGTTTTACCGCCGCCTTCTGCATGAATGATTTCATTGCCGTCGGCGTGCTCGAGGCTGTGACCGAGGCCGGCCTGCGCGTGCCGGAGGATTTCGCGATCGTCGGCTTCGACGATCTGCCCTGCGCGCTGATGACCAATCCACGGCTGTCCACCATGCGCGTCGATCGCGCCGCTCTCGGGCGCGAAGCCGTTTCGCTGATGCTATCCCGTTTCCGCAACAGGACGGCCTCTGCGCGCCACATCTGCCAGGCGGTCGTTCCTATTCCGGGAGGGACCGTTCCGAACATCGAAAACCCCCCGTGAGTGATACCGATGACCTATGATCCCGCCAGCGCCAACCCGCTCGCAGGCAATCCGCTGGAAACCCGCGCCGATATGAGCCGTGCCCTGCTCGCGCTCTTCGATCCGCTGCTTGCCTGTTTTTCGAAGGGTAATGCCCGCGTCAGGCTCAATGGCGCCGCCGCCCATTTCGACCGGGCAGCCGCCGATCTCGAAGGTTTCGCCCGCCCGCTCTGGGGACTGGCGCCGCTCGGCGCCGGCGGTGGAGACTTTGCCCATTGGCATCGTTTTGCCGAGGGTCTCGCAAACGGCACCGATCCCGCCCATCCCGAATATTGGGGAACGGTCAATAGCCGCGATCAGCGCATGGTCGAACTTGCCGCTCTCGGTTTTGCCCTGGCGCTGGTGCCGGAAAAGATCTGGGAGCCGCTCGATGCGCGGGCCCGCGGCAATGTCGTCGCCTACCTCAAGCATGTCAGGCAGTTCGACTATGCCGACAACAACTGGAAATTCTTCCGGATCTTCGTCGATATCGCGCTCGATCGTCTCGGCGCCGATTTCGACCGCAGCCTGACGCGGCAATATCTCGAGGAGCTCGAAGGCTTCTATATCGGTGACGGCTGGTATCGCGACGGAAATGTGCGCCGCATCGACCACTACATTCCCTTCGCCATGCATTTTTATGGCCTGATCTATTCGAAGCTCGTCGACGACGATTATGCAAAGCGCTACCGCGAGCGCGCGGTCCTCTTCGCTCGGGATTTCCGGCATTGGTTTGCCGCCGACGGGGCGACGATCCCCTTCGGCCGCAGCCTGACCTATCGCTTTGCCTGCGCCGGCTTCTGGTCGGCGCTCGCCTTTGCCGATGTCGAGGCGCTGCCCTGGGGCGAGGTCAAGCATCTTTGCCTGCAGCATCTGCGCTGGTGGAAAGACAGGCCGATTGCCGATCGCGACGGCGTGCTGTCGATCGGTTTCGGCTACCCGAACCTGCTGATGTCGGAGAGCTACAATTCAGCCGGTTCGCCCTACTGGGCATTGAAGGCTTTCCTGCCGCTCGCGATCGCCAATGATCATCCCTTCTGGACCGCTAGGGAAAAGGAGCCGCAGCAGGCGCCCGATGTCGTCCCCCAGCGTCATCCCGGCATGGTGATCATGCGGGCGGGCGGCGATGTCGTGGCGCTGTCTTCCGGCCAGGAAAACCTGCAGATGCGGTGCGGCACGGAAAAATATGCGAAGTTCGCGTATTCCGCCCGCTACGGCTTCAGCGTCGAGGCCGATGAGCGTGCCTTTGCGCTTGCCGCCTTCGATTCAGCGCTTGCCTTCAGCGATGACGGCCTGCACTACCGCGTGCGCGAAACGAATGAGGAAGCCAAGATCGCAGGCGAGGTGCTGTATGCGAAATGGTCGCCTTTTGCCGATGTCGACGTCGAAACCTGGCTCGTGCCCGCCGCACCCTGGCATATCCGTCTCCATAGGATCAGGACAAGCCGGCCGTTGCGGATTGCCGAAGGCGGATTTGCCATCGGCCGCCGGGATTTCGAGCTGGATACGCTGTCCGCTTCGGCTGGCGTTGCCTATGCGATCGGCGAAGCCGATTTCACCGGCATTCTCGATCTCGGCTCTTCGGTCAAACGTTCGGGTATTGTCCAGAAGGCAATGCCCAACACCAATGTGATCGTCGCGAAAACCCTGGTGCCGCAGCTGCGCGGGCAGATTCCGGCCGGCGAAACCATCCTGGTGACGGCAGTGCTAGCGCTTGACGATCCCGCCGCCCTCTCGTCCGCCTGGGCGAGACCGCCAAAAGCGCCTGAGATTGCGGCGCTGGAGGCCCTGGTGAGGGAAAAGGGTGTGACAGTCAGCGCCATCGAAGCGCCCGGACAAATGCCATGAGCCAGCCGGCCATTGTCCTTGCCATGCAACCGTCGCGCACGCAGCACGTCCTGCCGGATGAGGTCCTGCGCCGGCTGAGCGGCATCGGTCGCCTGCTGGATTCCAAGCCGCTGCAGCGCTTCGACGACGAGCGTGCGAAACGTCTGCTGGCCGAGGCGGAAATCCTGATCACCGGCTGGGGCGGGCCCTATGTCGGGCCCGAAATTCCCGCCGCGGCGCCGCATCTCAAGTTCATCGTTCATGCGGCGGGCACGGTAAAGGGTGTCATCGACGACGCCATCTTCGAAGCCGGTATCCCGGTCAGCCATTCGGCTGAGGCCAACGCCGTGCCGGTGGCCGAATTCACGCTGGCGGCGATCATCTTCGCCGGCAAGCGCGTCTTCCGTTTCCGCGACCTCTACGTTGCCGACCGAAACCGCAACCGGACACATTTGATGCAGCGTGAAGCGATCGGAAACTACCGCCGCACCGTTGGCATCGTCGGCGCTTCGCGCATCGGCCGGCGCGTGATCGAGCTTTTGAGACCCTTCGACTATAGACTGCTGCTTTCCGATCCGACGCTTGATGCCGCCGAGGCCGCCGGCCTCGGAACGGAAAAGGTCGATCTCGACGAATTGCTGCGGCAATCGGATATCGTTTCCCTGCATGCGCCGTCGCTGCCGTCGACACAGCATATGATAGATGCGCGAAGGCTGTCGCTGATGAAGGACGGCGCGACGCTCATCAACACGGCGCGCGGCATTCTCATCGATGAGGCCGCCCTGCTTTCAGCGCTGAAGACCGGCCGCATCGACGCGGTCCTCGACGTCACAGATCCGGAGATCCCGGATGCGGGCTCTTCTTTCTACGATATGCCGAACGTCTTTCTGACACCGCATATTGCCGGCGCCATCGGGCTGGAACGGACCCGTCTCGGCGAGATGGCGGTGGATGAGATAGAGCGCTTCGTGACCGGCAAGCCGCTGCTTTACCAGATCCACCAGGCAAATCTCGAAAACATCGCCTGAGGCGCGTCGAGCGGCTTCGAGCAATTCCAGCAAAAGTGCGCAGCGGTTTTGCTGGAAATTGCGTAAAAACAACGCTCTAGCGAAGGGTATCAGCGCGACGTCCTCAGCGAATTTGGCGAACCGTCATTGGCAAGTTCAGGCATGAGATCGGCAATCTCGACCACCTTGCCGGTGCGCGAGCTCTCGAGCGCCGCAATGCCGCAGAGCACCGACATGGCACCCGCCCGCGTGCCGGCGCGCTGGGCGAGCCTGTCTTCCGTATCGGGCTTGAAGATCATGTTGCGCATCCGGTCGTCGCCACCGTAATGGCCGCCGGTGAAATGCGGAACGACGATGCGCTCCACTGCCTCCTTACCATCAGGGAAATTGCGGATGAGCAGGATCGTGTCCTGCTTCGGCTCTTCCCAGGGCTGGGCTTCATACTGGCGAAGCTCGATCCGCCCTTTGGTGCCGTTGAAGGCAAGGTGATGGCCTTCGATCGGCTGGAAGGTGTTCAGCGAATAGGAGACATGGACGTTGTTGCGGTACCGGAGCGACACCACCATCGTATCGGGAATGTCGATGTCCTCGCGGAAGACGCAGCCGTCACGGAAGTAGCCGTCGATCTTCGAGGGATCCTCGTAGAGTGAATCAAGGAAGGGATCGGCCTCGAGATCGAGATAGTAGTCGCATTCATGCGCGTGCGGACAGAGCTTGCAGCGCGGGCCGCGGAACGGGCCCTTGCGGCCGTAATTCTGCAGGTCGGCGAAGGAGGTGACGGCCTCGGGATCGCTGTCGAGATACCAGTTCAGCAGATCGAAATGATGCGTCGCCTTGTGGACGAACAGACTGCCGGAATTTTCCGTATAGGCATGCCAGCGGCGGAAGTAGTCGGCGCCGTGCTTGGTGTTCAGATACCAATGAAAATCGACCGACGTGACCCGGCCGATCTCGCCGGCATTCAGCAATTCCTTGATCTTCGCAGCCGTCGGCGCATAGCGATAGTTGAAGGACACATCGACCCGGCGACCAGTGCGCTTTTCGGCATCCAGAATCCGGCGAATCTTTTCGACCGAGGTCGTCATTGGCTTTTCGGTAATGACATCGATGCCGGACTCCAGCGCCCGCACGACGATATCGTCATGCGTATGGTCGGGCGTACAGACGATGACGAGATCCGGCTTCTGCTCAGCAAGCATCGAATCGATGTTTTCGTAGAGCGGCGCATTGCTGCCGATCATGTTGCGGGCGCGCTCGCCGCGCAGCGAATTCTTCTCGACGATCGCGGTCAGGTCGACATGTTCGCGCCAGCCGGCAAGCAGATCCTTGCCCCACATGGTGGTGCCGCGGTTTCCCGTACCGATCAGGGCAAAACGGCGTTTCTCCATCGAATGATCCTCCTGCATGCGTGATGAAACTTATAATGAAAATCAGGCCTGGCAGCAGCTCCTGAAGCGCTCGACGCAGGTGGCGATCACTTCGTCGGCCGGGCGTTTCCACCAGTTTTCGGCCGAAAAGATCTCCACCTCCTGAGCGCCGAAGAAACCGGCGGCCTCCACCATCCGTCTTATGCCTTTGAGGTCGATCACACCATCGCCCATCATGCCGCGGTCGAGCAGCATGTCCTTTGTCGGCACCAGCCAGTCGCAGATGTGATGGGCGAAGATGCGTTTCATGCGGCCGGCGCGGGCGATCTGGTTGGCAAGATCGGGATCCCACCAGACATGGTAGACATCGACCGCAACACCGACATCCTCGCCGAGCTGCTCGCACATATCGAGCGCCTGACCGAGCGTGTTCACGCAGGCACGGTCGGCGGCATACATGGGATGCAGCGGTTCAATGGCGAGCTTCACGCCGGCAGCCTGCGCATGCGGCAAAACGGCGGCAATGCCGTCGAACACCATCTGGCGGGCGGCGACGATGTCCTTCGAAGCGCCCGGCAGGCCGCCGACGACGAGCACGAGGCAATCGGCGGAAAACGCTGCCGCCTCATCGATGGCCCGCCTGTTGTTGTCGAGGTTTTTCTGCCAGTCGGCATCGTTTGCCGCCGGAAAGAAGCCGCCGCGGCAAAGGCCGGTCAGCTTGATGCCGTTCGACTTGACGATACGCACCGCCTCGTCGAGACCGACCTTGGCGACCTGGTCGCGCCAGGGGGCGATCGCGGTGATGCCGTGTTTCAGGCAGATATCGACGGCCTCGGCAAAACCGCATTGCTCGCGGATCGTCGCCAGGTTGATCGAAAGTCCTTCGACCTGCATGTCATTTTCCTCCCGTTCCGCGTGTTTCAGTTGACGCCGTGGACGGCAAGCACCTGTTTCATGCGCGCCGTTGCGAGTTCCGGATCGGCGAGAACCCGGGCCTTGTCGGCCAGGCGGAAAAGTTCGGCCAGATGCGTCAGCGAGCGGGTGCTCTGCTGGCCGCCGACCATGACGAAATGATCCTGCAGGCCGTTGAGATAGGCGAGGAAGACGACGCCGGTCTTGTAGAAGCGGGTCGGCGCCTTGAAGATGTGGCGCGACAGCGGCACGGTCGGCTCCAGCAGATCGAAGAATTCATGGTTGCTCTTGCGGCCGAGCGCTTCGAGGGCTGCCGAGGCAGCCGGAGCGATGGCATCGAAAATGCCGAGCAGCGCGTCGGAATGGCCCTCTTCGTCACCGGCGATCAATTCCGCGTAGTTGAAATCGTCGCCGGTATACATGCGCACGCCTTTCGGCAGCCGGCGGCGCATCGCCACTTCCTTCTCCTTGGACAGCAGCGAGATCTTGATGCCGTCGACCTTGCCGGCATGGGCTTCGATCACCTCGAGGCAGGTGGACATGGCTTGGATATGATCACCATTGCCCCAGTAACCTTCGAGCGCCGGATCGAACATTTCACCGAGCCAATGGATGATGACGGGTTCCTTGACCTGGCGAAGGATCCGGTCATAGACGCGGATATAGTCGTCCGGCCCTTTGGCGGCGGCGGCAAGCGCCCGGCTCGCCATCAGGATGATGCGGCCGCCGGCCGCCTCCACGGTTTCGATCTGCTCCTCATAGGCCCTGAGGATCGTGTCGACGGTGACGTCGGGTCCCGGCGTCAGATGGTCGGTGCCGGCGCCGCAGGCGATCAGCGCATCCTTGCGGCCGGCCGCCTCACTGAGCGCCCGGCGGATGAGGTCGCGCGCTTCCGGCCAGCCGAGCCCCATGCCGCGCTGCGCCGTATCCATCGCTTCGGCAACGCCGAGGCCGAGATCCCAGAGGCGGTGGCGGAAGGCCAGCGTGCGCTCCCAATCGATCGCCGGCGTCAGCCACGGATCGTTGTCGGCGAGCGGATCGGCGACGACATGGGCGGCGGCAAAGGCGATGCGCGGAAAGGCCTTGGCGTCGCGCTTGGCGAGCGCGATCGGCGTGCCGGTCAGCGTATAGGGAACGATCTTGCCGTCGAGAGGGAGATTGATCGTCGTCACGGCTCAGAACTCCAGTGCGGGAACGTCGAGCCAGCGACGCTCGGCCCAGGATTTCAGCCCGAGTTCGGCAAGCTGCACGCCCTTGGCGCCGGCTTCCAGGCCATAGGGCCACGGTGCGTCTTCGACGACATGGCGGATGAACATTTCCCACTGCGCCTTGAAACCGTTGTCGAAGGCCTGCGTATCGGGAACCTCGTCCCAGGTCTTGTAGAAGTCGATCGTCTGCGGCTGGTCCGGATTCCAAACCGGCTTCGGCGTGTTGACGCGGTGCTGGCTCCAGCATTTCGTCAGACCGGCGACGGCCGAACCATGCGTGCCGTCGACCTGGAAGGTGACGAGGTCGTCGCGGCGGACGCGGACGGCCCAGGAGGAATTGATCTGCGCGATCGCGCCGCCCTCGAGCTCGAAGGTCGCATAGGCCGCATCGTCGGTGTCGCAGTCATAGGGCTTGCCCTGCTCGTCGATGCGGCGCGGAATATGCGTCGCACCGAGGCAGGATACGGCTTTGACCTCGCCGAACAGATTGTCGAGCACGTAGCGCCAGTGGCAGAGCATGTCGAGGATGATGCCGCCGCCATCGCCCTTGCGGTAGTTCCAGGACGGGCGCTGGGCCGGTACGCCCCAATCGCCTTCGAAAACCCAGTAGCCGAATTCGCCGCGCACCGAGAGGATCTTGCCGAAGAAGCCGGAATCCCTGAGCAGCGCCAGCTTGCGCAGGCCGGGCAGAAAGAGCTTGTCCTGCACGACGCCATGCTTGAGGCCGGAGCCGCGCGCCTTGCGGGCAAGGTCGAGTGCCACCTGCAGATCGTCGGAAATCGGCTTTTCGCAATAGACATGCTTGCCGGCATCGAGCGCCTTGGACAGCAGCTCGGCCCGCATCAGCGTCGTGCCGGCGTCGAAGAATATCGTGTCGTCGGGATTGGCGAGCGCGGCATCGAGATCGGTCGACCAGCGCTTGATGTTATGCTTTTTCGCCAGCTCCTCCATCTTGGCGCCGTTGCGGCCGACGATGATCGGGTCGATCTCGAGTTTCTCACCCGATTTCAGCGTGATGCCGCCCTGGTCGCGGAAGGCGAGAATCGAACGCACCAGGTGCTGATTGTAACCCATGCGGCCGGTAACGCCGTGCAAGATGATCCCCAAGCGTGCCATGTTTTCCTCCCAGCAGATTTTTGCGGCGGGAGCGGGCGTCCTGGCCCGGCCCTCCCAAGCCGGTAACTAAACAGTTACTTGATGGCAGAAGAGCGGCGCGGCTGTCAATAGTCAAATCCGATTTTAGAGATCAGAGCCTTTCCGGGTTAGATTGCGCCATTCTGCCGGAGCAGGTTTTCGTCAGGGCAGAGGCGATTGGCGAAGGGCATACCTCTTGGTACGTCCGAGCCGATCGCCTCTGATCCTGGCGGGAAGATGCCCGGCCCTTCGGGTTGGCTGAAACGGGCCGCCTGATCGACCGGCCGGCTTGGCCGTAGAGCTGGGCTACGACACGCGCCGGCCGGTCGACCATCCGACTCCGTTTGAGCCAACAGAATGCTGCAATCTAACCCGGAAATGCTCTAGCGCTTGATCGAGGCGAGCGTGACGTGGACGATATGTCTTTCCCAGGCATTGAGATGGGTCGGCTCGATCAGGTCGCGGCCAAAGATCGTCGACAGCGTGTATTGGTTGGACAGATAGAAATAACCGAGCGAGGCGATCGTCAGGTACACATGCAGGGGATCGGCGGTCTCGATGAAGACCCCCTGCTTCTTTCCCCGCTCGAGCACGTCGGAAAGCTCGCCGATCAGATGCGAATGCAATTCCTTGAGCCGGACGGACTGGCGCAGCCAGCGGGCGCGATGCAGATTTTCCGTGCCGAGCAGGCTGAGGAATTCCGGATGCTGCAGGAAGTAACGCCATGTGAAGAGCGCCAGTTCGCCAATGCCTTCCTCGGGGCTGCGGTTGCCGATATGCAGCGCGCGTTCGGCGGTGCGGATGCCGACATAAGCCTCTTCGAGCACTTTGAGGTAGAGCTGCTCCTTGTCGCCGAAATAATGATAGAGCATGCGCTTGTTGGTGCCGGCGCGCTCGGCGATGGCATCGACACGAGCTCCGCCCATGCCGTTTTCGGCAAATTCCCGGGTTGCCGCTTCGAGGATCGCAGCGCGCGTCCGCTCCGGATCGCGTTGGGCCGTCCGTTCGGCAGATGGGCGCCGAGACCTTTTCTTTTCCCCATTCCCCCCGCTGTCGTTCATTTCTCCACCTCCGCCTTCATATGTTGCGCTCATAAGCCTTCGGTGCGAAATTGTAAAAACCGAATTTGAAAGCCCCGCGAGCGACACCGCTTGACACGCTCGCCGCTTTGCTCGTAGCTTGTAACCAATTAGTTATTTATGCAAGAGTGACTAGGTTTGGAAGCGTGTGGAGGCGCTTCCCTTTAGAGGAGGAAAGAAATGACATTCCGTGTAAGCAGACGCAATTTCGTCGCGGGAGGCGCCACGCTTCTCTCGCTCTCGGCGCTGGGAACCAGCGCTTTGGCACAGGAAACGCGCCTGCGTCTCCTGTGGTGGGGCTCGCAGCCGCGCGCCGACCGCACCAATAAGGTCTCGGAACTTTACAAGGCGAAAAATGCCGGCACCACCATCAACGGCGAGTTTCTCGGATGGGCCGATTATTGGCCACGACTTGCGACCCAGGTCGCCGGCCGCAACGCCCCCGACATCATCCAGATGGACTACCGCTATATTGTCGAGTATGCCCGGCGTGGCGCCCTTGCCCCTCTGGAATCCTACATGCCGTCGAAGCTGCAGCTCGAGGATTTCGATCCTGCGCAGATCGAAGGTGGCAAGGTCGATGGCCATTTGTATGGCGTCAGTCTCGGCGCCAACTCGGCCGCAACCGTGGTGAACGCCGCGGCCTTCAAGGAAGCCGGCATCGATATACCGACGCAGAAGACGACCTGGGAAGAATTCGGCAAGATCGGTGCTGAGATGACCAAGGCCGGTAAACGCAAGGGTTACTTCGGTTTTGCCGACGGCAGCGGTGTCGAACCGGCCCTTGAAAACTACCTCCGCCAACGCGGCAAGGCGCTCTATACGGCGGACTCGAAGATCGCTTTCGGTCCTGAGGAAGCTTCTGAATGGTTCGATATGTGGGCTAAGTTCCGCGAAGCCGGAGCTTGCGTCACCCCTGATATCCAGGCCCTATACAAGGATACGATCGATACCAGCCCGCTCACCGTAGGCAAGGCTGCTTGCGACTACGCGCACAGCAACCAGTTCGTCGGCTATCAAGCCATGGTCAAGGATAAGTTGGCCCTGACCAACTACATGCGCATCACGCCGGACTCCAAGGGCGGTCATTACCGGAAGCCATCGATGTTCTTCTCCGTCTCGGCGCAGTCGAAGGTGATGGATCTGGCGGTCGACTACGTCAACTTCTTCGTCAAGAATCCGGATGCTGCTGTGATCCTCGACGTCGAGCGAGGCATTCCGGAATCGAAGGCAATGCGCGATGTCGTCGCCACCAAGCTCGACGAAACCGGCAAAGTTCCGCTCGACTATGTCGCCGGCCTCGGTGATCTGGCCGGCCCACTGCCGCCCCCGCCGCCAACCGGCGCAGGCGAAGGCCAGCTCATTCTGCGCAACATCGCCGAACAGGTAGCCTTCGGACAGCTGACTCCTTCGGATGGCGGTAAGCAGCTTGTCACCGAAATTACGCAGATTCTCGCTCGAGGTTGATCCCGTATGAGCAATGCGATGCGCACGCCCGCAGGGGCCATCAATGTGGAACGATATCAGGGGGCCGTGGCCGAAGGGCGCTTCAGGCGTCTCTGGAATGCCAATGCACCCGGCTATCTCTTCCTTCTGCCATGGCTCGTCGGCTTTTTTGGGCTGACGCTCGGCCCGGCCCTGATGTCGCTTTACCTCTCCTTCACCGACTACGACATGTTGCAGTCGCCGCGGTGGGTGGGAATGGCGAATTACGTGCGCATCGCCACGGCGGATCCGAAATTTTCGGCCGCCATGCACGTCACTTTGACCTATGTCGTTTTCTCGGTGCCGTTCAAGCTGACCTTCGCATTGCTGGTCGCCATGGCGCTGAATCGCGGCCTGCGCGGGCTGCCGATCTACCGCGCCATCTTCTATCTGCCGTCATTGCTGGGCGGCAGCGTGGCGATTGCCGTGCTCTGGCGTCAGCTTTTCGCTAGCGATGGTCTCGTCAATGCCGCGCTCTCGCATTTCGGCATCGAAGGTCCGAGCTGGATCTCGCATCCGAGCTACTCGATCTATACGCTGGTGGCGCTGTCCGTCTGGCAGTTCGGCTCGCCGATGATTATTTTCCTCGCCGGCCTGCGGCAGATCCCGCAGGATATGTATGAGGCCGCGAGCCTCGACGGCGCCTCCAAGTTCCGGCAATTCTACAAGATCACGCTGCCACTTCTGACACCGGTGATCTTCTTCAACGCCGTTGTCCAGACGATCGAAGCCTTCAAGGCCTTCACACCGGCCTTCATCATTTCCGGCGGTACAGGCGGTCCGATCAATTCGACGCTGTTCTACACGCTCTACCTCTATCAGGAAGCCTTCGGTAATTTCCGCATGGGCTACGCCTCGGCACTCGCCTGGATCCTGGTGATGATCATCGCGATCTTCACTGCCTTCTCCTTCCTGACCTCGCGTTATTGGGTGCACTACGATGACTGAGATGACCGCTTCCGTCACTGCGGCCAGGCCGCCATCCGACATCACCAAACGCAGCCTGCCGGCGTCGCTCATCATTCACGCCCTGCTGATCGCCGCTTCGCTTCTCATGCTCTATCCGCTGTTGTGGATGGTTTCGGCATCGGTCAGGCCGGAAAACGAGATCTTCTCGTCGACCTCGCTTATCCCGTCGTCGATCGATCTCTCCTCCTATGTGCGCGGTTGGAATGGCCTGGATATCAGCTTCGGCCAGTTCTTCTGGAATTCGCTGGTCATCTCGCTGCTAGTGGTGACGGGCAACGTCATTGCCTGTTCGTTGACGGCTTTCGCCTTTGCGCGGTTGCGTTTTGCCGGCCGGAATTTCTGGTTCGCGATCATGCTCGGCACGTTGATGATCCCCTATCACGTGACGCTGATCCCGCAATATGTGCTCTTTCTCGATCTCGGCTGGGTGAACACCATCCTGCCGCTCGTTGTGCCGAAGTTCCTCGCAAGCGATGCCTTCTTCATCTTCCTCATGGTGCAGTTCTTCCGCGGTATCCCGCGCGAATTGGATGAGGCGGCAATGATGGATGGTTGCAGCGCTTGGCGCATCTACTGGAAGATCATGCTGCCGCTGTCGCTGCCGGTGCTGGCAACGGCCGCCATCTTCTCCTTCATCTGGACCTGGGACGATTTCTTCGGCCCGCTGATCTACCTGAACGACATGAACACCTATACGATCCAGCTCGGCCTGCGCACCTTCGTGGATTCCACCAGCGCATCGGATTGGGGCGGTTTGTTCGCCATGTCGACCCTGACGCTCGTGCCGGTGTTCTTCTTCTTCCTGTTCTTCCAGCGCCTGCTGATCGAGGGCATCGCAACGACGGGCATGAAGCGTTGATGGCGATGACGGGAAAGAGCGACATGAGCATCAGGACGGTCGCGATCGTCGGCTGCGGCATCGGCCGCTCCCACATCGTCGAGGGTTACCTGCCGCATTCCGACAAGTTCAAGGTCGTGGCGATCTGCGACCTGAACGAGCGGCGCATGGCAGCGGTCGGCGACGAGTTCGGCATCGAACGGCGCACCACCTCTTTTGCGGAGCTGCTGGCCGACGACACGATCGACATCATCGATATCTGCACCCCTCCCGGCATCCATCTGGAACAGGTGGTCGCAGCGCTTGCCGCCGGCAAGCATGTTGTCTGCGAAAAGCCACTGACGGGCTCGCTTGCCGCCGTCGATACCATCATGGAAGCGGAAAAGACCGCCAAAGGCGTGCTGATGCCGATCTTCCAGTACCGTTACGGCGACGGCATTCAGAAGGCCAAGCGGATCATCGACGCCGGTATTGCCGGCAAGCCCTATACCGCTTCGGTCGAAACCTTCTGGCTGCGCAAGCCCGAATATTACGCCGTGCCTTGGCGCGGCAAATGGGCGACGGAGCTCGGCGGCGTGCTCGTCACCCATGCGCTGCACCTGCACGACATGCTGATGCATCTGATGGGTCCGGCTGCCAGGGTCTTCGGCCGCGTCGCCACCCGCGTCAACGATATCGAGGTCGAGGATTGTGCCTCCGCCAGCCTGCTGATGGAAAGCGGCGCCTTTGTCTCGCTTTCCTGCACGCTTGGTTCGCAGGAGCAGATCAGCCGGCTCAGGCTGCACTTCGAGAATGTCACTTTCGAGAGCAGCCACGAACCCTATACACCCGGCAAGGACCCCTGGAAGATCATCGCCGCAAACGACGACGTTCAGGAGCAGATCGACAGGGTGGTTGGCGACTGGCAGCCGGTCGCGCCGCGCTTCACCACCCAGATGGGCCAGTTCCACGCTTTCCTCAGCGGCCATGCGCCGCTGCCGGTGACGACAAAGGACGCCCGCCGTGCGCTGGAACTTGTCACCGCCATTTATCAGTCTTCCGATAGCGGCGCCGACGTGCCGCTGCCGGTGGGTTCTGATAGTCCGAAATACGCCGATTGGCGCGCAAGAACGAAGTAACCGGTAAAATAAAAAGAGAGGGTTTTGAGAAGATGGCAACCAGTGTCGTTCTTCAGAAGGTCGAGAAGCGCTACGGCGCGATGGATGTGATCCATGGCATCGACCTGACGATCGATCCCGGCGAATTCGTCGTTTTCGTCGGCCCCTCGGGCTGTGGAAAATCCACCCTTCTGCGCATGATCGCCGGTCTCGAGGAGATCTCAGGCGGCGGGCTGTTGCTCGACAACGAGCGCATGAACGAGGTGGCGCCTGCCAAGCGCGGCATCGCCATGGTCTTCCAGTCCTATGCGCTCTATCCCCATATGTCGGTCTATAAAAACCTCGCCTTCGGCCTGGAGACGGCGGGTTACAAGAAGGCCGATATCCAGCCGAAGGTGAAGCGCGCCGCCGAGATATTGCAGATCGAGAAGCTGCTGGAGCGCAAGCCGAAGGCGCTCTCCGGCGGCCAGCGCCAGCGCGTCGCGATCGGCCGCGCCATCGTGCGCGAGCCGCGGATCTTCCTGTTCGACGAGCCGCTGTCGAACCTCGATGCCGAACTGCGCGTGCAGATGCGCGTCGAGATCTCCCGCCTGCACCGTAGCCTCGGCAATACGATGATCTATGTCACCCATGACCAGGTCGAAGCCATGACGATGGCGGACAAGATCGTAGTGTTGAATTCCGGCCGTATCGAGCAGGTCGGAGCGCCTCTCGATCTCTACAACAACCCGGCCAACCGCTTCGTCGCCGGTTTCATCGGCAGCCCGAAGATGAATTTCCTGAAGGCCCGCATAGAGCAGGTTGGCGAGACCGAAACCAGCATCCATGTCTGCGGCAATTCCGTCCGCTTGCCGCGCCGGCTGAAAGGCGGCGCGGGAGAGGAGGTCACCTTTGGCATTCGCCCGGAGCATCTTTCGCTGGCCGAAGGCGCAATCACACTGTCGACCGTCAACGTCGATCTCGTCGAAAATCTCGGCGGCGCCACCATGCTCTACACTACGACGCCGGATAGCCAGCTCCTCACTGTCGCGCTTGACGGCCAGCAGAAGGTGGAGCGCGGCGCCAATGTCAAGGCTTCCTTCGACCCGGCCCGCTGCCACGTCTTCGACGCGGCTGGCAAGACGATCTAAGCGCTCGGCTGCTTGACAGCCGATCCTCCTCTGGCCCATCATTTTCGCGAGGGGCCGCAAGGGGAACAAGCATGACGCCTGAAGATAGGATTCATGCGCTTGGCATCTGGCAGGGGCCGATCGCAATCGCGCCGATAGCCGGCGGCATCACCAACAGGAACTATCTGGTCAGCGATGCCGTCGCGCGCTGCGTGGTGAGGCTCGGTACCGATATTCCGATTCATCACATCAACAGGCAGAACGAGCTTGCCGCGAGCCGTGCCGCCCATGCGGCCGGCATATCGCCTGCCGTCATCCACCATTCGCCAGGGGTCCTGGTGCTCGAATATATCGAGGCGCGGGCGCTGTCGCCGCAGGATATCAGGACGCCGCATATGCTCGCCCGGGTCTTGCCGCTGGTGCGTGCCTGCCATCGCGACATCGCCCGGCATTTCCGCGGCCAGGCGATGATCTTCTGGGTCTTCCACGTCATCCGCGATTACGCCGCCAATCTGAAGGCGTCGGAAAGCACCTATCTTCCGCTGCTGCCGGGGCTCGTCGGTAGGGCTGAGACGCTGGAAGAAGCGGCAGGGCCTTTCGAGATCGCCTTCGGCCACAACGACCTGCTGGCCGCCAACTTTCTCGATGACGGCAAGCGGCTCTGGCTGATCGACTGGGACTATGCCGGTTTCAACACGCCGCTTTTCGATCTCGGCGGATTGGCCTCCAACAACGAGTTCTCGGAAGCGGCCGAGCACACGATGCTGGAGACCTATTTCGACCGGCCGCTGACCGATGATCTCAACAGGCGCTACGCCGCGATGAAATGCGCCTCGCTGCTGCGCGAGACGCTCTGGAGCATGATTTCGGAAATTCATTCCAGCATCGATTTCGATTACGCCGGCTATACGGCCGAAAATCTCGCGCGCTTCGAACGCGCCTATCAAGCCTTTGAACAGGACCAATAAATGACGAAGGTATTACCGAAGACGGCGAAAGCCGTGGTTATAGGCGGCGGCATCATCGGCTGCTCGACGGCCTATCATCTCGGCAAACTCGGCTGGACCGATACCGTGCTGCTGGAGCGCAAGAAGCTTACCTCGGGCACCACTTTCCACGCCGCCGGCCTCGTCGGCCAGTTGCGCACCAGCGCCAACATCACCCAGCTTCTCGGCTATTCCGTCGATCTCTACAAGCGGCTGGAAGAGGAAACGGGTCTCGGCACCGGCTGGAAGATGAATGGCGGCCTGCGCCTTGCCTGCAATGAGGAACGCTGGACCGAGGTCAGGCGCCAAGCGACCACCGCCCAGTCCTTCGGCCTCGAAATGCAGTTGCTGACACCGCAGGAAGCCTTCGATCTCTGGCCGCTGATGACGGTTGACGATCTCGTCGGCGCCGCCTTCCTCCCGACCGACGGCCAGGCCAATCCCTCCGACATCACCCAGGCGCTGGCCAAGGGCGCCCGTATGTCGGGCGTTTCGATCTTCGAGGATACCGAAGTCCTCGACCTTGAAATCGACAAGGGAAAGATCCGCGCCGTCATCACGGCGCAAGGACGCATCGAATGCGAGCGCGTCGTCGTCTGTGCCGGTCAATGGACGCGCGCCTTCGCCGCCCGCTTCGGCGTCAACGTGCCGCTGGTCTCCGTCGAGCATCAATACATCATAACCGAATCCTTCGGCGTGCCCTCCAACCTGCCGACGCTGCGCGATCCCGATCGCCTGACCTACTACAAGGAAGAGGTCGGTGGCATCGTCATGGGCGGCTACGAGCCGAATCCCATTCCCTGGGCAAAGAGCGGCATCCCCGAAGGTTTCCACTACACGCTGCTGGACAGCAATTTCGACCATTTCGAACAGATCATGGAACAGGCGCTCGGCCGCGTTCCAGCGCTGGAAAACGTCGGCGTCAAGCAGCTGCTGAACGGCCCGGAAAGCTTCACGCCGGATGGCAACTTCATTCTCGGCGAGGCCCCGGAGCTGAAGAATTTCTTCGTCGGCGCCGGTTTCAACGCCTTCGGCATCGCCTCGGCTGGCGGTGCCGGCATGGCGCTTGCCGAATGGGTGACGAAGGGCGAACCGCCTTATGATCTCTGGCCGGTCGATATCCGCCGTTTCGGCCGGCCGCATTTCGATACCGATTGGGTGCGGACACGCACGCTCGAAGCCTACGGCAAACATTACACCATGGCCTGGCCGTTCGAGGAGCATTCGAGCGGCCGACCCTGCCGCAAATCGCCGCTCTATGACCGGCTGAAGGCGCAGGGCGCCTGTTTCGGCGAAAAGCTCGGCTGGGAACGGCCGAACTGGTTTGCCGATCTCTTCGCCAACGAGGAGCCGAAGGATATCTACAGCTACACCAGGCAGAACTGGTTCGACGCAGTCGGCCGCGAGCATAAGGCGGTGCGCGAAGCGGCGGTCATCTTCGACCAGACCTCCTTTGCCAAATTCGTGCTGAAGGGCAGGGATGCCGAGGCAGCCTTGTCCTGGATCGCTGCCAACGATGTGGCAAGGCCGGTGGGATCGCTTGTCTACACGCAGATGCTGAACGACAAGGGCGGTATCGAATGCGACGTGACGGTCGCCCGTATCGCCGAGAACGAATATTACATCGTCACCGGTACCGGCTTCGCCACCCATGACTTCAATTGGATCGCACGCAATATCCCGGCGGAGATGCATGCCGAGCTGGTCGACGTCACATCCGCCTATTCCGTGCTGTCGCTGATGGGACCGAATTCCCGCGCCGTCCTGGAAAAGGTGACGGGCAGCGACGTCTCGAATGCGGCCTTCCCCTTCGGCAAGGTCAGGACCATCGGCATTGCAGGCTGCCCCGTGCGGGCGCTGCGCATCACCTATGTCGGCGAGCTCGGCTACGAGCTGCATATTCCCATTGAATATGCGACCACGGTCTACGACGTGCTGATGGCATCAGGCGGCGAGCTCGGCCTCGTCAATGCCGGCTACCGCGCCATCGAGAGCTGCCGCCTGGAAAAGGGTTATCGCGCCTGGGGGTCGGATATCGGTCCCGACCATACGCCTGTTGAAGCCGGTCTCGGCTGGGCGGTGAAGATGCGGAAGAATATTCCGTTCCGCGGCCGTGAGGCGATCGAGCGGCAGCTTTCGGGCGGCGTCAAGAAGCGCCTCGCCTGCTTTGTTCCCGAGGATGCCGATGCCGTGCTGCTCGGCCGCGAAACGATCTATCGCGACGGCAAGCGCGTCGGCTGGCTGTCGAGCGGCGGCTTCGGTTATACGCTGGGCAAGCCCATCGGCTATGGCTACGTCCGCAGCCCCGACGGCGTGACCGAGGATTTCGTGCTCTCCGGCACCTATGAGCTCGATGTCGCGCGGGAACGCATCCCCTGCAAGGTATCGCTGTCGCCGCTCTATGATCCCGATATGGCGCGGGTGAAGGCTTGACGAACTCGAATTACCTCATTCTTTGCCTTCGAGCGAAGCTTTGAGGACAGAGATGACGAGGAGAGGGCAGGCCGTGTGAGCCCCCCTCTGCCCTGCCGGGCATCTCCCCCACGGGTGGGGAGATCGCAAGTGGCTTAAACTTCCTACTCATCTACCGTTTCGTCGGGCTGGACGCTGATTGTTTGGGGAAGCGGTTATGTGCGTCAAGTTCAGCAAAAAGGGCGGTCATGAGACTGGTCATGCGGCATTGCGGAGAGCGAGTTTCTTATGCTCTCTGAGATCGTCCATGTTGATGTATCGATTGGCCTCCATCCAGTTTTCGTGGGTTTCGACGGCAAGCGCCCTGACCAGGCGCAGGCAGCTTTCGGTGTTGGGAAAGATGCGCACGACGTAGGTTCTACGACGGATTTCCTCGTTGAGGCGCTCGAGCATGTTGGTGCTCTTGAGATGCTTGTGGTGAGTGCGCGGTAGCCGGAAGAAAGTGAGCGTCTGCTCGATGGCTTCCTCGACCCAGCCGGTCAGCCGTGGATATTTTCCCGACCATTTGCCAAGCCAGGCGGAAAGATCGGTTTTCGCCTCGGCGAGATCGCGCCGGTCGTAGATCCATCGCAGTTCCTGCAGGCAATCGTCGCCGTGCTTGCGTGGCAGATGGTCGAGCGCATTGCGCAGGAAGTGCACATAGCAGCGCTGCCAGGCGGCTTCCGGAATGACTTCGCCGATCGCCGCGACGAGGCCGGCATGATCGTCGGAGACGACGAACTCGACACCCTTGAGGCCGCGGGCTTTCAATCCCAACAGGAAGTCCTTCCAGGCCGAGCGGCTCTCGCGGCCGGCCATCTCGACGGACAGGATTTGCCGCCGGCCGTCCCAGTCGATGCCGACGGCGATCAGCACCGCCTGGCTCCTGACGACGCCGCCCTCTCTGACCTTCTCATAACGGGCATCGAGGATGAGATAGGGAAAGGGCTCTTGAAGCGGGCGGCAGGCAAAGGCCTTTAGGCTTTCATCGAGCCGCTTGTTGATCGCCGAGATCGATGAGGCCGAGAACGCATGCCCGCACAGTTCTTCGGTGATCGCCTTGACCTTGCGCGTCGACACCCCCTGCACATACATCTCGGCCAGCGTGGCGACCAGCGCCCGCTCCGAGCGCTGGTAGCGTTCGAACAGCTCGGTGGAGAAGTGTCCCGAGCGGTCCTGCGGCACCCTGAGTTCCAACTTGCCCACCCGCGTTATCAGCGTGCGGCCGTAATGGCCGGAGCGGTAGCCGAGCCGCTCGGGCGTGCGTTCGCCTTTCGCGGCTCCCAAAGCCTCGTCCATCTCGGCTTCAAGGACCTCCTGCATCACCGCGCGCAGCACCTCGTGCAGCCCATCGGGGTTCGAAAGCAGAATGTCTTTGACGGTAGCAACAGCAGTCTTATCTTCTGTCTTGGTCATGGTGGCGTTCCTTCCAGGGAATCAGGTGACGTTGAACATCACCAGCCTGCCATGACCGCCCCTCTCAGTGAATTTGCAGAACCTTCCGCACACTACCGGGGAAGCCAGTGAGCCCAGCCAATCTCCCCACCTGTGGGGGAGATGCCCGGCAGGGCAGAGGGGGGCGGCCACAGCACGCCCTCTCATTGCAAGAACCCAGCCACCCCGCGTTGGCGTGACTTACTATACTTGCGCAAAACGACACTCCTGGGCTGAAGCAGAGCCTGCGCCAGAGGCTCCAAATCTCAGAACAGCGGCAGCCGGTCGTCCTGGATCAGGATCTCCAGCTTGTCAGCCACATCCTGCGTCCAGGCCCGGTGGCCTGTCAAAGCCGCCGGGAAAAGTCCGGGAAGGGTGAAGAGAGCCGCCGAGATCGCCAGGCCTGTGCGCGGGATATCGGCGATGAGAGCGGCGATTTCCGCAGCACGGGGATCGCGCAGTTGGTAGCGATCACCATTGCCGTGCTCGCCGATCGCATAGCGCATCCACGCCGCTACGGCGATCGCATAGGTCTCCGCCCTGTCGCCATGCGCCAGAGCCTCGCTTGCCGGCTCCAGCAGCCGCTGCGGCAGTTTCTGCGTGCCGTCCATGGCGATCTGATAGGTGCGATGTGCGATCGCCTTGTTTGCAAAGCGCGCTATCAATTCGCTGGCATAGTCATCGAGATCGATGCCCGGCACCGGATCGAGCGTACGCGCGGCCGCGTGCATGTGGCGGTAGGCAAGTGCTGCCAGGGCTGCATCGTCCATCACGTCGCGGATGAATTCATAGCCGCCGATATAACCGAGGTAGGCGAGCAGCGAATGGGCGCCGTTCAGCATCCGCAGCTTCATTTTTTCGTAGGCCGAGACTTCCTCGACCATCAGCGCGCCGCGGACCTTTTCCCAGGCCGGCCGGCCATTGGCGAAATGATCTTCGATGACCCACTGCGTAAAAGGCTCTGTCTCGACCGCCGCCATGTCGGTGCGGCCCGTCAGCCGCTCGGCATCGGCATAGGTCGCTTCGGTGCTTGCCGGCGTGATGCGGTCGACCATCGTCGAAGGGAAGGGCACATTCGCTTCGATCCAGCGATGCAGGTCGGAATCGATGCGCGAGGTGAATTCGAGGACGAGGCGTTTCAGAACCGCGCCGTTGCTCGGCAGGTTGTCGCAGCTGAGCGGCGTAAAGGGCGCGATCCCCTTCTGCCGGCGGCGCGCAAGGCCTTCGACGAGGTAGCCGATGACGCCGCGCGGCGCATGCCGGCTGGCGAGATCGGCGACGATATCGGGGTGCTTCAGGTCGAGGCCGCCGGTTGCCGGATCGAAACCATAGGCCTTTTCCGTCACCGTCATGCTGACGATGCGGATAGCGGGATCTTCGAGCCGCGCCAGCAGGCCAGCCGGATCGCGCGGCGCCACATGCGCCTTCAGGATCGAACCGATCACCTCAGCCGTCGTGCCCGAGCTGTCGCGGATCAGCGTCGTATAAAGCCCGTTCTGAGCGCTCAGATTGTCAACGACATCGGGCGTGCGCAGGCTTGCTACCTCGATGCCCCAGTCGCCGCCTGCGGCTGCGAGCGCAGCATCCGTAAACGGCGCGAAATGCGCGCGGAAGAAGGCGCCCGGCCCAAGATGCAGGATGCCGCTTTTCAGCTGGTTGCGGTCATAGGCGGGAAGCTTCGCCGTCGAGGCGAGGCCGGAAAGAGTTTGCAGTCGTTCGGTCACAGCTTGTAGGCCTTCTTTGCATTGCCATAGGAGAGCTCGCCTGCGGCGATTTCGGCTTCCCGCTTGGAAATCCGGTGCTCGGCGGCGAGCTGGGCAAGGAAGCGGCAGACTTCGCGGCGCCAGACGTCATGCCGGGCCGGGATCGATAGCAGCGCGCGCGTATCGTCGTTGAAACCCGCCATATTGGCAAAGCCTGCCGTCTCCACAACCTGGTCGAGATAGCGCCGAATGCCGAGCGGGCTGTCGTGGAACCACCAGGGCGGGCCGATCATCAGGCAGGGCCAATGGCCGACCATCGGCGCCAGCTCGCGTGCATAGGTCGTCTCGTCGAGTGTGAAGAGCAGCACACGCAAACCCGGTGCGTGACCATATTTTGATAGCAGCGCATTCAAGCCGCCAACCCAGTCCGTGGGTGTCGGGATATCGGCGCCCATATTGGGGCCTCGAGTCGAGAAAAGCCCGCGGTCTGTATTGCGTCTCGATCCGGCATGGATCTGCATCACCATGCCGTCCTCGGCCGAAAGCCCGGCCATCTCGGTCATCATCTGGCCGCGGAAGAGCTCGGCATCCTCGGCCGAAAGCGGACCCTTCAGCGCCTTGTCGAGCAGCGCCTGTTTTTCCACAAGCGGCAGGTCTGCGGTGAAGGCGGTGGGCACACCGTGATCGGTCGCGGTGGCGCCGAACTGGCGGAAATAGGCGCGCCGGCGCCGATGCGCCTCGATCAAGCCGTCCCAACGCGTGACGTCGGTGCCGGTGATCTCTCCGAACTTGATGAGATTGTCGCGGAAGCCGACGGCGTCGGGATCGGTGACACTGTCCGGCCTGTAGGTGGTGCGCACTTTGCCGATCCAGCCGTCCGCCGCCAACTTCTGGTGATGCGCCAGTGGGTCGAGCGCGCCATCCGTCGTCGCGATCGTTTCGATGCCGAATCGCTGATGCAGCGCCCGCGGGCGGAATTCGGGAAGCGCAAGCTGGGCATTGATATGGTCGTAGAGCGCATCGGCATTATCAGCCGTCAGCGGCTCGGTGCAGCCGAGCACGGCCGACATGGCGTGGTCGACCCAAAGGCTCGAAGGCGTTCCGCGGAAAAGATGATAATGTGCGGCAAAGGTCCGCCAGATCGCCCGTCCCGTTGCCACCGGCTTGTCGTCGAGCCGCGGCACGCCGAGCTCGTCCAAGCTGACCCCGACACTGTGCAGCATGCGGAAGAGATAGTGATCGGGAATGACCAGCAGCGAGGCCGCATCTTCGAAGGGTTTGTCGTCGGCGAACCAGGAGGGTTCGGTATGCCCGTGCGGGCTGACGATCGGAAGATTGCGCACCGTCTCGTAGAGGTCTCGCGCGATGGTCCGTGTTGCCGGATCAGCCGGAAAAAGCCGGTCCGGATGAAGAAAGCCGTTTCCTGCATCCATCAGTATTCCTCCCTGATGGATAAGGGCTACCCCACAACATCAGGCGCGGCAAGGTCTTTTAGTAACCAAACGGTACAGTTTTGCCCGTGGCCGCGCCGGGCATGGAAAGCATTGACGAGGCGGCCTATTTCCGCTTTGGGAGAACCATCTGTTCTGCCGGTTTCGGCAAAGGAGCATCGATGTCTGACGAGACGAACCACATCACCCGGCTGGAAGAAATGCTGGCCCACCAGGCAAAGACGATCGAAGAGCTTTCCGATCAACTCGCCGAGCAATGGAAGACGGTCGAGCAGATGCGCACCAAACTCGACCGCCTGACCGAACGCTTCCTGTCGCTGGAAGAGCAGTCGCTGGAAGCGCCTGGCATCACCCGGCCGCCGCATTATTGACGGCACGCGGCCCAATGCCGCGTGCCCTCGGTGCAATCAAACGCCGCCGATGCAGAGATATTTCATTTCCAGATAGTCGTCGGCGCCGTGCCGCGAGCCTTCGCGACCAAGGCCGGATTGCTTGATGCCGCCGAAGGGTGCCGTCTCGGATGACATCAGGCCGGTATTGATGCCGATCATGCCGTATTCCAGCGCTTCCGCCACCCGCCAGACCTTCTTCAGATCGCCGGCGTAGAAATAGGCGGCGAGGCCGAACTCCGTGTCGTTGGCTTGATTGATGACATCCTCGACCGTGTCGAAGCGAAAGAGCGGCGCCACCGGCCCGAAGGTCTCCTCGCGCGCCACCTTCATGCCGCGCGCAACGCCGGTCAGCACCGTCGGCGTGAAGAAGGTGCCGGCGCCGTCGATGCGCTTGCCGCCGGTCAGCACCTTGGCGCCCTTGGCAAGCGCGTCGCTGACGTGGTCTTCCACCTTGGCAAGGCCCTGTTCATCGATCAGCGGCCCGATCACGACACCCGGCTTGAAGCCGTCGCCGACCGACATCTCGGCGACCTTGGCGGCAAGCTTGGCGGCGAAGGCGTCGTAAACGTTCGACTGGACGTAGAGGCGGTTGGCGCAGACGCAGGTCTGGCCGGCATTGCGGTATTTGGAGGCGATCGCACCTTCGACGGCAGCGTCGAGATCGGCATCGTCGAAGACGATGAAGGGCGCGTTGCCGCCGAGCTCCAGGCTCACCTTCTTGATCTGGTCGGCGCACTGCCGCATCAGGATGCGGCCCACTTCCGTCGAGCCGGTGAAGCTGATCTTGCGCACCTTTTCATTGCCGCAGAGCTCGCGGCCGATCGCCGGGCCGTCGACCCCGACGATGACGTTTAAGACACCGGCGGGAATGCCCGCCTGCTCGGCGAGCACGGCAAGCGCGATCGCCGTCAGCGGCGTCTGTTCGGCGGGCTTCGAGACCACGGTGCAGCCGACGGCAAGCGCCGGGGCGATCTTGCGGGTGATCATCGCCGCAGGGAAATTCCACGGCGTGATCGTGCCGACGACGCCGACCGGCTGCCGGATGACGATCATCCGTTTGTCGTCGGAAGGCGCGGGGATTGTCTCGCCGTAGATGCGCTTGGCTTCTTCCGCATACCATTCGATATAGGCCGCGGCATAAAGGATCTCGCCGCGCGCTTCCGGGAACGGCTTGCCCATTTCGGCGGTCAGGATCGCGGCGAGTTCGTCGGCATTGGCGACCATCAGGTCGAACCACTTGCGCAGGATCGCGCTACGTTCCTTGGCCGGGCGGGCAGCCCAGCCCGGCTGGGCGGCATGGGCTGCGTCGATCGCCGCCCGCGTCTCGGCCGCACCCATATCGGGCAGCGAGGCGAGCAGCTCGCCGGTTGCCGGGTTCAGCACGTCGAAAGTCCTCGTGGCATCGCCTGATGTCCAGACGCCGTCGATATAGCCGGCATCGCGCAGCAAGGGCGAGGAGAAGGGAACGTGCTTGGTCAGTGCGGTGGTGAAAGCCATGTCATATCCTCCTTGAGAGTGCGGCTGCCGGTTGCCGGGAGCCATTGAAGTCCGGTTCGGGTGCGCTTAACGGCCCGCGCTCGCTTCCAGCATCGAGGCTTCGAGAATATCCAGCGCTTCGCCGAGGATCTCGTCCTGGATGGTGATCGGTGCAAGAAAGCGGATGACGTTTCCGTGGACGCCGCAGGTGAGCAGGATCAGGCCCTTGTCGAGAGCGATCAGCCGCACCCGGTTGGCGAATTCCGCGCTCGGCAGTCCGGTCGTCCGGTCGTTGAATTCGACGGCGTTCATGAAGCCCGGTCCGCGGATATCGACGATCTCCGGCACCGTCTCGCGCAGCGATTCCAGCCGCTGCTTCAGCCGTCCGCCAAGCTGGTTGGCACGGTTGCAGAGATCTTCGTCGGCAATGACGTCGAGCACGGCATGGGCAGCGGCGATCCCAAGCGGATTGCCGCCATAGGTGCCGCCGAGCCCGCCCGGTCCCGGCGCATCCATGATCGCGGCGCGGCCGGTGACGGCGGCGAGCGGAAAGCCGCCGGCAAGGCTCTTTGCCATCGTCGTCAGGTCGGGCGCCACCTCGTGATGATCCATCGCGAACATCCTGCCGGTGCGGGCAAAACCGGTCTGCACCTCGTCGGCGATCAGCAGGATGCCGTGCTGGTCGCAGAGCTCGCGCAGCGCCTTCATGAAGGCGGCGGGTGCGGAGTAGAAGCCGCCTTCGCCCTGTACCGGCTCGATGATGATGGCCGCGACGCGCTGCGGATCGACATCGGCGGCGAAGAGCTTCTTCAATGCCGCCAGCGACTGATCGGCGGTGACGCCGTGCAACTCGACCGGGAAAGGAATATGAAACACGTCGCCCGGCATGGCGCCGAAGCCGACCTTGTAGGGCACGACCTTGCCGGTCAGCGCCATGCCCATGAAGGTGCGGCCATGGAAGCCGCCGCCAAAGGCGATGACGGCCGAGCGGCCGGTTGCGGCACGCGCGATCTTGACGGCGTTCTCGACCGCTTCGGCGCCCGTCGTGACGAAGATCGTCTTCTTCTCGAAATCGCCAGGCAGCAGCGCGTTCAGCCGTTCGGCAAGGTGTACGTAGCTCTCATAGGGAACTACCTGATGGCAGGTATGGGTGAAGCGGTCGAGCTGATCCTTGACCGCTGCGATGACCCGGGGATGGCGGTGGCCGGTATTGAGAACGGCGATGCCGGCGGCGAAATCGATGTAGCGGCGGCCCTCCTTGTCCCAGATCTCGGCATTCTCTGCGCGATCCGCATAGATCTGGGTCGTCATGCCGACGCCACGTGAAATGGCTGCATTCTTCCGGTCCGTAAGGCTTGTCGCGTTCATCGATGCGCTCCTGCGCTGAAAGGGGCTTCAGAACTATCTTGCATAAGTTCTGCAAGATGTGTAGAAAGTTCCTACATTTTTCCTGCAAGAAATCAAGCGGCATTTTTTGCTTCAAACATCACGCTTTTTGATGGAGGTTCTGGGGCGATTGGAATCAGGGATATTGGCGGATGAACGATAACGGGCCTGTGCGCTACAAGGTGGCGGAAGCCGCGCGGCTGGCGGGCGTGTCGGCCTCGACACTGCGTCTTTGGGAAAGCCAGGGTCTGGTGGTTCCCGGTCGTTCCGAAACCGGCCATCGGCAATACAGCGCCGACGATGTGGCGCGGCTGAAGCGCATCTCCTGGTATCGTGTCGAGCGGGGCCTTAATCCCGCGGCAATCCGAGAGGCGTTGGAGAGCGAAGAACCTTCCGTCGACGGCGCCGAGGCAAGCCAGGATAGCGGCCTCGGCCGCAAGCTCCGCAGCCTGCGCCATGCGAGCGGCAAGACACTCGATCAGGTGGCCGGCGACATCGGCATCACCTCGTCGACGCTGTCCACGCTGGAGCGCACCTCGCAGGGCGTCGGTTTCAAGACGCTGCACGATCTGGCGGAGTACTACGGCACCACCGTCTCCCGCCTCTCCGGTGAGGAAAGCGCTGATGTGCCGGCGCTAGTACGCGCCGGCGAATGGCGCAACTGGCCGGAAACGACGCCGGGCCTCACGGTGCAGCTCCTCGCCGAAGGCCGTAGGATGATGGACTGCCATCGTTTCGTGCTGGCGCCCGGTGCTGCCAGCGAGGGCGCCTATCGCCACGAGGGCGAGGAATTCATGCATGTTCTGTCCGGCCGGCTCGAACTGGTGCTCGACGGCGATCAGTTCTTTGATCTCGGCCCCGGCGATTCACTCTATTTCGAAAGCCGCCGCGATCATTCCTGGCGCAACCGTCACGATGGCGAAACCGTGCTTCTCTGGATCAATACGCCGCCGACATTCTGAACGGTCCGCGGCAGGAAAGCGGTTTCGTATTCTGCGTCTTTGCGTTATAGCGCTGCTGCATAAAGTTATGCAGCCATTCAAGCGCTAGAGCGTCCTTTGCGGCTCTCGAAAAGACGTGCGGCGCTGTAGGGGATGCATCGAACGAAAGACAGTCTCATGGCAGCGACCATACGTTATCACGAAGGCGATATTTCCGCGGCCGACATTGCTCGCTACACCGGCGCGATTGCGATCGACACCGAAACGCTCGGCCTGGTGCCGCGCCGCGATCGGCTCTGCGTCGTCCAGCTTTCGCCGGGTGACGGCACCGCCGATATCATTCGCATCGCCGCCGGTCAGAAAGAGGCGCCCAATCTCGTCGCCCTGCTGGAAGACCCCACCCACCAGAAGATCTTTCATTACGGCCGCTTCGATATTGCCGTGCTCTTCCATACCTTCGAGGTCACCACGACCCCGGTTTTCTGCACCAAGATCGCCTCGCGCCTGATCCGGACCTATACGGATCGCCACGGCCTCAAGGATAATCTTAAGGAGATGCTCGACGTCGACGTCTCCAAGGCGCAGCAATCTTCCGATTGGGCGGCCGAGAGGCTGTCTCCGGCCCAGCTCGAATATGCCGCCTCCGACGTGCTTTATCTGCATGCGTTGCGCGATAAGCTGACGGAACGCCTGATCCGCGACGGCCGCTATGATCATGCGACGGCCTGCTTCGAATTCCTGCCGACTCGCGCCAAGCTCGACCTGCTCGGCTGGGAAGAGGCCGATATCTTCGCCCATAGCTGAGCGAATTTCCTTCATTCTGCGTTTGCCAATAGCCGTACGGCAGGCTTGCCGGCGGCCGTTAGCGATTCGTTAACGCCTGTTCATTAATATTCCTGTTAATTTTTATGCATTTCGATGGCGCCGGAACTGCGTCATGCGGACAGGAGGATCTGCTGGGATGCAGGGGGACCGGATGAGCGCGGTCCTTTTCTAGAGCCTGCTTTCATCGTCACTTTACGAAAGGAGCATGCCATGTTGACTCCCGTTCGTGCAGCGTCCAATGCAAGCTTTTCGTCCCAGGGTCAGACAGCGGCGATCGTCGCCAGTGGTCTCGGCCACTCGGTGATTGCCCCCGCGCCTGTCAACGCCGTCGAAGCCGCAGACCTCAATTCCGCCATTGCCGGCAAGCTCAATATTCTGCTCCTTGCGGCGCGCGAGCGCATGGTCGAAGCCCTTTTCGATGTCATCGATGCGGCAGGCCGCTCGATTTCGCTCGATCGTGGAGATGATGAGAGCAATCTTGCCTTCGCCTCCCGGCTTGCCGATGCGATCCGGCGGCTGCCGGCCGCGAGAATCGACGAGGTCGAGCGCCAGCTGACCGCGCAAGGCCACGGTCTGCCGCTGCGGACCATTGCCGAAGCTCTGAAAAACCCGACAGGCCCGGAAGCAGCCCGCATCGTCGCCTATCTGGAGATTGTCCGCTATAAGGATCGCGATCTCGCCGCCCGCGCGGTCGTCCGCTCCTATGGCCAGAACGATGCATCGCCGATGCGCGCCGAAGCTCGCCCCGAGATCCGGCTGCCCGAGATAAGACTGCATGAGGACAGGCTGCCTGTCGCCATGCGTCAGCCGGCAGACGCGGCGCCCGCGTCAGCCGATTCGCTGATCGAGGCAGCAGCTCCGGCGACCACCGAGGAAGCGGTCATCGCCGAAGCCGTGGAAGCTGCCGATCCGGAAGCGCCGAAGGCTGAAAACCAGGCTCAATCCTCCCCAGCGACCACAAGGGAGGTCGCCCCGGAAAAATCTGCGTCGCAGGAGATTGAAACCCGGCAACCCTCGTCGACGGAAGCCGCAGCAGCCGATGATACGCAGGCAACGCCGGAGCCGCCTGCCATCGAAACCGGTGCGATGTCGGAAAAGGTGGATCCTGTCATTCCCAGGAACTGGGCAGGAATTGTCGCCTCCATGACCGAAGAAGTCTCCGAGATGATCGCCACCATCATCCGCGAGCAGGACATCGAAACCGTGCTGGAGGATGTTCCCGTCGAGGCGGCAGTGGAGATCGATGCGATCCTCGACGACGCCGTCATCAGCGATGCGACCGAAACCTTGACCAGGCAGCCAGCCGAATTCACACCACCCGATCCTCGCCAGTCCGCAGCGCTCCGCCCACCGCAGATGGATATCGAGACCGTGGCGGCAGCAGCCCGTCAGCCGAAAGAAATTTCCGCGCAACCGCAGATGATGCCGGTTCCCGAGACGGCCGAGGCTTCCTATGTGCCGCTTGCGGCAAAGATGCCGGAAGGGCTGGCCTACACCCAGCTGCCCTACCAGTTCGCCAAGGATACGCCGTCGAACGAGAAGGCAGGCGAAACGCACCACCAGCATCAGCATCACCGCGACGACGCTCAGCAGGACGAGCAGCAGGCGCAGTCCGGGGGCGAGGATGCCGAGCCCGATGCCGAAGAAACCGGCGCGGCGCCCGAGCGCAGGACGCCGAGGATGATCGATACAGAACCGTCGGCTTATCAGGCAGGCGCGGCCGCCGACCCGGTCTATGCGCTCTATCAGCGCATGGTCGGCTGGGAATAATACTTTTCCATCGCCTGAAAATGAAGAACCCGCCGGATCGCTCCGGCGGGTTCTTCAATTCAAAGGCGGTGAGGCTTATTCGCCGCCGCGGTTCTTCAGGGCTGCGCCCAGGATGTCGCCGAGCGAAGCGCCGCTGTCGGACGAACCGAACTGGGCAACGGCTTCCTTCTCTTCCGCAATCTCCAGAGCCTTGATGGACAGCATGATCTTGCGGTCCTTCTTGGAGAAGTTGGTGACGCGGGCGTCGAACACCTGGCCGACCGAGAAGCGCTCGGGGCGCTGCTCGTCGCGGTCGCGGGCGAGGTCGGCACGGCGGATGAAGGAAGTGATGTCCTCGTGGTTGACGAGCTTCACTTCGACGCCGCCGTCGTTGACCGCGATGACTTCGCAGGAAACGACGGCATTCTTGCGCAGGTCGCCAGAAGCAGCGGCATCGCCGACTGCATCCTTGCCGAGCTGCTTGATGCCGAGCGAGATGCGTTCCTTCTCGACATCGACGTCGAGAACGACGGCCTTGACGACGTCACCCTTGTTGAACTCCTCGATGACCTGTTCGCCCGGACGGTTCCAGTCGAGGTCGGAGAGGTGCACCATGCCGTCGACATCGCCGTCGAGGCCGATGAACAGGCCGAATTCGGTCTTGTTCTTGACTTCGCCTTCGACTTCAGTGCCGGCCGGATGGCTGCGGGCGAATGCTGCCCACGGATTTTCCAGCGTCTGCTTGAGGCCGAGCGAGATACGGCGCTTGGACGGATCGACTTCGAGAACGACGACTTCGACTTCCTGGCTCGTGGACAGGATCTTGCCGGGGTGAACGTTCTTCTTGGTCCAGGACATTTCCGAGATGTGGATCAGGCCTTCGATGCCCGGCTCCAGCTCGACGAACGCACCGTAGTCGGTGATATTCGTAACGGTACCGGAAATCTTCTTGCCTTCCGGATACTTGGCCTGGATGCCATCCCACGGATCGCTCTCGAGCTGCTTCATGCCGAGCGAGATACGGTGGGTTTCCTGGTTGATGCGGATGATCTGAACCTTGACCTGCTGACCGATGTTCAGGATTTCCGACGGATGGTTCACACGGCGCCATGCCATGTCGGTGACGTGCAGCAGGCCGTCGATGCCGCCGAGGTCGACGAACGCACCGTAATCGGTGATGTTCTTGACGACGCCGTCGACAACCTGGCCTTCTTCGAGGTTCTGAACGATTTCAGAACGCTGCTCGGCACGGGATTCTTCCAGAACCGTACGGCGCGAAACCACGATGTTGCCGCGGCGCTTGTCCATCTTGAGGATTTCGAAGGGCTGCGGGTTGTGCATCAGCGGGGTCACGTCGCGGATCGGACGAATGTCGACCTGAGAACGCGGCAGGAAGGCGATTGCACCGTCGAGGTCGACCGTGAAGCCGCCCTTGACCTGGTTGAAGATCACGCCTTCGACACGTTCTCCAGCTTCGAACTTGGCTTCGAGCTTGACCCAGCTTTCTTCGCGGCGAGCCTTCTCGCGCGACAGAACGGCTTCGCCAAGCGCGTTTTCGATGCGCTCGACATAAACTTCGACTTCGTCGCCGACCTTCAACAGGCCGTCCTTGGCGCGCGCGCCGAATTCCTTGAGCGCGATGCGGCCTTCAACCTTCAGGCCGACGTCGACAACGGCGACGTCCTTCTCGATGCCCGTGACGATGCCCTTGGTGACATAGCCTTCGGCCAGGTCGTTCTTGGCAAAGGACTCTTCGAGAAGAGCCGCGAAATCCTCGCGGGAGGGGGTAGCTACTGACATAAAATCTCCTGCGTGTCCTGAAACGGAAGCGGACACGTATGCGCCGGTTGGTTTGCGTTGAATGAGCCTGAACCCAGTCCGCCTTCTCTTACGAAGGCAATCCGGCGCTTGGACGGAATTTCAGGCTTGCTATATTAGAAGCGATCCATGCTCAGAGCACGTAAAATCGCTTGAATTTAGGCATTTCGGCTCAAGACCGCATCGATGATCGATTGAGCAGCTTGAAACGCGGCCTCTATACTCATTTCCGACGTATCAAGCAAGTGCGCATCATCAGCTGGTTTCAAAGGGCTGTCGGCCCGTCCCATGTCGCGTTCGTCGCGCCGCTTGACGTCCTCGAATATCGCATCGAAATCCGCCGTCAGGCCTTTGCCGAGGATCTCGTCATAACGGCGTCTTGCGCGGACTTCCGGCGACGCCGTTACATAGAATTTCACCGCCGCATTCGGGCAGACGACCGTGCCGATATCGCGCCCATCGAGCACGGTTCCCGGCGCTTTCGTCGAAAACCGTCGCTGCGCCTCGACCAGCGCCCGGCGCACCGCCGGCATGACGGCAATCTTCGAGGCAGCTTCGCCGATCTCATGCTTGGAAAGTATATCGCGATCCAATCCAGCGAGTTCAACCTCTCTCGCGATCTTTTCTGCCACCGCCTCGTCGTCGAGCGGCAGGCCGGCATCGAGCAGCGCCTTGGCTGTGGCGCGATAGGTCAGGCCGGTATCAAGATGGTGATATCCGTAGCGCTCTGCGATGAGGCGCGAAAGCGTCCCCTTGCCCGCTGCGGCCGGGCCATCGATGGCGATGGTGAAGGTCTCGTTCGTCATGCGATCAATCCTGCGACAGCGCGCCGAAACGGCGAATGAGTTCGTCTTCGCGGAATTGCCGCGGCCGGCACATCATTCCGCCACCAGCTCGATCTTCGCTCCAAGGCCGGTCATCAGCTGCATGAATTCCGGAAAGCTGGTCGCGATCATCGCCGCGTCGTCGATCGTCACAGCATGCTCCGAGGCAAGCCCCATGACAAGGAAGCTCATGGCGATGCGATGGTCGAGATGTGTGCTGACCTTGTCGCCGGCAGCGTTGCCGAGGCCCTTGCCGTCTGGCCGGCCGCGCACGACGAGAAAATCTTCGCCTTCGTCGCAGTCGACGCCATTGAGTTTCAGGCCATCGGCGACGGCGGAAAGGCGGTCGGACTCCTTGACGCGCAGTTCCTCCAGCCCCTTCATGATCGTCGCGCCTTCGGCGAAACAGGCGGCGACGGCGAGGATAGGATATTCGTCGATCATCGACGGCGCCCGATCTTCGGGAACGGTGACACCCTTGAGTTCGGAATGGCGCACGCGCAGATCCGCCACGTCCTCGCCGCCGGCAAGACGCGTGTTCAACACCTCGATATCAGCCCCCATCTCCTGCAGCGTCAGGATCAGCCCGGTGCGGATCGGGTTCATCAGGACGTTGACGATGGTGATGTCGGAGCCGGGGACAAGCAGCGCCGCAACCAGCGGGAAGGCGGTGGAGGAGGGATCGCCCGGAATGTCGATCACCTGGCCTTTGAGCTTGCCGCGGCCTTCGAGCCGGATCGTGCGGACGCCGTCCCCGTCCGTCTCGACGGAAAGGGCAGCGCCGAAACCCTGCAGCATCTTTTCGGTATGGTCGCGCGTCATCACCGGCTCGATGACCGTGGTGACACCCGGCGTATTGAGGCCGGCAAGCAGCACGGCCGATTTCACCTGGGCGGATGCCATCGGCACGCGATAACGGATCGGGCTCGGCGTTCCCGGGCCTCTGAGCGTCACCGGCAGCCTGTCGCCTTCGGAGACGCTGACCTGCACGCCCATTTCGCGCAGCGGATTGAGAACGCGGCCCATCGGCCGTTTCGAAAGCGAGGCGTCGCCAATGAAGGTGGAGCGAAAATCGTAAGTGCCGACAAGGCCCATGGTCAGCCGCACGCCGGTGCCGGCATTGCCGAAGTCGAGCGGCGCGTCAGGCGCAAGCAGTGCACCGTTGCCGGTGCCCTCGATCACCCATTGCGCGCCATCCTTGCGAATTCGGGCGCCCATCGCCTGCATCGCCCGGCCGGTATTGATCACGTCCTCGCCTTCGAGCAGGCCGGTGATCCGCGTTTCGCCGGAGGCGAGCCCGCCGAACATGAAGGAACGATGCGAGATCGACTTGTCGCCCGGAATACGGACGCTGCCCGCAAGACCGGCGGATTTGCGGGCGGTGGCGGGCTTTGGCGCAGAGCCGTGCAGCATGCGTAATCCTTTGCAAACGCAGTCTATTTTCGCCGCAAGACAGGCTTGGCCGGTCGCAATTCCCGTCCGCTTCCGCAGCTGTTGCGGCTCGTTAACATAAACGCGCCGGGCGGTCATCCGTCGGCTTGCCAAAAACCCGGCGCCCGGATCGCAAAGTTTGGCTTTGACATGGGAAGCCACAGCGATTAAGGGGACCGGCTTATAAATTCCGATGGAACGCCGGCTTGAACGGCATCTGCCGAATCTCATATTCGGCTATTCACACGAGGCTTATAGTGGCGAAAGCGGAACTTGGAACCAAGCGTACCGATCCGGAAACCGGCAAGAAGTTTTATGATCTGAACCGGGATCCGATCGTCTCTCCTTATACCGGCAAGTCCTACCCTCTGTCCTTCTTCGAAGAAACCTCGGCGATCGCCGAAGTTGCCGAGGAAGAGGAGGTCGCGGAAGTCGATACTGAAAACACCGAAGTCGAACTGGTTTCGCTGGAAGATGCCGATGACGCCGCCAGCGGTGACGACATCCCCGATATCGGCGATGACGATGTCGAAATCGAAGGCGACGACGACGATACCTTCCTCACACCCGACGAAGATGATGATGATGACGACATGAGCGACATCATCGGCGTGACCGGCGACGACGACGAAGTCTGAGACCGCATTTCGGCCCGGCGAGGAAAAAATTCTCCGGGCCAGATTTTTTAGGCTTGCTATCTCCGGAATCCGGAAGTAATAAGCCGCCACTCCGAAGGCGCCAGCCTTGAGGAGCATCCCAGGACCGGCCTTGAGCCGGACCACCTTGATGGGGCTATAGCTCAGCTGGGAGAGCGCTTGCATGGCATGCAAGAGGTCAGCGGTTCGATCCCGCTTAGCTCCACCACGCTTCGCCCTTACGGGCTTCGCGTGGCGCAGCCGCGAGAAACCGTTAGGCCGAAGCAGTGCCCGGCATAGCCTGAAGGGCGAAGACGGGCTGAAACGCTGATGTGGTACGTCTATATTCTCCGCAGCGCCGATTTTCCCGATCAGGAATACACCGGGTCTACAGCAGATCTCAAACAACGATTTGCGGCCCACAATGCCGGAAAATCCGCCCACACTGCCAAATTCGCACCATGGAATTTGCTCTGGTATTGCGCCTTTCCCGACAAGCTCAAAGCCCTTGAATTCGAAACATATCTGAAATCGCATTCCGGCAGGGCTTTTGCCACCAAGAGATTGGTCCGAAACTGGATCCGGGTCGCCTCGCCAATGGGAAGATCGATTCCGATTAAGTGCCGCCTACTGCCGTGCAAACTTTTGCGCAACGCCGACCGACCGGGTCGCGCGTTGATTGACGTAAACGCACCCACCCCCTCCCAATCGCCTTTGCCAATTCCTCAATAGGACGATGTATGTTCGTTGCCGCAATCTCAGCGATTCGGCTTCAGGACCCCAGCCAATGACCAGAGCAAGACGCCGCCGCATCATCCGGACCCGACGAACCCTGACCGGGCTCGCCCTCGTCGGCTCGATCTCGTTTTTGGCCGGCATGACCGATGCGACCGGTCTTCTGCTGACCGGCGATTTCGTCTCCTTCATGACAGGCAACACGACGCGGGCCGCACTGGCCTTGAGCGATGGCAATCTTTATCACGCGGCGGTCCTGATCTCCGCCATCGTCGTTTTCGTGCTTGGCAATGCGGCAGGCATCGTCATCTCCCATGTTTCGCAACGCCGCATTTTCGTGGTGCTTGGCTGCGTCGGGCTGGTTCTGGCGCTCGCCTCGATGATGACGGTGCAGAACATGCTGTTCGTGCGGTTCTACATGATCGTTTTTTCCATGGGCATGGTGAACGCCGCTGTCGAGCACATCGAAGGGCTACCGATCGGGCTGACCTATGTGACCGGCGCCCTGTCGCGTTTCGGCCGCGGTATCGGCCGCTGGATCATCGGCGATCGTCGTGTCGAATGGACGATCCAGATCGTGCCCTGGGGCGGCATGGTGCTCGGCGCGATCGCCGGCGCCGTCCTGACGCGGCTGACAGGTGCGCACGCGCTGTGGCTGGTCTCCCTCTTCGCCATGCTGCTTGCACTTGCCGCCATGCTCATCCCTCGGCCGCTTCAGCGCCGCTTCAATCAGAAGGTCGCACCGAGCGGATCGGCCATCACGCGCGCGAAATAAAACCGTCGCATTCCTATCACCGTCGAATCGGATAGGAAGGGCCGCCGCCAATCCTCAAGGAGCAGGTCTTGTTCGTCATTTCGAAGCTTGTCTGGATTTTCGCTCAGCCGCTGTCGCTGGCATTCTTCCTCGTCTTCCTTGCCCTGCTTGCCGGCCTTCTGCGCTGGCGTATCTTAAGTATCCTCGGCGCGACTGGTTCGGCCCTCATCCTCTTCGTCACGCTCTACACCACGGCCGGCAACCTGCTGATGCAGGGTCTCGAGCAGCGCTTCGTAAAGCCCGCCGCGGATCCCGATAGCCTGCAATGCATGATCGTGCTCGGCGGCGCCTTCGAAAATGAGGTGAACACGGCGCGCCACGGCATAGAATTCAACGGCGGAGCCGACCGCTTCGTCGAAGCCTTGCGGCTCGCGCAGAAATTTCCGCAGTCACGTATCCTGGTATCGGGCGGCGACGGCTCCATTTCGGGCATCTATGAAGGTGATGCGGCGGCATCCGAGCGCTTCTTCCCGCTCTTCGGCATTGCCAGGGATCGCCTGATCGAGGAGAGGCAATCCCGCACGACCTTCGAAAACGCCGTCAACACCAAGGAATTCCTGGCCAGCCAAGGCCTTTCCAATTGCCTGCTGATCACCTCGGGTTTCCACATGCCGCGCTCCGTCGGCATCTTCCGCAAGCTCGGCATCGATATCGAGCCCTGGCCGACCGATTATCGCACCGACGGCCAGGTGAGGCTTGGGTTTGATTTCACCCAACCGAACCTCAATGCGCAGAACATGGCGACGGCGATCCGCGAATGGTACGGCCTGGTCGGCTATTATCTCGCCGGCCGCACGTCGGAGCTTTATCCGCAATAGAGCGCCGCGCGTCCGATAGGACGCGCAAAGGACGCTCTATCACTTTGAATCAGCCTATAATCCCGAAAAACTTTCGGGATTATAGGCTGAGATTTACTTCTTCGAGATGGTGACGAATTTCGTGCCGCGGACGCGTGCCGTCACGGTGCAGGGATCACCTTCGGTGCGGTCGCAGAAGCGCGGATGCATCTTCATCGCCAACACCATGTTGCCGAAGCGCTGGACGAAATCGTAGCCATAGATCTGTGCCGTCGCGATCATGAAATAACCGCCTTCGGCAACTTGCAGGTAGAAATTATAGGTGCAGCCGTCGTCATTGCATTGCGGCCCCTTCTGCCCGTCGCAGGTCAGTTGGCCCTCGTTGACCACCGCATCGATCAGGCCGTCATTGTTGATGTCCTGCCGGATGATGAAGCCGTCGGCAAACTCGGCCGTCTTGCACTGCTCCTGGAAATGTTTCTTCTCGTAGATCTCAGGGTCGGAGATCAGCGATTGCTGACTGAGGGCGACAGCCGGCATGGCAAGCAGCAGGACGATATTCAGAACGGCGAGCACCAGCGTTTTCACGGCTTTCCTCTTTGGATAAAGGCTCCTAATGCATGTCGCCCAAAACTGTGTAGCGGTTTTGGGACAACGACATGCATTAAATCAAAGACTTCAGCTTTATGGCCGCGCCGCCTTGCGCCGCCCTTGCCGCCGTGATTGATTCCCGAGAACAGGATGATTTTAGGCCTAGTTGGCCTAAAATCTGAATCCTGTTCTCAATTCAAGAGTGAGAGCATGATGTCGTCCGAAAACCGCTCACACTTTTCGGCATCATGCTCTGAACTTCCGCCGGTTCCGGGGCTCGCATGTCTCTGCTCGTCTATCTCGATTATGCCGGCATTGCGCTGTTTGCCGCAACAGGCGCGCTCGCCGCCTCGCGCAAGCAACTGGACCTGATCGGTTTTTTGTTTTTCGCCATGGTGACGGGAACCGGCGGCGGCACTGTGCGCGATATCGTGCTCGGCCGCGTGCCGGTCTTCTGGGTGCTGAACCCCGCCTATATTCTCGTCTGCTGCATCGTGGGCGTCATCGTTTTCTTCACCGCCCATCTGCTGGAATCGCGCTATCGCCTGCTGATCTGGCTGGATGCGATCGGCCTTGCCGCCTATTGCGTGATCGGCGCCGCCAAAGGCCTCGCCGCCACTGGTTCGCCGACCATCGCGATCGTCACCGGCACGCTGACGGCGACCTTCGGCGGCATCCTGCGCGATCTGATGGCAAACGAGCCTTCGGTGCTGTTGCGGCCGGAAATCTACGTGACCGCAGCCCTTATCGGCGCCAGTGTGTTCACGCTCGCCAATGCGCTCGGAATGCAGCTCTATCTGGCGTCCGCCTGCGGCGTCGTGGCGGCCTTTGCGGTGCGCGGTGGAGCGCTGTGGTTCGGCTGGACCTTCCCGACCTACAGGCACAGGCCCGGCCGGCATCCCAACGATGTCATGTGAAGCCTAATGCATGTCGCCCAAAAGTGCGCAGCGGTTTTGGGACAACGACATGCATAAAAATAAAGGTCTAAAGGGCGTCGCATGAGCCGACTCGGCGCGACGCACTTTAGAGATGTCGTCAGCTCTGCTTTGCCCGCAGGCGGATCACCACGTCGACATGGGCGATCTCCATGCCTTCGGGCGGTTCCGGCAGATTGGCGATCGTCAGGTTACTGACGGGGATGTCGAGCACCTCGTTATCACCTTCGACGAAGAAATGGTGATGGTCGGAAACATTGGTGTCGAAATAGGTCTTGGCGCTCTCGACGGCGAGAACGCGGATGAGACCGGCTTCCGTGAACTGATGCAGCGTGTTGTAGACGGTTGCCAAGGATACCGGCACGCCGGCGGCAACCGCCTCTTCATGCAGTTCCTCGACGGTCAAATGCCGGTCGCCCTTGGCAAACAGGAGGTCGCCGAGCGCGACGCGCTGGCGGGTGGGGCGCAGGCCTGCACCGCGCAGCCTTACCTCTATTGCGATCGGGAATGCACCCGTCATCAAAACCAACTCCGGTTATTCTGGCATAAAGCAATCATGTTTCTTTAAGCGGTATAACTTTTGCATCGGAGCCTTTCAATAGTTCAATGAGGACGGGAGCCGGATAAACGCGGCAAAAACGGGCTTTTGACGCAATTAGGTCTGGTCCCAGCCCTAGCCTTCCTGTATGCGACCACCAAATAATGGCGCAAGCCTGGTCCGGGGCGATGAATGAAGCTGCCTTGCTTGTGCTTCATTTTCTGAAGAACTTGGACTACACGTTCACATCCATCGGCTTGACGCGGGGGGAAAAGAAACTTTATGACGACCAGACAGTCCAGCTTCTCGTATGAAGAACTCATCGCTTGCGCACATGGCGAGCTGTTCGGCCCCGGCAATGCGCAGCTGCCCCTGCCGCCCATGCTGATGGTTCACCGCATCACGGATATTTCCGAAACGGGCGGCACCTTCGATAAGGGCTACCTCAGGGCGGAATACGACGTACGCCCGGACGACTGGTATTTTCCCTGCCATTTCGAAGGCAATCCGATCATGCCGGGCTGCCTCGGTCTCGACGGCATGTGGCAGCTGACCGGTTTCTTTCTGGGTTGGCTCGGCGAAGAAGGCCGCGGCATGGCGCTTTCGACCGGCGAAGTAAAATTCAAGGGTATGGTCCGGCCACAGACGAAGCTGATCGAATATGGCATCGACTTCAAGCGTGTCATGCGCGGCCGTCTGGTCCTCGGCACCGCCGACGGCTGGCTAAAGGCGGACGGCGAGACCATATATCAGGCGGCCGATCTTCGCGTCGGTCTATCGAAAGACAAGACGGCCTGAAACCGCATTTCGAGCGGCTGACGAAAACAACAAAGGTTTGATCAGATGAGACGGGTAGTTGTCACAGGTCTGGGTGTCGTGTCCTCGATCGGAAACGACGCGGCCGAAGTCACCGAATCCTTGCGGCAGGCAAAGTCGGGTATCTCCTTTTCGAGCGATTTCGCCGAACATGGGTTCAAGTGCCAGGTCTGGGGCAGTCCGAAGCTCGGTTCGGCGGAACTTGCCGAACTGGTCGACCGCCGCGCCATGCGTTTCCTGTCGCAGGGCGGTGCCTGGAACCATGTCGCCATGAAACAGGCACTTGCCGATTCCGGCCTGGAAGAGAAAGAATACGCTCAGAACGAGCGTACCGGCATCATCATGGGCTCCGGCGGTCCGTCCACCCGCACCCTGATCGAAGCTGCCGAGATCACCATAAAAAATAACAGCCCGAAGCGCATCGGCCCCTTCGCCGTGCCGAAGGCGATGTCCTCGACCGCATCGGCCACGCTCGCTACCTGGTTCAAGATCCACGGCGTCAACTATTCGATCTCGTCGGCTTGCTCGACCTCGGCGCATTGCATCGGCAACGCCGCCGAAATGATCCAGTGGGGCAAGCAGGACGTGATGTTCGCCGGCGGCCACGAGGATCTCGACTGGACGATGTCCAACCTCTTCGACGCCATGGGCGCCATGTCCTCCAAGTACAACGACACGCCGGACAGCGCCTCGCGCGCCTATGACGTCAACCGCGATGGTTTCGTTATTGCCGGCGGCGCCGGCGTGCTGGTGCTCGAGGAGCTGGAACGCGCCAAGGCCCGCGGTGCCAAGATCTATGCCGAAATCGTCGGTTACGGCGCAACCTCTGATGGATACGACATGGTCGCCCCGTCGGGCGAAGGCGCTATCCGCTGCATGCGCCAGGCGCTCGCCACCGTCAAAGGCGATGTCGACTACGTCAATACCCACGGCACGTCGACGCCGGTCGGCGACAGCAAGGAAATCGGCGCCATCCGCGAAGTGTTCGGCTCGAAGATCCCGCATATCCAGTCGACCAAGTCGCTGACCGGCCATTCGCTGGGCGCTGCCGGCGTGCAGGAATCGATCTATTCCCTGCTGATGATGCAGCAAGGCTTCATCGGCGAAAGCGCTCATATCACCGAGCTCGATCCCGAATTCGAAGGTGTCCCGATTGTGCGCAAGCGCATCGACGACGCCAAGATCGACATTGCCCTCTCCAATTCCTTCGGCTTCGGCGGCACCAACGCCACGCTCGTCTTCCAGCGCTATAACGGATAATAATAATATGACGGGAATCATGCAGGGTAAGCGCGGGCTCGTCATGGGCGTCGCCAACAACCACTCGATCGCCTGGGGAATTTCAAAAGCTCTCGCCGCACAGGGTGCGGAACTCGCCTTCACCTATCAGGGCGATGCGCTCGGCAAGCGCGTCAGGCCGCTTGCTGCCGAGGTCAACTCGGATTTCGTCCTGCCCTGCGACGTCGAGGACATCGCCTCGGTCGATGCCGTGGTCGACGCGATAAGCGAGCGCTGGGGCAAGCTCGATTTCATCGTCCATGCCATCGGCTTTTCCGACAAGAACGAGCTGAAGGGTCTCTACGCCGATACGACGCGTGAGAATTTCAGCCGCACCATGGTCATTTCCTGTTTCTCCTTCACCGAGATCGCCAAGCGCTGCGCTCCGTTGATGGAAGATGGTGGTGCGATGCTGACGCTGACCTATAATGGCTCGACGCGCGTCATCCCGAACTACAACGTCATGGGGGTTGCCAAGGCGGCGCTCGAGGCTTCAGTGCGTTATCTCGCCGCCGACTACGGCCCGCGTGGCATCCGCGTCAATGCCATTTCCGCCGGCCCGATCCGCACGCTTGCCGGCGCTGGCATCTCCGATGCGCGCGCGATCCTCTCCTGGAACCAGCGCAATGCGCCGCTGCGCAAGACCGTGACCATCGATCAGGTCGGCAGCTCGGCTCTCTACCTGCTTTCCGACCTTTCCTCCGGCGTCACCGGCGAAATCCATTTCGTCGACGCCGGCTTCAACGTCACCTCCATGCCGACGCTGGAAACGCTGCGCAAAGCGGACGTCGAGTAAACATTATTCGATGGAAACTCAAAGGCCGTGCGCAGATGATGCGCACGGCCTTTTTCTATCGGTAAGAATGATCGTATCGAGGCCGCTTGAGCCTATTTCTTCGCCCAGAGAACCTTGAACCGGGCGTTGCGGCAGGTTTCGCCGCTTTCCCTGAAATTAGCCGCCAGAACCGGCTCGTAAGGCAGGCCGCGATTGGCGACGAGCATCAGGCGGCCGCCGCCGCGAAGGGCGGATGCGGCCGTCTTGATCATTGCCTGGCCGAGCGCCGGATCGGCCGCGTGCCCCTCATGGAAGGGCGGGTTCATGATGACGAGATCGTATTTATCCTTGACCGGCTCACCCGCCAGATCGTGCCAGAAGAAGCGCGCAGGCGCGTTCGGGCAGTTCTGAGCCAGATTACCCCTGGCAGCCTCCAAAGCCGCGTGATCGGCCTCGTAGAGGTCGAGGCGCGTCAATCCACGCGACTTCCGCGCCTGCTCGACGGAGAGATAGCCCCATCCGGCGCCGAAATCCGCAACGTCGCCGGTGAAATCCTCAGGCAGGCGCGAGGCGAGCAGCTCCGATCCGGCATCGATGCGGTCATGCGAGAACATGCCGGCGGTCGCTTGGAAACGACCGTCGACGCGCACCGGCGCCTTTGCCAGCTTGGAGATAATCTCGTCTGCATCCGCCGGCCGGCCGAACCAGAAGGCGACGCCGTGATATTTCGGCATATGGTCGACGGCGAGATTGAAACCTTCCATCCGCTTGCGCAGCGGCTGGATGCCGTCTTCCTTGGCGCCGGCAACGACGATCAGGCCGCCGAGCCGCGTACGGGCGATCGCAGCGGCGAGATTGGCCTCGTTCTCGCCCTTGTGCTTGGTGCAGAGCACCAGAGCCGCATCGTAGTCCTCGCCGTCGATCTCCGGCTTCGCTTCGATCCGCTGGGCCAGCAGCTGCCGATAGAGCGGCCGGAAGCCCTGGACGGCGCTGAGCGAGGCGGCAAAGCCCTCCGGCAGCGCAAAGCCTGCCTCGGCGCCGAGGAAGAGCACGCGCTCGCCTTCGCCGGGCGCCGCGACTGTGCCGCTGGCAAAGGGATGGAACAGGGTCTTCAGCGTCTCGCTGCTCATGGTCTCGTCTCGTCTTCTCATACAAAAAAGGGCGCGGAAGCATTCCCGCGCCCGGTATTAAATCTGGAAGGCGGCTTATTCGGCCGCTTCTTCCTTCTTCTTCTCGTTCGGGATTTCCTGGCCGGTGGCCTGGTCGACGACCTTCATCGACAGGCGAACCTTACCGCGTTCGTCGAAGCCGAGCAGCTTGACCCAGACCTTGTCGCCTTCCTTGACGACGTCCTGCGTCTTGGCAACACGCTCGGAAGCGAGCTGCGAGATGTGGACGAGGCCGTCACGGGCGCCGAAGAAGTTGACGAAGGCGCCGAAGTCGGCAGTCTTGACGACCGTGCCTTCGTAGACCTGGCCGATCTCAGGTTCGGCAACGATCGAGTGGATCCACTTGCGGGCCGCTTCGATTTCCTTGCCCGAAGACGAGGCGATCTTGACGGTGCCGTCATCCTCGATGTTGATCTTCGCGCCGGTCTTTTCGACGATTTCGCGAATGACCTTGCCGCCGGAGCCGATGACTTCACGGATCTTGTCGACCGGGATGTTCATGACTTCGATGCGCGGAGCGAATTCGCCGAGCTGGCCGCGGCTTTCGGTGATCGCCTTGGACATTTCGCCGAGGATGTGGACACGACCACCTTGGGCTTGGCCAAGGGCGACCTTCATGATCTCTTCGGTGATACCGGTGATCTTGATGTCCATCTGCAGCGAGGTGATGCCGTCGGCGGTACCGGCGACCTTGAAGTCCATATCGCCGAGGTGGTCTTCGTCACCGAGAATGTCGGACAGGACAGCGAAGCGATCGCCTTCCAGGATCAGACCCATGGCGATACCGGCAACCGGCTTTGCCAGCGGAACGCCGGCGTCCATCAGAGCGAGCGAGGTACCGCAGACGGTCGCCATCGATGACGAGCCATTCGACTCGGTGATCTCGGAGACGACGCGCAGCGTGTAGGGGAACTGCTCAGGCGTCGGCAGCATCGGACGGATCGCGCGCCATGCGAGCTTGCCGTGGCCGATTTCGCGGCGACCCGGGGAGCCCATGCGGCCGGTCTCGCCAACCGAGTAGGGAGGGAAGTTGTAATGGAGCAGGAAGCGCTCCTTGTACATGCCCGTCAGGCTGTCGACATACTGCTCGTCTTCGCCGGTGCCGAGCGTGGCAACCACGATCGCCTGGGTTTCGCCGCGGGTGAACAGCGCCGAACCGTGGGTGCGCGGCAGAAGGCCGACTTCCGAAACGATCGGACGAACGGTTTCGAGGTTGCGGCCGTCGATGCGGCTCTTGGTGTCGAGGATGTTCCAGCGGACGATCTTCGCCTGCAGATGCTTGAAGATCGCGCCGACTTCTTCGGGCGTGTACCGGGCTTCGCCTTCCTCGGGCAGGAAGTGCGCCTTCACCTTCGCCTTGACGGCGTCGACAGCGGCGTAGCGATCAGCCTTCTGGGTGATCTTGTAGGCTTCGCGAAGTTCACCTTCGGCAAGGCCGAGCATTTCGGTTTCGAGAGCGGAGTAGTCTGCCGGCTGGAAGTCGCGCGGCTCCTTGGCGGCAACTTCGGCGAGCTTGATGATCGCATCGAGAACCGGCTGCAAGCCCTTGTGGCCGAACATGACGGCACCGAGCATGACGTCTTCGTTGAGTTCCTTGGCTTCGGATTCCACCATCAGCACGGCGTCGTAGGTGCCGGCGACGACAAGGTCGAGGCTCGATTCGTCCATCTCGTCGAGATGCGGGTTGAGAACGTATTCGCCGTTGATGTAGCCGACGCGCGCACCGCCGACGGGGCCCATGAAGGGAACGCCGGACAGCGTCAGCGCAGCCGAGGTGGCAACCATCGACAGCACGTCGGGATCGTTTTCGAGGTCATGCTGGATAACGGTAACGACAACCTGCGTGTCGTTCTTGTAGCCCTCAGGGAAGAGCGGGCGGATCGGGCGGTCGATCAGGCGGGAAACCAGGGTTTCCTTTTCGCTCGGACGGCCTTCGCGCTTGAAATAGCCGCCGGGGATCTTGCCGGCCGCATAGGTCTTTTCCTGGTAGTTGACGGTGAGCGGAAAGAAGTCCTGGCCGGCCTTCGGCGCCTTGGCCGAGACGACGGTGGCGAGAACGACGGTTTCGCCGTAGGTGGCGAGAACGGCGCCGTCGGCCTGACGGGCGATCTTGCCGGTTTCGAGTTTCAGCGGGCGGCCAGCCCACTCGATTTCCACTGTGTGTGTATCAAACATGTCTTTGTCCTTCAATGCGGGAGCACGCGCCATCGCCGATATCAAGGCGCAGCGCACAGTCGACCGCAATCAATGTGACGTATCACGGGCAAGACAACGGGAGGCTTTTCATCCTCGGCTTCCTCGGGGAGTCCCTAAGAAACCGGGCCAAAGCTCATTGACAAGCCTTGGCCGAAAGCATCCGGCAATCCTGCCCCATGACAGGTCAACGGTTGGTTTGGCAGAACCGGCCCATCCGGGTCTGCCGGTCTTTCCACCGCTAAAAGATAGGGCGCGGCTGGAACATTTCATCAGGAACCGTGTCCCGAAACAGATCCGGCGGGCGCTCGGAAAGCGCCCGCCGGACAATCTTAGCGGCGGATACCCAGGCTGGTGATCAGCTTGGAATAGCGGCCTTCATCCTTCTTCTTGAGATAATCAAGAAGCGAGCGGCGGCTCGAAACCATCGTCAACAGGCCACGGCGGGAATGGTTATCCTTCTTGTGGTCCTTGAAGTGTTCGGTCAGGTTGTTGATGCGTTCGGTCAGGATCGCGACCTGGACTTCCGGAGAACCGGTATCGCCTTCAACGGTAGCATATTCCTTGATCAGCGCAGACTTGCGCTCAGCAGTAATCGACATCGGGTGATCCTTTCTAAGAGGAGGAGATAAAGTCGCCAAAAGCCGGGATGTCGTCCAGCTTTGGCCGTGAATGCGAGCAGGCAAACCTGACGCTGGCGCTGCCTATAAACCAAATAAGCCGCGATGGAAAGAGGGGAGCGCCAGCAGCGGTTTTCAGCGGCCCGCCATGGCGTCCCGGATCATCGCATCGTAACCCGTGGGATCCTGCAGCATGGCGAAATGGCTGACATTTTTCAGGATGACGAGCTTGGCGCCCGGAATGTCTTTCGCCATCATTTCCGTATGGTCGAGCTTCACCGCCTCGTCATGGTCGCCGATGGCGAGCGTGACCGGCACCGCGATCTTTCCAAGATCCGCTGCCGTCCAGGCCGGCTGGGTCTTCCACATGTGGGAAATCTGTTTCACGAAGGCGTCGTACTCGTTCGGCGTCGGCGACAGCTTCCTGTAATAGTCGCCGGCGACGTTGATGTAGTCGTTGAAGGTCTTGTTGCTCATCACGTCAGCCTTGAGGCCGTCGGTCGTGACGTTTGCCGCGTGGGCAATGACGCGCATCAGCTTCTCCGGATGTTTCATCGCCATGTCGATGCCGATGATTCCGCCATCCGACCATCCCACAAGTGTCACCTTGTCGATCTTCAGATAGTCGAGAAGCGCGACGTAGTCAGATGTCATCAGATCATAACCGAAGGGCTGCTGGCTGCGCGTCGAGCGCCCATGTCCGCGGCTGTCGGCAACGATGACCCGATGATCCTTGGCAAAATCGGCGACCTGGTGACCCCAGACCTCGGCATTTCCAAGGCCGCCATGAATGAACAGGATCGGGTCGCCTTCGCCGTATTCGGCGTAATACATCTTGATGTCGTTCACCTCGGCCATGCCGCTCGTCTTTGCCACCGGCATCGAAGGAAAGGCCGGAAGCTCGGCCCAGCGCTCGGCGGATCGAGCGCCGGCGACGGCGAGAAACATCGAAAAGAACGTCAGGATTCCGATAGCAGTTCCGCGCATGATCTTTCCCTCTGTCAGGCCCCCATGGCCGACAGGCAAGATATCGCATCGCTACCGCCTGACAATCGCTGTCGTTGTTAGAAAGCCGGATAGGCTCAGGCGAAAACCCGCTTCGGGCGAAACTCACCCTGGCCGATCTCGCCGATCGCGATCAGCTTGCCGCGGGCCGTCGCATAGGCTTCGCTTTCGGCAACCGGCGCATCGCGGCCACGCACCAGGATCGGGTTGCCCATCTTCAGCCGGTGCGCCTGGTCGTCGTTGATGATGAGATGGGGCAGCGAGGATAGCGCTTCGCAGGTGTCGATCAGCAGCGCGTCGAGGGCGGCCAGGCGCTCGTCCATATCCTCGATCGCTTCCAGTGCCACGAGATCCGCGAGCGGCACCATGGCCTCTTCCGCGAAAGGGGCGACAAAGGTGCGCCGCAGCCCGGACACATGGCCGTAGCAGCTGAGTTCGCGGCCGAAATCACGCGCCAGCGCCCTGACATAGGTGCCCTTGCCGCATTCCACTTCGAAATGCGCGCTATCGGCGTCCGGGCAGGCGAGCAAAGTCAGCCGGAAGATATCGACCTCACGCGAGGGGATTTCGACGGTTTCGCCTTCGCGCGCCAGATCATAGGCGCGTTCACCTGCGATCTTGATAGCGGAAAACTGCGGCGGCACCTGGCTGATGGTACCGATATATCCAGGCAGGATATCGCGGATCTGCTGTTCGCTCGGGCGTTTGTCCGAACTCTTGGTCACCGCGCCCTCGAGATCGTCGGTCGCACGCTCCTCGCCCCAGCTCACCGTGAATTCATAGATCTTGCGGCCGTCCATCACGTAGGGGACGGTCTTCGTCGCGTCGCCGAGCGCGATCGGCAGCATGCCGGAGGCGAGCGGATCGAGCGTGCCGGCATGGCCGGCCTTCTCAGCCTTGTAGAGCCACTTGATCTTGGAAACGGCTTCCGTCGAGCCGAAATCCACCGGCTTGTCGAGGATCAGCCAGCCGGAAATCGGCCGGCCTTTGGGTTTGCGTGGTTTGGACATGCGTCTCTTCTGTTTATCGTTCGTCATTATCGCCGTCGAGGTCGCGGCTCACCTCGGGCGAACGCAGCAGCTCGTCGATCTTCTTGTAGTTGTCGAAGCTGGTATCGTCGCGGAAGCGCACCTCCGGCATGTATTTCATCTGCCGAAGCTGCGGCCCGAGCCGGCCGCGGATGAACCTTGCATGACGATTCAACGCCTCGATGACGATACTGTGGTCGGAAACGCCGAGCGGCGTCACATAGGCGGTGGCGATCTTGAGGTCCGGCGACATGCGCACTTCCGAGATCGAGATCACGGTCGCCTCGATGATTTCGTCACGCACTTCGCCGCGTTGCAGCACCTGGGTGAGAGCGGCGCGAACCTGTTCGCCAATGCGCAGCATGCGCTGCGAAGGCGCGGAAGAAGTTACTCTGGTCATTGTTATCTCTATTTGCCGATGCGGCTGGGAATCGAACCCGTCAAAGGAGAGCGTCCATGACTCTTTTGGTCCAAAAGGTCAAGTCGGCAGATGCCCGAAAGCCATCCGCCGGCTGGCGGATGGCTTTCGGAAAAGTTCAGGCGCAGCAGCTTAGAGCGTGCGCGTGATATGCTCGACGCGGAAGCACTCGATGACGTCGCCGGCGCGCATGTCCTCGTAGTTTTCGAAGGCCATGCCGCATTCCTGACCCATCGGCACTTCGGACACTTCGTCTTTGAAGCGCTTGAGCGTCTTGAGCTTGCCTTCGTGAACGACGACGTCGTTGCGGATGAGGCGGACGCCCGCACCACGTTCGACCTTGCCTTCGACAACACGGCAGCCTGCGACCTTGCCGACCTTGGTGATGTTGAACACCTCGAGGATCTCGGCATTGCCGATGAAGGTTTCGCGCCGCTCCGGAGACAAGAGGCCCGACATCGCTGCCTTCACATCATCCACAAGGTCGTAGATGATGTTGTAGTAGCGGATTTCGATGCCTTCGCGCTCGGCGAACTGGCGTGCCTGCGTATTTGCACGAACGTTGAAGCCGATGATGGCCGCGCTCGAGGCTTCGGCGAGCGAGATATCCGACTCGGTGATGCCGCCGGCGCCCGAATGGACGATGCGGGCGCGGACTTCGTCGGTGCCGAGCTTCTCCAGCGCGCCGGCAATCGCTTCGATCGAGCCCTGCACGTCACCCTTGATGACCAGCGGGAACTCCTTGATGCCGACGCTCTGGCGCTGCATCATCATCTGTTCCAGCGAACCGCGCTGTCCCGACTGGCGGGCAGCCGCCTTGTCGCGGGCCAGACGCTGACGATATTCCGAGATTTCGCGGGCGCGGCTTTCGCTTTCGACGACGGCGAACTTGTCGCCGGCCTGCGGCGTGCCGGAAAGACCGAGAACCTCGACCGGCGTTGCCGGACCGGCTTCTTTCACATGGTCGCCCTTGTCGGTGACGAGAGCGCGCACGCGGCCCCAGACGTCGCCGGCGACGATGATCTGACCCGGACGTAGCGTACCCTTCTGGACGAGCACGGTCGCGACCGAACCACGGCCACGATCGAGCTGGGCTTCGATGACTGTGCCTTCCGCGGTCCGGTTCGCATTGGCCTTGAGATCGAGAATTTCCGCCTGCAGCAGGATCGCCTCGAGCAGCTTGTCGAGGTTCTTGCCGGTCTTGGCCGAAACCTCGACGTCAAGCACTTCACCGCCCATGGATTCCACGAAGACTTCGTGCTGCAGCAGCTGGTTGCGGACCTTCTGCGGATCAGCCTCGTGCTTGTCGACCTTGTTGATCGCCACGATGATCGGAACACCGGCCGCCTTGGCGTGGTTGATCGATTCGATCGTCTGCGGCATCACGCTGTCGTCGGCTGCAACGACCAGGATCGCGATGTCGGTCGCCTGCGCACCGCGGGCACGCATTGCCGTGAAAGCGGCGTGGCCGGGCGTATCGATGAAGGTGATCTTCTGACCGTTCTGCTCCACCTGATAGGCGCCGATATGCTGGGTGATGCCACCGGCTTCGCCGGAGACCACGTTGGCATGACGGATGGCGTCGAGCAGCGAGGTCTTGCCGTGGTCGACATGGCCCATGATGGTAACGACGGGCGGGCGCGAAACCAGTTCGCCATCGTCGTCGGACACGTTGAAGATGCCGAGTTCGACGTCGGATTCCGACACGCGCCTGACCGTATGGCCGAATTCGCCGGCGATGATTTCGGCAAGGTCGGCGTCGATGACGTCGCCCGGCTTCATCATCTGGCCTTCCTTCATCAGGTACTTGATGACGTCGACGGCGCGTTCGGACATGCGCTGCGACAGTTCCTGAATGGTGATGGTCTCGGGCAGAACCACCTCGCGGGAGATCTTTTCGCGGGTTTCCTGCATCTGACCGCGGCGGAACTTCTCCTGCCGGCGACGCATCGCCGAGAGCGAACGGCCGCGGGCATTATCCTCGCCGTCGACGTTGGCGGTGGTGATCGTCAACTTGCCGCGGCGGCGCTCTTCATCCGTCTTCGGACGAGTCGTGACCGGCTTTGCGGGTTCCGGGCGAACGACGCGGCCACGGACCGGACCGCCGCGCGCTGCACCACGATCGTCTTCTTCCTTTTCGTCGCGGCGGCCGCGAACGGCCCCGGGGACGGCAGCGCCGGGTGCCGGACGGGCAGCAGGTGCTCCAGCCGCGTCGGGCCGGCGTGCGGCCGGTGCCGACGATGCGGGCTGCGGCGGCCGTGGCGCGTCGGAGCGTGCTTCGGCCGGAGCCGGTTCTGCGGCTGCCGGTTCAGCAACAGCGGGTGCCTCAGCCTGCCGGGTAGCCTCCTCAGCGGCCCGGCGGGCAGCTTCTTCCGCTTCAGCTGCCTTGCGGATCACCTCTTCGGCGGCACGGAGCTTTTCTTCCTCGGCGCGGCGGATAGCATCCTGGGCGTCACGCGCCTGGGAGTCGGCAAGCGCGCGGCGGCGGGCGTCCATCTCTTCCGGCGACAGATGGTTCAGCACCACCGGGCGCGGACGATCGTTCTGGCGCGGCGCCTGGTGAGACTGCTGCGACGGACGCTGGTTCGTCTGGTTGTTGTTGCCCTGCTGAACCCGCGGTGCCGGCGTCGGCTGCTGCGGACGCGCCTGCACGGGTGCGGGCGCCGGTTCGGCTGCGCGCACGGGGGCCGGCGGAGCGACGGGTGTGATCGGCTTTTCGTCTTCCGGGCGCATCGGGCGCCGCTTACGGGTCTCGACGACGACCGCCTTGGTGCGACCTCGACCCATATCCTGGCGAACGGTGCCCTGGCTCATCCCAGATGGTTTCAGGGTGAGTGTCTTTTTGCCCGCTACGCTGATTGTCTTGTCGTCGTTACTATCGGTCATTCGTTCCCGTTCCTTCGGACAGGGAGCGATGACTAGATCAGACCCTGTCGTTCAATACTGTCGATCAATGAGGATGGGACCGGCCGATGCCGGTGACCGCCTCATTGTTTTTGCCGGCCAGCGCCGCCCGCTGCCCGGGACTGACCGCCAATACGGTACTGTTCGAGCATCTTTGCGCGCTTCACTACACCTTCACCCGCCTGCCCTGCAAGCACTGCGGCATGGATAAAAGCATTCTGGCCCATCAGGCCTTCCATTTCGCTCTCCGAGAAGAGACGGAAGGAAGGTATCTCCTCCTCGGTCTCCATTCCGAGGTGCCAGGCCTTGCGGGCCTGGTCGATTTTCCGGACGCCGTCGTCCGCTGCACCAGTCGCGTGGAACACCGCAATGGCTGCTCCACTTCTGACCGCGGCATCCACTTTCGAGGAGCCGCTGACGAACTGGCCGGCTTTCCGCGCCATGTTCATCATCTGCATCAATTGCGCCGCGAGCAGCCGATCGACACTCGCGCCGAGATCGTCCGCCGCCTTTACATCCGTCTTCAGCGCGCGGGCGAAGAGCTTCTTCGCCACCGCCCTGTCGACCAGCGACCGGTCGATCTTCACCCAGCATCCGCGTCCCGGAAGCTCGCGCTTCAAGTCGGCGACAACTGTTCCATCGGGAGCGGCGACGAAGCGGATCAGCTCTTCCGGCGATCCGCTTTCGCGCGTCACGATGCACATGCGTCCGTTCACGTCATAACCTGCAAGATCGTCGTCCTCGAGAGGAGCGTCCGGTTCATGCTCGGTCATCATGCTTCTTGTTCGGCTTCGGTGACCTCTTCTTCGGTCCCCTTATCCAGGTCCTCTTGCGTGATCCAGCCAGCCGAAAGGCGGGCCTGGACGATCATCTGTTCTGCTTCGACGCGCGAGACATCGAACTTCGAGAACAGACCCTCGAACTTCTTCGTTTCGCCGTTCTTGCGTTCCGACCAGCCGACGAGATCGTCGGCAGCGCAGCCGGCAAAGTCCTCGATCGACTTGATGCCGTCTTCGCCGAGCGCCACCATCATCTGGGCGGTCATGCCGTTGATTTCACGCAGTTCATCCTGGACACCGAGCGCCTTGCGCTTCTCGTCCATCTCGGCTTCGAGACGCTCGAGGAATTCGCGGGCGCGCTGCTGGATTTCCTGCGCCGTCTCCTCGTCGAAACCGTCGATCGAAGAGATTTCGTCGAGATCGACATAAGCCAGTTCTTCAACCGCGGCAAAACCTTCCGAAGCCAGAACCTGGCCGACCATCTCGTCGACATCGAGCGAATCCATGAACAGGTTGGTGCGCTCGTTGAATTCCTTCTGGCGGCGTTCCGATTCCTCGGCCTCCGTCATGATGTCGATATCCCAGCCGGTCAGCTGCGAAGCGAGGCGGACGTTCTGGCCGCGGCGGCCGATCGCAAGCGACAGCTGCTCATCGGGAACGACGACTTCGATACGCTCGGCATCCTCGTCGAGAACGACCTTGGCGACCTCAGCCGGCTGCAGGGCGTTGACGACGAAGGTCGCCGGATCTTGGCTCCACGGAATGATGTCGATCTTTTCGCCCTGGAGCTCGCCGACGACGGCCTGAACGCGTGAGCCGCGCATACCGACGCAGGCGCCGACCGGATCGATCGAACTGTCGTTCGAGATCACCGCGATCTTGGCGCGCGAACCCGGGTCGCGGGCGACCGACTTCACCTGGATGATGCCGTCGTAGATCTCCGGCACTTCCATGGTGAAAAGCTTCACCATGAATTGCGGATGCGTGCGCGACAGGAAGATCTGCGGGCCGCGCTGCTCGCGACGGACATCATAGACATAAGCACGGACGCGATCGCCATAACGGACGTTTTCGCGCGGGATCATTTCGTCGCGGCGGATGATGCCTTCGCCACGGCCGAGATCGACGATGACGTTACCGTATTCGACGCGCTTGACGGTACCGTTGACGATTTCGCCGACGCGATCCTTGAATTCGTCGAACTGGCGGTCACGCTCGGCTTCACGCACCTTCTGCACGATTACCTGCTTGGCCGACTGTGCGGCAATGCGGCCAAAATCCATCGGCGGCAGCGGATCGGCGATGAAATCGCCGAGTGCGGCGTCCGGGTTGCGGTCGCGGGCCAGCTCCAGCGGGATCTGCGTCGAATAATCCTCGGCCTTCTCGACGACTTCGAGCAGGCGCTGCAGACGGATTTCGCCGGTCTTCGGGTTGATGTCGGCCCGGATGTTGGACTCGGTGCCGTAACGGGAGCGTGCCGCCTTCTGGATGGCATCGGCCATTGCGGCCAGCACGATCTCGCGGTCGATGACTTTTTCGCGCGCCACTGCATCTGCGATCTGCAGAAGTTCGAGCCGGTTCGCACTGACTGCCATTGTCTTGTTTCTCCGTCTTTACTCCAGGGTTCCCGTCCCTGGAGCGGTCTGTTGATCGGTTATTCTTCGTCGTCCGCTTCGTTCTGGTTGGCGGCCTGGGCTTTCGCCAGCTTGTCGGCGCGCAACGCGTCGCGGATCAGGTCGTCGGTCAGAATGAGCTTCGCATCGCTAAGCGCCGTGAAGGGAATGGTGACCTTCTGCTCTTCCCCATAGGCGATCTGGTCACGCTCGAGCGTGAAACCATCTGTGCCTGCTTCGACGATCTTGCCGCGGAAGCGCTTGCGATTGTCGATCAAGATCGACGTCTCGCATTTCACAAGGTGGCCCTGCCAGCGGACGAAATCGGATTTCCGCACCATCGGACGGTCGATGCCGGGCGAAGACACTTCCAGATGATACTCTTTATCGACCGGATCTTCCACATCGAGGACGGGAGAAATCGCCATCGAGACTTCTTCGCAATCCTGAACCGTCATCGTGCCGTCGTTGCGTTCGGCCATGACCTGCATCGTCGCACCGTTCTGGTTCATCATGCGGACGCGGATAAGGCGGAAGCCCAGGTCGACGAGAACGGGTTCGATGATATCGGCAAGACGCTGGTCGAGCCCGGTTTCGGTAATCAGCCGTGGCTCACGTTCATTGTCTGCGTTTGTCAGATCCGACAAGCGGTGCGCTCCTCGCAATTTCATGCTTTTTCGGCAATCGCGCTAATAAAAAAGAGCGGGTCCTTGCGGCCCACTCTTCATCAAGCGATCAAGAATTTGAGAGGCATATAGTCGGGTTTTTCCGAAATTGCAAGGTCCGCGACCGATTCGGCCAATTCGCTTGCCGCGCGTGATGAGGCCTATGGCCAGCGCCGGTCTTGCGCATATATTGCCGTTGGCGCGCAATAACAAAAGCGGGAGAAATCGTGGCCTACACTTCGTCGACATTGGCGCCTTTGCGGCACGATACCTACCGCACCATCTGGTTCGCGAGCCTTTCTTCAAATTTCGGCGGCCTGATCCAGGCGGTCGGTGCCGCCTGGATGATGACGACGATCACCGCCTCGGAGGACATGGTCGCGCTGGTGCAGACCTCGACGGCGCTGCCGATCATGCTGTTTTCGCTAATATCGGGTGCGCTGGCCGACAATTATGACCGCCGCCGGGTCATGCTGACGGCGCAGTGCATGATGCTCACGGTCTCGGCGCTGCTGACGGCATCAGCCCTGCTCGGCTGGATCACGCCCTGGTTGCTGCTCTTCTTCACCTTCCTGATCGGCTGCGGCACCGCGCTCAACAATCCCTCCTGGCAGGCCTCGGTCGGCGACATGGTGCCGCGTGCCGATCTGCCGGCAGCGGTCACGCTGAACAGCATGGGTTTCAACATCACCCGCAGCGTCGGCCCGGCGATCGGCGGCGTCATCGTGGCTGCTGCCGGCGCGGCCGCGGCCTTCGCGGTGAACACGCTGAGTTACCTCGCCTTGATCTATGCCCTGCTGCGCTGGCGTCCAGTCGCGCCCGTCTCGACCCTGCCGCGCGAGGCGCTCGGCAGCGCCATCTTCGCCGGCCTGCGTTATGTCTCGATGTCGCCCAATCTCGAAAAGGTCCTTATCAGGGGACTGCTCTTCGGCATCGGCGCCAGCTCGATCCTGGCGCTGCTGCCGGTCGTCGCCCTCGATCTCGTTGCCGGCGGGCCGCTGACCTACGGTTTCATGCTCGGCGCCTTCGGCATCGGCGCGATTGGCGGTGCGGTGCTGAATGCCAGGCTTCGCCAGGTGCTTTCCAGCGAGATGATCATCCGCCTCTCCTTTGCCGGTTTTGCACTGAGTGCTGTCATCGCAGCCTTGAGCCCGAGTGCCGTCCTCACCTCTGCCGGGCTGCTCATCTCCGGCGCCTGCTGGGTCTCGGCACTTTCGCTGTTCAACACCATCGTCCAGCTTTCGACGCCGCGCTGGGTGGTCGGCCGGGCGCTGTCGCTTTATCAGACCGTCACCTTCGGCGGCATCGCCGGCGGTAGTTGGCTGTGGGGCGTCGCCGCGGATCGCTACGGTGTCGCCGATGCGCTGCTGATGTCATCCGTCGTCATGCTGCTCGGCATCGCGATCGGCCTGCGTTTTTCCATGCCGGCCTTCGCCTCGCTCAACCTCGATCCGCTGAACCGCTTCACCGAACCGGCCCTCAGTCTCGACATCACGCCGCGCAGCGGCCCGATCGTCATCCAGGTCGACTACGAGATTGCCGACGAGGACCTTGCCGAGTTCATGGAATTGATGGGCGAGCGTCGCCGTATCCGCATCCGCGACGGCGCCCGCAACTGGGCGCTGATGCGTGATCTCGAAAATCCCAGCCTTTGGACGGAAACCTACCATACGCCGACCTGGGTCGAATACATAAGGCACAATCAACGGCGCACGCAGGCCGATGCCGAAAACACCGACAGGCTGCGTGCGCTTCACCGCGGCGAAGGTCCGCTGCATGTTCACCGCATGATCGAACGCCAGGCCATTCCGCCTGATAACGACGTCTTCCACAAGGCGCCGATCGATCTGCATCATTGAGACCATGTGTGCAGGGATCAAACATGTATAAATTCAGGCTCGCCCGCCAATCCGACTTGGCTGCCATCGTCCGGCTTCTGGCCGATGACGATCTTGGCGGCAGAAGGGAGATCGTTTCGGATCCTGTCGACGCGCGTTATCTCTCGGTCTTTGCCGCGATCGAGGCGGACGCCAATCAGCTTCTGGCCGTCGCCAATGACGCGACCGATCGGGTCGTCGGCTGCCTGCAGCTGAGTTTTGTTCCCGGTCTTTCGAGGACGGGCATGTGGCGCGGCCAGATCGAAAGCGTGCGTGTCGTAAGCGATCTTCGCGGTTCTGGCCTCGGCGCACAATTCATCGAATGGGCGATCGCCCAATGCGCCGAGCGCGGCTGCGGCCTGGTGCAGCTGACATCGGACAAAACGCGGGGGGATGCGATCCGCTTCTACGAGAGGCTCGGTTTCGTCGCCAGCCATGAGGGTTTGAAACGCAATCTCTGAAGCAATTCCAGGAAAAGTGTGAAGCGGTTTTCCCAGGCAAAGCGCGAAGCGATTTTGCCGGGAATTGCGTAAAACAAAAAATAAGAGCGGTTCTGTGCTTCCATGAAAACTGAACCGCTCTGAAGCCGGTTACTTCAGCTTTCCCTTCATCGTGGCCTCGGGAAAACATGTCGGCTTCATGCCGTTCTTTGCCTGCCACTGGCCGATCGAACGCCGGGTCTTGTAGCCCGGCAGGCCGTCGGAGCCGCCGACATCATAGCCCTGCCGTTCCAGCGCCTTCTGCATGGCGGCGACATCCGAGCGCAGCATCTTGCCGACATCGCCCCATCCGCCCTGGAAGGCGCCGCCATTATAGGCGATCCGGTCGGCGAGGTTGCCGATATAGAGCGCGTAGAGATCGGAATTATTATATTCCTTGATGACGTAGAAATTCGGCGTGACGATGAATTCCGGTCCGTCGCGGCCGGCCGGAACCAGCATCATGCCCTCAGCCTTCATCTCGCCGGAGAGAAAGCCCTTGCCGGAGATGCGGTCGATGCCGAGCGAGGCCCAGTGCGACAGCGGCTTTGCCAGATCGGGTCCTTCCTGCGCGCAGGAGACCGTCTCGGGTATCGACACCTCAAAGCCCCAGTCGCGGCCGCGCTGCCAGCCTTTCTTGACCAGGTAATTGGCGATCGAAGCGAGCGTATCGGGCACCGAGGTCCAGATATTGCGGTGACCGTCGCCATCGAAATCCACGGCATATTTCAGATAGCTGGTCGGCATGAATTGCGGCTGGCCGAGTGCGCCCGCCCACGAACCCTTGAAATTCGCAGGTGTGACGTCGCCGCCATCGAGAATATGGAGTGCGGCCACCAGCTCGGTGCGGAACATCTCCTTGCGCGTCGACATGAAGGCCTTGGTCGCCAGCACCTCGATCGCCGAATTCGGGATCTTCGCCGCACCGAAGCCGGTCTCACGGCCCCAGATGGCCAGCACGATCGAGCCCGGCACGCCATAGGTCTTTTCGATCCGCTTCAGCGTCGAGCCGTATTGGGCGGCAAAGCCGCGTCCCGTTGCGGCAAGCTTCTTCAGCTGGTCTTCGTTGAAATAGGGAGCGGGCGAGGAAAATTCGGCCTGCGTCTGCTTCTGCTCCTTCGGCGGCGGGAAACCGGGCGGGGCGAGATCGGGCAGGTTCCAGTTCAGCGTGATGCCGGAGAAAGCGGCATGAAAGACCTTCTCCGAAATGCCGTTCGCCTTCGCCTCCGGCCAGAGGTCGCTCTGCACCCATTTCTCGAACTGCGCCTCGACATCGGCCTTGGAGGCGGCGAGGGCAGGCAGAGGCATTAGAGCGGTTGCGAGTATAAGGACAAACGATATGACCTCCCACGGCCCACCCCCCTCTGCCCTGCCGGGCATCTCCCCCACAGGGGGGGAGATCGGAAACAGGCCACGTTTCGCCCCTAGTAGCAGTTGCACGTATTGAAGCGTTGAAACGCGAGGAACGGATGAGCGTGCCTCTAGCCGATCTCCCCCCTTGTGGGGGAGATGCCCGGCAGGGCAGAGGGGGGTATCTTTCGGCATATGCAAATCCCTCATATCACAGTCCGCGCTCGAAGCGCGGCTGCAAGTGTGCCCTCGTCGAGATAGTCGAGTTCGCCGCCGACGGGCACGCCATGCGCCAGCCGCGTGATCTTCACGTCGAGCCCCTGCAGCTGGTCGGTGATGTAATGCGCCGTCGTCTGTCCCTCGACCGTGGCATTGACCGCGATGATCAGTTCCCGGATGCCGCCTTCGCCGACCCTGTCGATCAGCCCGCGAATATTGAGATCGTCAGGACCGACCCCGTCAAGCGGCGACAGCGTGCCGCCGAGCACGTGATAGGCGGCATTCATCGCGCCTGCCCGTTCCAGCGCCCAGAGATCCGAGACGTCCTCGACGACGATGATGACGGATTGATCGCGTTGGACGTCGGTGCAGACAATGCAGGGATCGACCGTATCGACATTGCCGCAGCGCGAGCAGATCTTCACCTTGTCATAGGCTTCGCCCATCGCATTCGACAGCGGGCCGAGCAGCTGGTCCTTCTTCTTGATCAGATGCAGTGCCGCCCGGCGCGCCGAGCGCGGCCCGAGGCCCGGCACCTTTGCCAGAAGCTGGATGAGTTTTTCGATTTCTGGGCCGGTGACTCGTTTTGCCATGCGCCGTTCTTAACTGATATGGAACGGAAACGGAATCGCGGAAGGATTGGCCATCCCATGAAAATCCTGGCCTTATGCACCGGCAATCCGGAAAGACTGCCGGGCAAGAGCTACAAGACCGGCATCTTCAAACATGCCGTCAACGGCGCCGTGATGATTGACGCCGAAGGTCCTGTCGGCGATGCGATCTGCAACCGCAAACACCATGGCGGCGTCGACCAGGCTGTTTATATCGAGGGATCGCTGACGCTCGACTGGTGGGCGCAGGAGCTGGGCCGACCCTACGAGGCCGGTACTTTCGGCGAGAACATGGTGATATCGGATCTCGACAATCGCGACGTCGCCGTCGGCGACCGCTTCGCCGCTGGCGATCTCATCCTCGAAGTCACGGCATGCCGTATGCCCTGCGCCACCTTCGCCGTCAGAATGGCCGATCCGAAATTCGTCAAGCGTTACACCGCCGCCGCCCGTCCCGGCATCTATTGCCGCGTCATCCGGGGCGGCGTGGCCGAGCCCGGGATGCCGATGGAATACACGCCTTTTTCCGGAGATAAGATTACGATGCCCGAGCTAATGGAGACCTTCGGCCGAAGGCTTCAGGGCGCAGATCGGGCGCGATATCTCGCGGCCCCAATTCACTACAAGCTTCGGGCCATGTTGGAATCCCAAGCCGACGAAGCGCACTAAAGCATGTCGCGCAAAAGTGTGCAGCGGTTGTCTAATCGCATTGCCGTAGTCAAGGTTATTTTGGCATTGGCATTGGCTCCGTTTTGAGAACGCGCAACGCGCCGTATTCGATTTGTTGGGCGATGTTGTCTTCAAAGCTGTCCAGCGCCGGGAGCAGGGTTGTCTGCGCGGTCGACACCTGGTCGCCGCATAATGGGTCTTCGCAGGCAGGACCTTCCTATGTTTTGCGCGCAGTCTCAATGAGCTGCAGCCGCTACAGCGGAATGATCCGACCCACGCCCGCAGCTGGGACGCTCAGTGCCTCACATCAGGTTTGACGCGCTGAGGGAAGAAGGCCGACACTTCGCTTATGCAGCAGCACCGGCCGATCTGTCGAAGACGTCTCCTGTCTTGAGCATGCTGTGCATGATGACCGCAAGCTTTCGGGCGACCGCCACTGCAGCGCGCTTGAAGCCCAGCCGCTCACGCAGCTTAAGCCCCCAGCTTTTGAGACTGCTCTCGTTCCTGGCACCGGTTCTCGTGAGGATCACCGTCGCCGCTTCATAAAGCAGCGCCCGCAGATAGGGGTCGCCTCTTCGAGAGATATGGCCGTCATAGTCGACCTCGCCTGACTGGTAGCGCCGCGTTGTCAGCCCGAGCCAGGCGCCCACCGATCGCGACGTTTTGAAGTTGTCTGGATCTTCAATCGCAGCGACATAGGAGATGGCCGTGACGGCGCCGATGCCCGGGATCGTCATCAACCGCTTCGTCGCCTGGCTCTCCCGTGCTGCTGCGACCAGCTGGCGGTCAAGATTGGCGGCGCGCATGCGTATGCCGTGCCACGCCTCGAGCAGCGGCAATATGATCTTCGCAAGGCCGTCATTCCCATCCAGGAGTTGCCTCACATTGCCATCAAACACCCGACCTGTTCCCTTGGGGACGATAAGACCGAACGTCTTCATCACACCGCGGATCTGGTTGCTAAGCTGGGTTGAGATATTCAGGAGCTGATTGCGGGCCGCCACCAGCGTGCGTGTCAGCATGCTGTCGAAAGCCTTGACCCGGACGGCCTTATAAAAACCGGCTTCGGCCAGGTGAGCCAAGCCGTCCGCATCATTGCTATCGGTCTTGTTGAGCGTCTCGTTTAAGATCTTTTGTGCGTGCCGTGCTTCGATGCAGATCGCCGGCACGCCTTCCTTGATCAGCCCATGATAGAACCATGTCGATAACGGCCCCGTCTCGAAAACAACGCGCTTGGCGTGCGGGGCATGCTTGCGGATCATCTCGGCTACAAGTTTGGGGTCCGAAGCGCACTTCCCCCGCCAGATCCGCTTACCGTCCTGTCGGATTGAGATCGCAGTCTCTTTCAATGAAACATCAAGCCCGATATATTGGTCCATGGTTGCTCTCCGTTCGATGTTTGGGCCCGGTTCCAATCGTGAGCCCGTTTTTCCATCTTATCGGGGGCAACCACCCCTGCCATCATCTTATAAATATGACCTGGGGTGATCGCGCCGCGATTACCCCATGTTTTGCGACAACGGCATGCGTAAAAACAAAAAGCTAAAGCGCGACGAGCGAATCCGAAAGATCGCGACGCGCTTTAGATCACTTGACACCTTGATATGAGGGCCGCCTCAGAATGGAAGCTTGAAGCCCGGTGGGATCGGCAGGCCGGCCGTCAGCGCTTTGGTCTTTTCGGCGGCGAGTGCCTCGGCCTTGTCCTTGGCGTCCTTGTGGGCGGCGACGATCAGGTCTTCGAGGATCTCGACATCGTCTTCCTTGAACAGCGACGGGTCGATCTTCAGGCTCTTCAGCTCGCCCTTGCCCGTGATGACCACGGCGACGAGACCGCCGCCCGCTTTGCCTTCGGCCGTGAGCTCGGCGATCTCCGCCTGCATCTGCTCCATCTTGGCCTGCATTTCCTTGACTTTGCCCATCATGCCCATGATGTCGCGCATCGTCTCGCTCCTTCTTGAAACCTCAGAATTCTATGTCGTCGCCCGGCAGGATGTCACCTTCCTCGGATTCGGCGGCGGCCGGCGGCGTCGCCTCGCCTTCCTCCTCCGGTTCGGGCGCCCGCACGCGCACGTCGATGATTTTGGCACCGGGAAAATGCGCAAGGATTGCCGCCACGTCAGGGTCCTGACGCGCGTCGATCACATGCTGTTCCCGCGTCCTGGCCTCCGCTTCGACAAGCGTCGGCTGACCCTCGTCGCGGCTGAGGCTGACGATCCAGTGGATGCCGGTCCATTCCTTAAGCTTGACGGCCAGCTCGTTGAGCAGCGTCGTCGGCGCACCGGGAGCCAGGCTGACGTCGAGCCGGCCGGCTTCAATCCGGACCGGGCGCAGGAAGGTGCGCACCATCGCCTTCAGCTTCGGATCGCGTTTCTCGGTGGCTAGGTTGACGATATCGTTGACCGAATTGACCGGGACGAGCGGCTTTAATGCTTCCGCCGGTTTCGGCTGGATCCGCCCGACAGCCATGGTCTCGGGCTGGCTGCTCGGCACGGCTCGCAGCATCGCCACCGGCGCGGAAGGCTGTGGCGGGCTCGGTGCGGTTTCCGCGGCGCGCGCCACGACACTGTTCTGATAGGAAACCCGTGTCCCGTTGCCGCCGCCATTGCCGGACGGCGGAGAGGAGGGCCGTGTCCCGGCATTGTCGCCGGAAAATTCGGCAAGCCGCCGCGCCGCGTCCTCGGGCGCCGGCAGATGCGCGGCATGTGCAAGCCGGATCAGCACCATCTCGGCGGCCCCTGCCGTCCGTGACGAGCCTTCCGTTTCCGGAATGCCCTTGAGCAGCATCTGCCAGATCCGCGACAGCGTCGTCACCGCAACGCCCTTGGCAAATTCCGCCGCTTTGGTGCGCTCGACCTCGCTGAGCGAAGGATCGTTTGCCGCATCCGGTACATATTTCAGCCGCGTCACCAGATGGGTGAAATCGGCAAGGTCGGTCAGCACCACCACCGGATTGGCGCCGGCTTCGTATTGGTTCTGGAACTCGCCGAGGGCTAAGGCCACATCGCCTTTGACGATATGCTGGAAGAGATCGACGATCCGGGCGCGATCGGCAAGGCCGAGCATGCCGCGCACGGCTTCCGCCTGCACGACGCCTGCGCCATGAGCGATCGCCTGGTCGAGCAGCGACAGGCCGTCGCGCGCCGAGCCTTCGGCAGCACGCGCGATCATCGCCAGCGCGTCGGCTTCCGCCTCGATGCCTTCCTTGGCCGCGATCGTCGTGAACAGCCCGACGAGATCGGAGGCGCTGATGCGGCGCAGGTCGAAACGCTGGCAGCGCGACAGCACGGTGATCGGCACCTTGCGGATCTCGGTGGTGGCGAAGATGAACTTCACATGCTCCGGCGGCTCTTCCAGCGTCTTCAACAGGCCGTTGAAGGCCTGCGTCGACAGCATATGCACTTCGTCGATGATGTAGACCTTGTAGCGCGCCGAAACCGGCCGGTAGCGCACCTGCTCGATGATCTCGCGGATATCGTCGATACCGGTATGGGAAGCGGCATCCATCTCGATCACGTCGACATGCCGGCCTTCCATGATTGCCTGGCAGTGCTCGCCCGGCGTGCGAAGGTCGATCGTCGGCTTGTCGATCTCCGATGTCTTGTAGTTCAGCGCCCGCGCCAGGATGCGCGCCGTCGTCGTCTTGCCGACGCCGCGCACGCCGGTCAGCATGTAGGCTTGGGCGATGCGACCGGTCTCGAAGGCGTTGGTGAGGGTGCGGACCATCGGCTCCTGGCCGACCATCAGGTCCGTGAAATCCTTGGGGCGGTATTTGCGAGCCAGCACTCGGTATCCGGTGCCCGTCGAGCCGGCATCTTTTGATTGTCGCTCGGTGTCGCTCATCGCCCTGCTTGTCGCCCGGACTGTCGGGCACTTCGTGGAGAGAAGGTGGGAGGCTGGCACGATGACCCGTGCCGGGCTCGTTAGGGCTGCTTCCTTCCGGACCTGACCCGGTTGGCGAGTGGCTCGTCCACCACCAACCTCCCGGATGCACATATCGGCAATATCGTCATCAAAAGCAAGCCAACATGCGAAAAAACTGCTAGTCGTAGGAAAAGACAGGAGGAATGCCCTTTGAAAGGTTTCGCGCTCGAGCCCCGGCTGGAAAACGACAGCGTCAGCATCATGGTCACCGGCCTCTGCGATCTGAGATTGTCGAAGGACGCCCGCTGGCCCTGGCTCATTCTCGTGCCGCGCCGGGCTGATATCACCGAAATCTTCGAGCTGACACCGCTCGACCAGGTGCTGCTTGCCTTCGAGACGGAACTGGTCGCCAAGGCGCTGAAGAAGATCACCGGCGCGACAAAAATCAATATCGGGGCTCTTGGCAACATCGTCCGCCAGCTTCATGTTCATGTCATCGCCCGCTTCGAAGGCGATGCCAACTGGCCGGGTCCCGTCTGGGGCTTCGGGCGCGCGGAGCCCTACGAGGACGGAAAGAGAGAAGAATTTATAGCGAAGCTGCGGGAAGCCCTGTCATCATGAGTCATTCGCTTTTCGATTCGGATGTGCCGCATCCGGAACCCAGCAATCTCACGGCCTTTGCCGCCAACGACCTCAACCGCGATTCTGAACATCGCGACGAGCAATCCGTCGAAAAGGCGCTGGCCAAAGAAGGCACCCATATCTTCGCCTTCGCGGGAGATAAGCTGGTGCTGAAGCATGACGGCCAGGTGCTCGATCCACTCTTTGCCCGCTATGAGCTGCAGGGATTGCAGCCGAACTGGGACGAGACCATACTTCTCGGCTACCGCAAGAGCGGCGAGCCGCGCCTTGCCGTTCCCGTCGGCATCGACGTCGACGACCTCACCAGCCACTACAAGCCTGCCGACGGCCGCACGCTGTTTCGCGAAATGCTGATCGACGAGGTGTTGCTCGGCGAATTCGCCCAGGCCGCAAGCCTCATCCGCTGGAATGGCGACAACCGCTTCTGCGGCCGCTGCGGCTCGGCGATGGAGATCCACATCGGCGGCTACAAGCGTGTCTGCGCCGCGTGCGAGCACATGATCTTCCCCCGCACTGACCCCGTCGTCATCATGCTGACGGTTGATGAGCAGCGCGACCTCTGCCTGCTCGGCCGCAGTCCGCATTTCGCGCCCGGCATGTATTCCTGTCTTGCCGGCTTCCTCGAACCCGGCGAGACGATCGAGAACGCCGTGCGCCGCGAAACGCTGGAAGAATCGGGCATCCGCACCGGCCGCATCCGCTACCACGCCTCGCAGCCCTGGCCGATGCCGCATTCACTGATGATCGGCTGTTACGCCGAGGCGAAATCCACCGAAATCAGCCGCGACGAGACAGAGCTGGAGGATTGCCGCTGGTTCACCCGCGAGGAAACGATCGAGATGCTGGAACGCCCGAGCGCGACAGGCAGGGCCTCGCCACCGAAAGGGGCGATCGCCCACCGCCTGATGCGTGACTGGGTGGAGTGGAAGCGGTAGCGCCATGCCGGTCGCCCGCTCGGAACGGCTGCTGACGCTGCTCCAGACGCTCCGGCGTTACCGGCGGCCGGTGACCGGCACGGTGCTGGCACAAGAGACCGGGGTGAGCCTGCGCACGCTCTATCGCGATATTGCCAGCCTGCAGGCCCAGGGCGCGATGATCGAAGGCGAAGCCGGCATCGGTTATGTGCTGAAGCCCGGCTTCATGCTGCCCCCGATGATGTTTTCCGAAGAAGAGCTGGAGGCACTGGTGCTCGGTTCGCGCTGGGTGGCCCGCGCCGCCGAGCCGCGCCTTGCCGGTGCCGGTGCCGACGCCTTGGCCAAGATTGCCGCCGTGCTGCCGGCCGATATGCGCGAGATGATCGATTCGGCAGCACTTTTCGTCGGTCCCAAACGCAGGGACGAGGACAAGGCTGACGTTTCGGCCATCCGCAGGGCGATCCGCCTGGAGCGTATCCTCGAACTGCATTACGGCGACGAGCAGGGCCGTATTTCGCGCCGCCGCGTCTGGCCTTTCGGGCTCGGCTATTACGAGCACGTGCGCGTCCTCATGGCCTGGTGCGAACTGCGCCAGGATTTCCGCCATTTCCGCACCGATCGCATCATCGACATGGCCTTGCACGAGGTGCGTTATCCGCGCCGCCGCACGGTGCTCCTCAAGGAATGGCGCGAGACGCAAGACGTACCGATGGAGAACTGAACGCTGCTGCCATAAACTGTCAGCAGCCAGGGTTATTATCAGTCTCAATCCACCAGGAAGGAGTACTGATCATGGTAACGCCTCCAGCCATTCATTTCGCGAACGACCGTTTTGCGGCCGAGTCCTTTGCCGATGTCATTTCGGCCGAGACTTTTGCCGATGTCCGCCAGTCAGCGCCGTCCGGCCTGCTGCACCTGGTCATGAACATTTTCCGATTTCGCAGAGGAGACCGCACCGGCCTCGACCTTGAAGCGACACCGGATTACCTGAAGCGCGACCTCGGCTTCATCGACGGACGCGACCCGCACTGCGAGGACCGTTTTCCGCTCTAAAGCACATGCGCGACCGCTTTAGGCCGCCCATCCTTATCAACATTCTGCCAGACGAGAACGGGGGCGTTGCGATCGCAACGTCCCGGTAGCATGCTGCCACAATTTGTCAGCAGGCGAGATCTCTCGCGGCGCCATTCTTAAATAACGGGAGAACCGAAATGACCAGCCCCAACCTCATCATTCTTTACGTCAAGGACCCAGGTGAAAGCGCCAGCTTCTACCGGAATCTGCTGAACCGCGAACCGGCCGTGGAAGCGCCGAATTTCGTCGCTTTTCCGCTTGAGGGCGGCTTCACGCTCGGCCTCTGGCGGCGCAGCAAGGTCGAGCCGCAGCCCTCCGCCATCGGCAACCGCGGCGAAGTGGCCTTCATGGTCGAAGGAGAAAATGCCGTCGCCAGGCATTATGAAGACTGGCGCCAGCGCGGCCTGCCGATCGCCCAGGAACTGACCGAACTGGATTTCGGCCCGACCTTCGTCGTGCTCGATCCGGACGGGCATCGGCTGCGTGTCTGTGAGCCGGATAAATAATTCAGGCGACTTGCGGGGCTTGGCTTGGAGCATGATGCCGAAAAGTGTCAGCGGTTTTCGGGCAACATCATGCTCTAACTATTTAATTTAGAACAGGATGACTTCATCCTGTTCTAAAGTAGGCCTCGCATTGCATGCCCCTTGTAGACGCCGAGGATGCGGACTTTCTCGGAAAAGAACCGCAGTTCCTCCAACGCCCGGCGCACATTCGGATCGTTCGGATGGCCTTCGATATCGGCGTAAAACTGGGTCGCCACGAATTTTCCGCCGAGCTGGTAGCTTTCCAGCTTGGTCATGTTGATATTGTTGGTGGCAAAACCGCCGAGCGCCTTGTATAGCGCGGCCGGAATGTTGCGGACGTTGAAGACGAAGGTGGTGACGACCTTTTCTTCCGCCGAATTCCGCTGCGCCCATTCCTCGTCGCGAGACAGGACGACGAAACGGGTGACGTTGTTTTCCGTATCCTCGACGTTTTCGGCGATGATCTCGAGCCCGTAGAGATCGGCGGCAAGGCGTGGCGCCAGGGCGGCCATCGAGCGGTCGCCGGTTTCCTGCACGAGTTTCGCCGCCCCTGCCGTATCGCCGGCGATCACCGGCTTCCAGCCGTTGGCGCGAACGATCTTGCGGCACTGGCCGAGCGCGTGGATATGGCTGTGCACGGTGCGGATCTCGTCCTTGGTGACACCGGGCAGCACCATCAGCTGGAAGCGGATCGGCATGAAATATTCGCCGATGATGTGCAGCCGCGACTCCGGTAGCAGATGGTGGATATCAGCGACCCGCCCGGCGATCGTGTTCTCGATCGGGATCATCCCGATATCGGCATCGCCGTTGTCGACCGCCGTGAACGCATCCTCGAAGGTCTGGCAGGGCAGCGGCTCCATGGTCGGAAACATGTCGCGGCTCGCCATGTCGGAATTGGCGCCGAATTCGCCCTGGAAGGCGATCCTGTTGGTCTTGATGTTCATGATGTTTCCGTCAGTTCGACTTTGCGGAGAGGATGCGCCGCGCTTTTTCGAGGTCGGCGGGAGTATCGACACCGAGCGGAACCGTGTCAACGATCTCGGCGTCGATGCGCATGCCGGCTTCCAGCGCCCGCAGTTGCTCCAACGATTCGCGCTTTTCGAGCGTCGAGGGGCCGAGCGAGACGAACCGTTCGAGCGCCGCGCGCCGATAGGCATAAAGGCCGATATGGTGGTAGAGCGGCCCCTGGCCGTAAGGGGCGGTTGCACGCGTGAAGTAGAGCGCGTGCAGACGGTTGCCGGAAATCGGAGAGCCGACGATCTTGACGATGTGCGGCGCGGTCTTGTCTTCCTCATTGTCGATTTCGGTCGTCAGCGTGCCGATATCGACCGCCTCGTTCTCGAGCGGGCGCAAAGCCGCGCGCACTGTTTCCGGATCAATCGTCGGCAGATCGCCCTGGATGTTGACGATGATTTTCGCCTTTCCGTCCGGATCGACTTTCGTCAGCGCCTCAAAGATCCGATCGGAACCCGATTGATGGTCTACGCGGGTCATGACGACTTCGAAGCCGGCAGCCGCCACGGCATCGAACACTCTTGTGTCGTCGACGGCGACGACGACGCGGCCGATGGCTGCCTCCCTGGCGCGCATCGCCACCTGCACGATCATCGGCAGACCGCAAATATCGGCCAGCGGCTTGCCCGGAAGCCGGGTGGAGGCCATGCGTGCCGGGATCAATACAAGCACGCCGTCTAAATTTGAATCACTCATTGTTCGGGCCTTCTATTCCGGGCTGAAAAGTGTCAAAAAGTCTCATGCGCAAGACCATTTAGACAGTTGCAACGAACAGCCAAAAGACATAGGTTCCGCGCGATTTCAAGATGGTCCGGTTTATGATCTGCCGGCTGCAAGGGGAGCATTGCAGATGAATTCATACGTCAATACGGCCGTGGGGGCGCTGCTCGGAACGATTTTCGTTCTGATGTCGGTCTCTATCGCGTCCGAAGGAATCTTCCATTCCGAAGCACCGGAAAAGGAAGGTTTCGCGATCGTTGCCGAAGAGGCGCCCGCTGCTGGCGGCGAGGCTGCGCCTGCCGTTGCCGTTCCAATTGCGCAATTGCTCGCTTCTGCAGATGCCAAGGCCGGCGAGACGGTCTTCAAGAAGTGTCAGGCCTGTCATGACGCCACCAAAGGGGGGCCGAACAAGGTCGGTCCCAACCTCTTTGGTGTCGTAGATCGCCCGGTCGCCTCGCATGCAGGCTTCGCCTATTCCGCTCCCATGAAGGATTTCTCCAAGGGTGGCAGCGAGAAGTGGACCTTCGAATATCTCAACAAGTTTCTGCTGGCGCCGAAAAAGGACGTTCCGGGCACCGCGATGGGCTTCGCCGGTCTGGCGAAGGATCAGGAGCGCGCCAACGTCATCCTCTACCTCCATACGCTCGCCGATTCGCCGGTGCCGCTGCCGGATCCGAACGCTGCGACGCAGTGACGCGGCAGACAATCGCATGACATCGAAGCCCGGCCCGCAAGCCGGGCTTTTCTTTGTGCGGATATCAGCTCAGGCGCCGAGGAAATAGGCCCAGAGCGAGACCGTGATGGCGCCGAGCGCCGTCGTCACGGTGATGGTCGAGGCGGCGAGGCTGTGACCGACGCCGAAGCGATTGGCGATCAGCCAGGCGTTGACGCCTGTCGGGACGGAGGAGGTCAGTACGATCGCCGCCGTCCATTCGGGGCTGAGGCCGAGGAGTCGGCTCGCCGCCCACACGCAGCCGGGCAGCAACAGCAGCTTCAGGCTCGAGGTGACGCTGGCGATGCCGAGATTGCCGGAGACGCCGTATCTCTCCAGCGCCATGCCGAGCGATATCAGCGCCGCCGGGCCGGCAATGCCGGCGATCTGCCCGACGACCGTTGCCAGCGTCGTCGGCATGGTGAGACCGGAAAGGTGCATGGCCATGCCGGCCGCAAGGCCTATCACCAGCGGGTTGCGCACGAGGTTGACTGCGATCTGGCGAAGCACGAGCACCATGCTGCGATCGCTTTTACCGGCGATCTTGCGCTCGGCATGCTCCATCAGCACCGTGCCGGCGACCATCATCACGGGCAGATGTACGGCAAGCAGGATCGACAGCGCCACCAGCCCTTCGTCGCCGACGGTCCGCTCGACGAGCGGCAGGCCGATGAAGATATTGTTGGCGAAGGCAGAGGAAACGCCGGCCAGCACGCCGATCCGTTCGTCACGGCCGAAGAGGCGTGTGGCGGCGATATGGCCGGCCGTCCAGGTGATGGCAACGCCCGAAAAATAGACGATCCAGAGCCGGAAGGGCGAGGCGCCATGAAAATCCGCCTCGGCGATGGTCCGGAAGAGCAGAAGCGGCACGGCGATCTTGAAGACGAATTCGCTGAGCGCTTCGCCGACATTCGACGCCATCAATCCGCTGCGAACGATTACCCAGCCGATGAGAATCAGTATGAAGACGGGAAGGACGTCGAAAATGATGGCTGACATAGGGGAGGCTGCTCTGCGCGGGGGGTATTCGACGTCTAGCAGCAAACGACTTGGATTGAAAAGGCAATCGCCGTCAAATCAGGCGCATCGGCAAAACAAAAAAAGCGGGCACAGCCCGCTTTTCCGCTCCGGCCGTGCCGGATATCCGGATCACGAAGCTGCCAGTTCATCCGTGGTCAGCATCGCGCCGGTAAGATCGAAGGGATCATCCCTCGTAAGCCCGGCTGCAACTGAAAGCTGCTCATGCCGGTCTTCTTGCGGGTATTTCTAGATATTGAAAATGACAGGGACATGACGAATAGGCGGCACTTTTGCGAAGAAATAGACAGGCCATCCACCATTTATCCTTCCAAACCGCAGAAATTTCGCTAAGACCAAACCCCGGCTATCACAAACTCCGGGACCCCCCATTTCATGACAAGATTCGATGTTCTGACAGTCGGCAACGCAATCGTGGATATCATTGCCCGTTGCGACGACCAGTTCCTCATTGACAACCAGATCACCAAGGCGGCGATGAACCTCATCGATGCCGAACGCGCCGAACTCTTGTATTCGCGCATGGGACCGGCGCTCGAAGCTTCCGGCGGCAGCGCCGGCAACACGGCGGCGGGCGTGGCGAGCCTCGGCGGCAAAGCTGCCTATTTCGGCAATGTCGCCCAAGATCAGCTCGGTGACATCTTCGCGCATGACATCCGCGCCCAGGGCGTCCATTACCAGACCCGGCCGAAGGGCACCTTCCCGCCGACGGCGCGTTCGATGATCTTCGTCACCGAGGACGGCGAGCGTTCGATGAACACCTATCTCGGCGCTTGCGTCGAGCTCGGCCCGGAAGACGTCGAGACCGACGTCGTGGCCGACGCCAAGGTTACCTATTTCGAAGGTTATCTCTGGGATCCGCCGCGCGCCAAGGAAGCGATCCTCGATTGTGCGCGCATCGCCCATGAAAACGGTCGCGAAATGTCGATGACGCTGTCCGACAGCTTCTGCGTCGACCGCTATCGCGGCGAATTCCTCGATCTGATGCGCTCCGGCAAGGTCGATATCGTCTTCGCCAATCGCCAGGAAGCGCTGTCGCTCTACGAGACCGACGATTTCGAGGAGGCGCTGAACAGGATCGCCGCCGATTGCAAGATCGCCGCCGTAACGATGAGCGAGAATGGCGCCGTCATCCTGAAGGGCCGCGAGCGTTTTTACGTCGATGCGATCAGGATCAGGGAAGTAGTCGATACGACCGGTGCCGGCGATCTCTTCGCCTCCGGCTTCCTCTATGGTTACACGCAGGGACGGTCTCTCGAGGATTGCGGCAAGCTCGGTTGCCTGGCTGCCGGCATCGTCATCCAGCAGATCGGCCCGCGCCCGATGACCTCGCTTTCCGAGGCCGCCAAACGGGCAGGGCTTATTTGAAGGCTTCGCCGGGATAGGCGCCCCAGATCTCCGACTGCGCCACCCAGCCCGAGGCGCCGTCGGATTCGGCGCGGCACCAGTCGCCGTTGCATTCGCCGATACTCAGCATCACGCCGGGTTCGAGCTTGGCGACGATCGAGGCGGAGGGCTGCGCCTCGCGGCGCAGATTGACATAGATGCCCTTGCCCTTGGTCTTCATCCACGGGGCGGCGATCGCCGCGCGCTGACCTGACAGCAGCGACTGGTTGACCCAGCCTTCGGTGCCGTCGGCATCGCGGATACGGCGCCAATTGTCGTATTCCTGGATGATCTCTACCGGCAGGCCGGATTTCAGGTACATCCACGACACGGCGTAATCCGTTCCCGGACCGATGCGCAGGTTGACGCGCTTGGATTTCAGCGTGACGAAACGCGGCAATGGCAGTCCGCTTGGCCCCTTGGCCGCCTGCGCATGGGCGAACTCGACGCTTCCCATGGATGCAGCCAGAGCGATGGCAAGGGCGAGGCAGGACTTCAGGACTTTGCTGCGCATGGAAGTTTCCGTTTGCTCGAATTCGCGGGCGGGCCCGGCCTGCTCGCGCTCCGGGCTCTGACATTCCCCGGCTGCACCACGAGTTTTGTTTGTCTTCGCGTGCGGGTCTGGTAGAAAATGCCCGGAATGGGAAAATTATCACCCCTCTTGGTTAAAGACCTCTGAACAAGGCACCACAGGCAGCCATGACAGCGAAGAAAAAACCGAAGGTCTACATCACCCGCAAGCTGCCGGATGCCGTCGAAACCCGCATGCGCGAACTCTTCGACGCTGAGCTGAACATCGACGACGCGCCGCGCTCCGTTCCTGAGCTTGTCGCTGCGGTCAAGACCGCCGATGTGCTGGTGCCGACTGTCACCGATCGCATCGACGCGACGCTGATCGAGCAGGCGGGACCGCAGATGAAGCTGATTGCGAGCTTCTCCAACGGCACCGATCACATCGACGTCGAGGCGGCGGCGCGCAAGGGCATCACTGTCACCAATACGCCGAACGTCCTGACCGAGGACACTGCCGATATGACCATGGCGCTGATTCTCGCTGTTCCGAGAAGGCTCGGCGAAGGTGCGCGCGTGCTGACCGACAAGCCGGGCGAATGGGCAGGCTGGTCTCCGACCTGGATGCTCGGCCGGCGCATTCACGGCAAGCGAATCGGCATCGTCGGCATGGGCCGCATCGGCACGGCCGTGGCCCGCCGCGCCAAGGCTTTCGGCCTCTCGATCCACTATCACAACCGCAAGCGCGTCAATCCGGCCGTCGAGGACGAGCTGGAGGCGACCTATTGGGAAAGCCTCGACCAGATGCTTGCCCGCGTCGACATCGTTTCGGTCAATTGTCCGTCGACGCCGGCGACCTTCCACCTGATCTCGGCTCGTCGTCTGGCGTTGCTGCAGCCGACGGCCTATCTCGTCAACACCGCGCGCGGCGACGTGGTCGATGAAGCTGCGCTGATCAAATGCCTGAGGGAAGGACGGATTGCCGGCGCCGGCCTCGACGTCTTCGAAAACGAGCCTGCCGTCAACCCGAGGCTCATCAAACTCGCCAATGAGGGCAAGGTCGTGCTGCTGCCGCATATGAGTTCGGCGACGATCGAAGGCCGCATCGACATGGGCGACAAGGTCATCATCAATATCCGCACCTTCATCGACGGCCATAGACCTCCGAATCGGGTACTGCCGGGTCGTTGAAGGGCGCGTCGAGCTGGATTCAGGCGACGCGCATCAAGACGCAAGGACCTTGCGCATCTCGATGAACGTCGTCCTGGCAAAGCCGGGATGGGCCTTTTCGGCGGTTCTGGAAAATCCGCAGGCGGCGAAGACGGCGTGGTTGTCGGTGAGTTCGATGCGCGTTTCCAGCCGCAAGGCGGCAAGGCCGAGCGCCGCAGCGGTCTCCTCGGCAATTGTCAGCAGCCGTTTGCCGAGGCCCTTGCCCTGCACCTCAGGCAGCACGGCGAGCTTGCCGACATAGAGACAATCGGCCTCCGGCCGCAGGAAGAGGCAACCGACCAGCTTTTCGCCGTCGATGGCGACATGGCCGATCTCGGTCCCGGCCTTTTCGGCCAGTGATGCCGTCGTCAGCTTGAGCGCCGAAGATGGCGGGTCGATCCTGCCATTCATGGCGGCGAAGGCGGAAAGGATCAGCGCCAGCAGTTCATCCCAGCGCGTGAAAGTCTGATCAAGCGGAACAATCCTCATCCCGCCTGTCTCTGTGTTGTACGGCGTCGTTTGTAGCGGATGGTATCGAAGCGGGCCGAGAGTGCGTCGTAGAGCAGCAACCGTCCGACCAGCGGTTCGCCGGTGCCGGTGACGAGTTTTATCGCCTCCATCGCCATCATCGTGCCGATGACGCCGGTCAGCGCGCCGATGATGCCGGCCTCGGCGCATGCAGGAATCAATCCGGCCGGCGGCGCTTCCGGAAACAGGTCACGATATCTGGGGTTGGGCGTTCCGTCCTCAGCGGTTTCATAGGGCTTGAGAACCGTCAACGAGCCGTCGAATCGCCCGACGGCGCCGGTGACGAGCGGAATGCGCGCTTCGTCAGCCGCATCGGCTGCGGCATAACGGGTGTCGAAATTGTCGGAGCCATCGATCAGCAGATCGAAGCCCGAGAGTTGACGGCGGGCGGCCTCCGGGGAGAAGCGTTCCTCGAAGCGGATCAGTCGGACATGCGGATTGAGCCTGGTGATGGCGAAGGCGGCACTCTCCGTCTTCAATTCGCCGATCGTGCCGGAATCATGGATCACCTGGCGCTGCAGGTTCGACAGCGACACCCGGTCGTCGTCGACGATCCCAAGCGTGCCGACGCCGGCGGCGGCGAGATATTGCAGGACCGGCGCACCGAGGCCACCGGCGCCGATCACCAGCACGCGGGCGGCTTTCAGTTTCTGCTGGCCGGCGCCGCCGATCTCGGGCAGCAGGATGTGGCGGTGATAGCGCGCGATTTCTTCCGGGCTGAGCGGTTCCATGGCGCCGATGTTATCATGACGCCCGACGCTGGGAAAAGCCGCCTCGGTCATTCGAACACCCTTCCGTCGGCCACCGTGAAAAACTGCGCCCTGTCGCCGAGTGCCGAAAACATCGCGCGATCCGTTCCGGTCATGAAGGCCTGGCCGCCGAGCCCGTCGATAAGGTCGAATAACGCGGCTCGGCGACCCTCGTCGAGATGGGCTGCGATCTCGTCGAGCAACAGGATCGGCGCATGGCCGGTGAGATTGCCGACGAGCCGGGCATGCGCAAGCACAAGGCCGACAAGCAGCGCTTTCTGCTCGCCGGTGGAGCAACGCTCCGCCTCCATCGCCTTTTCGCGGTGATGCACAATGAGATCGGCCCGGTGCGGGCCCTCGAGCGTGCGCCCTGCGCCGGCATCGCGGTAGCGGCTCTCCGCCAGCATCGCCGCGTAGTCGTCCTCGAGGTCGACCGAGGGGCGCGAGAACTGACCGTCCATGAAGCCCGAGAGCTGCAGCGATGCCGAAGGGAACGGCGACGTTTCGCGGGTTTCCTCGATCAGCCGGGTCAGCAGGCCGAGCATCTCCTGCCGGGCGAGCGCCATGGCGATGCCGAGGCTTGCCATCTGCTCCTCGATGCCGGCAAGCCAGGAAGGGTCGAAGCGGCCCTCGTCCAGCAATTTGTTGCGGCTGCGCATGGCGCGCTCGAAATCGCTGGCGCGGCGGCCATGGGCGGGATCGAGCGACAGCACCAGCCGGTCGAGAAAGCGGCGCCGGTCGGAAGAGGCGCCGGTAAAGAGCCCGTCCATCGCCGGTGTCAGCCAGAGAAGGCGCAGATGGTCGGTCAGTTCGTCGGCAGTCTTTGCCGTCGTGCCATTGATGCGCAGCTTGCGGGCGGTGGTCTCCTCGCCCGTTTCGATGCCGGTGCCGATCTCGACGTCGCCCTCCATGCCGTCGAGCGCGGCGAAGATTGAAAAGCCGCCGGCCGCGCCGACGCGGGTAATGTCGCCATAAGCCGCGCGGCGCAGACCGCGGCCGGGCGAAAGCAACGAGACGGCCTCCATGAGATTGGTCTTGCCGGCGCCGTTGTCTCCCGTCAGCACGGCATGCCGACCATCAAGGGTAAGGGCCGCCGCCACATAGTTGCGGAAGTCTGTCAGTTTCAGACGGGAAAGAGAAACCTTGTGCGGCATAGAATGTCCGGAATCGTAAAGCGTGACAGCTAAGCCGAAGCGGCGCTGATGGCAAGGCTGGCAGCCATTTGGCCGCGGATCGCGTACCGCCGGTGCCGCAACGCAGAACATATATTCCAGATGATCCCGTGACCGAAGTCCTTGTGTCCGACACCGGTCACGGCGCTTTGGAAATTCGGTTAAAAATACAACCATCGGAGATGGCCTGACATCGCCAAACCGATCCCGTCGACACTCATTGCCAATGTCTTCCAGCGCCGGATATTCAAGGTTTGCCGTCATCCTCTAACGCTACTGACGTAACGTAAAGCCCAAAAAAAGTTGGTTGAATTTTGCAACTGCAGGGTTGAGTTATCCGATGCAAACGATATGGTAAACGGACCGTTTATGTATAAGAGAGTGATGAAGTGCCAGATCCGGTTGATATTATCGTTGGTCGCAACGTCAGACAGTTTCGCGCCCTTCGCCGTGTTTCCCAGCTCGAGCTTGGCGAAGCACTCGGACTGACTTTCCAGCAAATCCAGAAATACGAGAAGGGGGCGAACCGCGTTTCCGCCAGCAAGCTGCATCAGATCGCGGTTTTTCTCGACGTCGAGATCTCCGCTCTCTTCGAGGGTGCCGGCATGTCGCCATTCGGCAGCCGTGTCGAACTCAGCCCCGACGCCTATGCGCTTGCGCTGAGCTACGACAAGCTGAACTCACCGGCAGGCAAGGAAGCGGTCAAGACCATCGTCACCCTCATGACGGGGGAAGCGGCCGAAACCACCGCATGATTCCACCGCAGCAGGGATCACGGTTCCCACGGAAAGCACGACCTATTCAAGGTCTGGATGGCTTCCGGACACCTGCGGGTGTGCAGCAATATTGGGAGGATGACCTGCATCAGAACAAAGACCGGAAGCAGACCGCCTGATTGAGGTTTGATGCCGCGCGCTTCAGTGAATCTCGCATTCGTGCAGCGCCATCAGCAGATCGTCCTGCGTCTGGTGGCCGGCATGATAGAGGTCGATCGCGATGCTGGCAATGGAAAGGCCTTGCTGGCTGCGAAGCTTGATGTTGCGCTCGGCGCACCATGTGTAGATGGCGCCGGCGAGAACGTCGACATCTTCGGACTGAGAGGAAAAGGCTGGCGCCATGGCTGATACCCTTGGTTTGTTTGTTCCCGCTAGCGCTAAGGACGCTCTATCACTTTGATTTGGTGCATGACCCCGAAATCGATTCCGGCTCCCAGGGTCATGCACTGACGGCAGAGACTGAATTCATTTGGAAAACTTGCAAGCGGCATCATCTGGCTGCGTTAACGCAAGTCATCGTCCCGCCCGCCGCCGTATCGATCCGGGACAGATTCGCCGGCATGGACGGCGAATGTCGCAAATCGAGATTCCGGGAACAAAAAAACCGGAGACGTTTCCGTCCCCGGCTTTCGTATTGGGCATGTCGATCGCGGCTCAGCCTTCGAAGAATTCCTTCATGCGGGCAAAGAAGCCCGTCGATTCGGGATTGTTCTCCTTGGAGGAAAGCTGCTCGAATTCCTGAAGCAGTTCGCGCTGGCGCTTGGTGAGCTTTTGCGGCGTCTCGATCTGGATCTGGATGTAGAGGTCGCCCGTCTGCACCGAACGCAGCACTGGCATGCCCTTGCCCTTGAGACGGAACTGTTTGCCGACCTGGGTGCCCTCGGGCACGGTGACGCGGGACTTGGTGCCGTCGAGCGTCGCCACGTCGAAGGTGCCGCCGAGTGCCGCCGTCGTCATCGAGATCGGAACGGCGCAATAGAGATCGGCTCCGTCGCGCTGGTAGAATTCATGCGGTTTGACGGACAGGAAGATATAGAGGTCGCCTGCCGGTCCGCCGCGGGCGCCGGCCTCGCCTTCGCCCTGCAGCCGGATGCGGGTGCCGTCCTCGATGCCGGCGGGAATATTGACCGAGAGCGAACGCTCTTCCGTCACCCGGCCCTGGCCGTGGCACTTCGGGCACGGATCGGGAATGATCTGGCCGCGGCCGTGGCAGGTCGGGCAGGTCCGTTCGATCGAGAAGAAGCCCTGTGCCGCGCGCACGCGCCCCGTTCCCTGGCAGGTGCCGCAGTTCTTCGGCTGCGTGCCGGGTTTGGCGCCTGAACCCGAACAGACGTCGCAGGTGATCGACGTCGGAACGCGGATTTGCGCCGTCTTGCCGGAGAAAGACTCTTCCAGCGTTATTTCCATGTTGTAGCGAAGATCGGCGCCGCGTTCGCGGCCGCCCGACGAGCGCTGGCGCGCGCGCCCTCCACCCATCATCTCGCCGAAGATATCCTCGAAAATGTCGGAGAAACCGCCGCCGGCAAATCCGCCGCCACCGCCGCCCATGCCGCCATGCTCGAAGGCCGCATGACCATAGCGATCATAGGCCGCCCGCTTCTGCGGGTCCTTGAGCATCTCATAGGCTTCGTTGATTTCCTTGAACTTCCGCTCGGCGTCCTTGTCATCCGGGTTCTTGTCCGGATGGTATTTCATCGCCAGTTTGCGAAAGGCGCTCTTCAGCTCTTTCTCGTCCGCCGACTTGGCTACACCCAGAGTTTCGTAAAAGTCCGCTTTTGCCATTAAGGATTAAACCCCGGAAATGGATTTCCGGCTGCCATGGTGAGCAGCCGGATCAGATGTTGAAGCATAACCACGCCGTCGCGGATTACGCGGACTTCTTGCGGTCGTCGTCCTTGATTTCCTCGTAGTCGGCATCAACGACATTGTCGCCGCTTTCCGCGGAGGCATCGCCGGCAGCGCCGCCTTCGGCCTGCTGTGCTTCATAGATCGCCTGGCCGAGCTTCATCGACACTTCCATCAGCGTCTGGGTCTTGGCCTTGATGTCGTCGGCATCGGGCTCGGATGCTTCCGACGCCGTCTTCAGTGCGGCGATCGCATCCGAGATCGCGGTGCGGTCGGCCTCGGAAACCTTGTCGCCATAATCCTTCAGCGACTTTTCCGTGGAATGGATCAGGCTTTCAGCCTGGTTCCGGGCTTCGACGGCCTCGCGGCGCTTCTTGTCCTCGGTGGCATGGGCTTCGGCATCCTTTACCATCTTCTCGATGTCGGCGTCGGAAAGACCGCCGGACGCCTGGATGCGGATCTGCTGTTCCTTGCCGGTGCCCTTGTCCTTGGCCGAAACCTGCACGATGCCGTTGGCGTCGATGTCGAAGGTGACTTCGATCTGCGGCATGCCGCGCGGCGACGGCGGCAGACCGACGAGGTCGAACTGGCCGAGCAGCTTGTTGTCGGCAGCCATTTCACGCTCGCCCTGCGAAACGCGGATGGTGACGGCCTGCTGGTTGTCTTCGGCGGTCGAAAACGTCTGGCTCTTCTTCGTCGGGATCGTCGTGTTGCGTTCGATCAGACGGGTGAAGACACCGCCGAGCGTCTCGATGCCGAGCGACAGCGGCGTCACGTCGAGGAGCAGGACGTCCTTGACGTCGCCCTGCAGAACGCCGGCCTGGATGGCGGCGCCAAGGGCCACCACTTCATCCGGGTTGACACCCTTGTGCGGCTCCTTGCCGAACAGCTGCTTGACGACTTCCTGTACCTTCGGCATGCGGCTCATGCCGCCGACGAGAACCACTTCGTCGATTTCGGCGGCAGTGACGCCGGCATCCTTGAGCGCTGCCTTGCACGGCGCGATCGTCCGCTGGACGAGATCGTCGACCAGGCTTTCGAGCTTGGCGCGGGTCAGCTTCAGCGTCAGATGCTTCGGGCCGGAGGCGTCGGCCGTGATGAACGGCAGGTTGATTTCGGTCTGCTGCGAGGACGAAAGCTCGATCTTTGCCTTTTCCGCAGCTTCCTTGAGGCGCTGCAGGGCAAGCTTGTCGTTCTTCAGGTCGATGCCGTTGTCCCTCTTGAACTCGGCAACGAGATATTCGACGAGACGCATGTCGAAGTCTTCACCGCCGAGGAAGGTATCGCCGTTGGTGGACTTCACTTCGAAGACGCCATCACCGATCTCGAGGATCGAAATATCGAAGGTGCCGCCGCCAAGGTCGTAGACGGCAATCGTCTTGCCTTCTTTCTTGTCGAGACCGTAGGCCAGCGCTGCAGCGGTCGGCTCGTTGATGATGCGCAGGACTTCAAGACCGGCGATGCGGCCGGCATCCTTGGTGGCCTGGCGCTGCGCGTCGTTGAAGTAGGCGGGAACGGTGATGACGGCCTTCTCGACCTTCTCGCCGAGATAGGATTCGGCAGTTTCCTTCATCTTCTGAAGGATCATCGCGGAAATCTGTGCGGGCGAGTAGCCCTTGCCATTGGCTTCGACCCAGGCGTCGCCATTGTCGCCCTTGACGATGGTGAAGGGAACGAGGTGCTTGTCCTTCTCGACGGTCGGATCTTCGTAGCGGCGGCCGATCAGGCGCTTGACTGCAAAGAGCGTATTCGTCGGGTTGGTGACTGCCTGGCGCTTGGCCGGCTGGCCGACGAGGCGTTCGCCATCATCGGAAAATGCCACCATGGAAGGGGTCGTACGCGCACCTTCCGCGTTCTCGATGACCTTCGCGTCCTTGCCGTCCATGACTGCGACGCAGGAATTCGTCGTTCCGAGGTCGATACCAATTACTTTTGCCATGTCATTCTCTCCTTGAAGCAAGCTGTGGGAACCCCGAGAAGGCATTTCCCTGACAGCCCCTTACGGGATGGGTCTACTTAAGATTACGCAATCGTGATTGCGGTGATGCGGCGTATATAAGGAGCGGTTTTCTGGACTGCAAGGCGAGAAATGGCCCGGAATCCAGCAAAACGAATGTGTTGCATTCAATTTTGACAGTAGCCGTGAAAGAGGTCGCCCTATGTCCGGAAACCGGCCGATGTCTGAAGCATGTCGCGCAAAACCGTGTACCGTTTTTGCGACAACGACATGCGTAAAACAAGGACCTCAAGCGCAAGGCGCGAATCCGCAAGATCATGGCGCGCTTTAGAGCATCGGGCGTGCGCCGGGCATGCAGCAAAGATCTCACTGGCCCATGATCAGATCGAGCAGCGTCGTGCGCCGCGGCTGGACGGAAGAGGTAGTTTGCGGCCCTCCGACATTGCCGGGCGGGATGACGTTTCCATAACCGGACCCGCCGCCTTCGGCAACGTCGGCAGGAGGAATCGGGCCGTTTCCGGATGTTGTCGTCTGCTGCCGGACCGGCGCCTGCGGATAGCGGTTTGCATTGTCGTCGCCGCCGAAGACGCCGGAAATAATGCCGCCGATCGTCGATGGCGGCGCCTCGGCCGTCATCGGTTGTTCGCTGCCCAGCTGCCCATCGGCCGGTGCCTGCGCCATCGGCTGACCATTGTTCGGATCGGCGATCAACTGGCCGTTGCCGAAGAGCGGTGCCGGCGAAAGACCCTTGTGGGCGGCGATCATGAATTCCTTCCAGGCCTTGGCCGGCAAGCCGCCGCCGGTCACCTTCTTCATCGGCTTGCCGTCGTCATTGCCGAACCAGACCCCAGTGGTGAGATTGCTGGTGAAGCCGACGAAGAGCGCGTCGCGCGAATTCTGGGTCGTGCCGGTCTTTCCCGCCGCCTGCCAGCCGGGGATCTTGGCGCTCTTGCCGGTGCCGTTGTCGATGACGCCCATCATCATCGCATCCATCTGGGCGACGATCTGCTCGGACAGCACGCGCGGTGGGCTGTCATAGGTATTTTCGTAGAGAACCTTGCCCTCGGCCGTCGTCACCCGGCGAATGACGTGCGGCGTCGCCTTGTAGCCGCCGTTCATGAAGGCGGCATAGGAGGCGGTGAGTTCCATCAGCGACACCTCGGACGTGCCGAGCGCGATCGAGGCGTTCGGCTGCAGCTCGCTTTCGATGCCGAGCCGGTGGGCAAGCTTGATCACCTGATCCGGCCCGTCATACATCACCAGCTGGGCGGCCACCGTATTCAGCGACTTGGCAAGCGCGGTCGCCAGCGTCACTTCGCCATTGTATTTTTTCTCGTAATTTTCGGGCGTCCAGTCGCCGATCCGGATCGGCGCGTCGTTGAACACCGAATAGGGCGTCAGCCCCTTCTCGAGTGCTGCTGCATAGACGAAGGGCTTGAACGAGGAACCCGGCTGGCGTTTGGCCTTGACGGCGCGGTTGAACTGGCTCGTCGCATAGTCCCGGCCGCCGACCAGCGCCCGGATCGCGCCGGTGCCGTCGATCGAGACCAGGGCCGCCTGCGAGGCGTCGAGCTTGCCGCCCTCCTTGTCGAGCACGTCGACCAGCGATTGCTCGGCCTTCTTTTCCAGCGACTTGTCGATGGTCGTATCGACGATGACGTCTTCCTTGACGTCGCCGATCAGACCCGGCAGCGCGTCCATCACCATGTCGGCGACATAGTGCCCGGCGCCCGACCAGTAACTCTTGGCCGAAGCCGGGGTCTGCGACATCGCCGTCTTGACCTCGGAATCGGTAATGAAACCCTGTTCGCGCATCGCCGCGAGTACAAGCTGGGCGCGTGCATTCGCAGCTTCCGCATCGCGGGCCGGCGAAAGCCGCGACGGCGCCTTGAGCAGGCCGGCGAGCACCGCGGCTTCGCCGAGGTTTACGTCACGCGCCGATTTGTTGAAGTAGCGGCGCGAGGCCGCCTCGACGCCGTAAGCGTTCGATCCAAAGAATACCCGGTTGAGATACATCGCCAGGATCTGGTCCTTGGTGTATTTCTGCTCCAGCCACAGCGAGAGCAGCACCTCCTGCACCTTGCGTTCCAGCGTTCTTTCAGGCGAGAGGAAGAGGTTCTTGGCAAGCTGCTGGGTCAGCGTCGAGCCACCCTGGACCATGTGGCCAGCGGTGAGGTTGGTCACGATCGCCCGGCCGAGGCCGAGCGGGTCAACGCCGAAATGCGAATAGAAACGCCGATCCTCGATGGCGATGACGGCTTCCGGAATATAGGGCGACATGTTTTCGAGCGACAGCGCCTCGCCGCCGGTGGCGCCGCGATTGGCGATGACGCTGCCGTCGACAGCGGTGATCTTGACGTTCGGCGGCCGTTCCGGGATCGCCCATGTGCTGGCGCTCGGCATGCGCGAGCCATAATAGACCACGAGCCCGGCAACGCCGATGCCGGCCCAGATGAAAAGCACGACGCACCAGTAGATCATGCGGCGCATGTAGCCGAACAACCCGCCGCCTTCACGCTCCCGCGGCTCGCGCCGTCGCCGGGAGGCGGGGCGCTGCGGCGGGGGTTTCGAGCCGCCGCGGCGCGGAGATCGGCCTCCGGCGATGCGATCGTCGGCATCGAGCGAGAATTCGTCATCGTCGCGTGCCGGGCGGCCGCTGAAGGAGGGTTCTATTCTGTCGCCTGATCTGCCTCTGCCTGCCATCGCGGACCGGTCACACCCCATGTTCGATCGCGAAGTCAGCTTCGCATAACGGCGCCCTTCTCCAGCGCGGCGCGTCTTTTAGACACACAAAGCACGCTGCAGCGGGCACCGTGATCACCCGACTGAACTGTAAATGCGGCGATTTAACGGGGTGTTAATAATGGAAAGCAAAGCAGATCGCGCCGGGCGACAGCATTGGCCTTCAGAACTGCCGGGCTTCGTAATCGTCGAGCGTTTCCGGGTCCTGCTTATATTCCCACTCGCCCAGATGAAAGCGGCGCCAGATCTGGCCGGAAGGGTTGAGGTTCGCCCCATCGGTGAGGCGCACAGGCAGGAGTGGGTTGTGTTTATGCCAAACGGTAACATCTGTGGCGGCCGCCCGAGGGGCGAAAAGCCCGAAGAAAGCCAGGTAGTCTTGCGTCATCAGGGTCCAGCCTCGAACGGATCAAGATTGATCCGCAACTTCACAAAAATGCAATAAACAATCCCGCAAAACAAGAGCATCGCGATGGCCTCACATCAAATTGTCGGTGACCGCATACGAGAATCGATGCTTCCCCTGCGGCTCCTGTCTGGCGCTCGCCGGCGAAGCGGCATGCGTCATGAAAACAAAAGCCTGAGGTGCGTCACGTGAATCACGTGCGATACGACGCCATTACCAAGCCATGCGCCTTTTCGAGAGGCGTAAAGGACGCTGTAACACTTTGAATTACTGGACAATTCTTTCCTTAAGTCGATTCCGATTCAAGGAATTATGCAGAAGGCGGAACCAATAGGCTTCGCGATTGTTTATGAAGAAGCGGGACAACCCCTCACGTCCCGCGAATGATCGGCCGTCTCCCCCTCAACGCGTGCCGATCGACATCAGGCCCGGTGCATCCCCCAAGGGAGCGCCGGGCTTTTTCTTGGGTGTTTGCCCTTGCAAACCTCGGAAGAGGACGGCGCTGCCGTCCCCTTTCTCATTCGTCGCAGGAGGGATCGCCGGGGCGGCAATCAAAATCCCTGCGGTCCGGCCTGCGGTCATCGCCCCTGCGGTCGTCCCCTTGCCGGTCACCTCTTTGCAGATCGCCCCGTTGCCGATCGCCCCGTTGCCGATCGCCCCGTTGATTGTCGTCGCGCCAGTCACGATCTCGGTCGCGCCCATCTCGGTCGCGATCCCGCTCACGCCAGTTCCGGTCGCGATCCCGGTTATCCCGATCGCGGTCGCGATCCCGATTGTCGCGGTCGCGGTAGTAATAGTCCGGGCCGCGGCTCCAGCGGTCACGTTCGCGATAGAAATCGCGGTTGCGGTAGTAGCGGTCCCAATAATTGTCGACGCTGAAGCGAATCATCGGAATGCCGAGCGGGCGGTAATATTGCGGACCGACATAAACGCGGCGCTGCTGATAGAGGGCCTGCACGTACTGGCCGGAAACCCAGCCGCGGCCGCCGTAGAACTCGACATCGCACCAGTTGACGTCGGAAAGGCATCCGCGGATCTCGACGGAGGAACCGGCCGGTATGACGGCAACGGCAGGATATCGGGTGCTCGGACCGGCACGCATGTTGACGTTCGCCGTCGAGTAGCCTTCGGCAGCCTGCGCTATGGCGGGCGCCAGCATAAGCACGCCGGCGGCTGCAATTTTAACAAAGAGTTTTTTCACGCTTCTCAGTCCTTGTTGGCACGTTTTCAGGCATCGCTTGGCCGCGTTTCCTTGGCATATGCCACTGAAACAAAAGATAGAGCGATTGCCCTCAGGTGTTAGGGCGTCATCATTCATCTTATCTTTCAATGGCTTATATGCCTGTCGCGATGAACGTAGCTTGAACGGCGAAATGTCTGTCAGCGCCCTTGGAGCCGCGAGTGGTGCTTCCGGCAAGGGCCGGTATTGTTAACGGTCCGTTAACCTTTCAGCGGCAGTCTCATTGCAATACCTGCTTGCTCCTTGACCACGGATGAACTGGCACTGAGGTGAGCGGATGACGAAAGGCCGGGTCGAACCGGCCTTTTTGTTGTGCGCCTTTGCTGGCACGCCGGCATGCAAGGCGCACCATTCCTTAGGCAGCGAGCGCCTGAAGAATCCGCACCCAGGAACGGATGCCCTTGTGGTAGGAGACGAGTTCGTATTTCTCGTTCGGCGAGTGGATGCGATCATCGCTGAGGCCGAAGCCGACGAGCAGCGATTCCATGCCGAGCATCTTCTGGAAATCGCCGACGATGGGGATCGACCCACCCATGCCGATGACGATGGCGGGTTTCGGCCACTCGTCGGAAAGCGCGTTCTTCGCCTTGGTGAGAACAGGCGAATCATAGGAAAGATGAATCGCCGGCGAGCCGCCATGCGGATGGAACTCGACCGAGCAATCGGCGGGAATCTTCGCGCTGATATAGCTGCGGAAAGCCTCGCGAATGGCGGCCGGATCCTGCGTGCCGACGAGGCGGAACGAAACCTTCGCCGAAGCCTTGGCGGCGATCACCGTCTTGAAGCCTTCGCCGGTATAGCCACCCCAGATACCGTTGATTTCGGCGGTCGGCCGCGCCCAGGTGAGTTCCAGCACCGAGCGGCCTTTTTCACCCGATGGAATGGAAAGGCCGACTTCGCCGAGGAAGCTCTCGGCGGTCTTGCCGAGCGTCTCCCATGACGCCTTGATGTTGTCGGGCGTTTCCTCGACGCCGTCATAGAAGCCGTCAAGCGTGATGCGGCCCGTCTCGTCGTGCAAGCCGGCAAGAGCCTCGACGAGAATATGGATCGGATTGGCTGCCGCGCCGCCGAAGAGACCGGAATGCAGGTCGCGATCGGCGGCCGTCACGATCACTTCCTCGCCGACGAGGCCGCGCAGCGCTGCGGCGATTGCCGGCGTGTCGCGGTCCCACATGCCGGTATCGCAGACCAGCGCATAATCGGCCTTGAGCTCGGCGGCATTGGCTTCGAGGAAGGGCTTCAGGGAGGGCGAGCCGGACTCCTCCTCGCCCTCGAAGAGGATGGTGACGCGGCAGGGAAGCGCGCCGTTGATCTCCTTATAGGCGCGGCAAGCCTCGACAAAGGTCATCAACTGGCCCTTGTCGTCGGAGGTGCCGCGGCCGGTCAGGATCTTGCGGCCCTCGCCGACATCCTTGATCGATGGCTCGAAGGGGTCGTTTTCCCAGAGCTCGATCGGGTCGACCGGCTGAACGTCGTAATGGCCGTAGAAGAGAACATGCGGCGCATCGGCCGAAGCGCCGGCATGGTGGGCGACCACCATCGGATGGCCGGGCGTATCGCGCACCGAGGCCGTAAAGCCGAGCGTCCCGAGATAGCCGACGAGCCATTCGGCGGCCTTTCGGCATTCGGCTTTATAGGCGGGATCGGTGGAAATTGATTGGATGCGCAGAAGCTCGAACAGCTTTTCGAGGCTCGATGGAAGGTTCTGGTCCGCGCGCGAAAGCACCTGACTTACATCCGTCATTTCCGACTCCTTTTCGAAATTCGGCCGGACGATAGACCAAACCAGGAAGGCAGGCGAGGCGGAAAAGGCAAAAATGGGCGGCGCGTAAGGCGTCCAGATCTAGTATCGGGTTCAAGAACATTGCCGGATCTTATAGAAGAAGTTTCTAATTCAATTTACGGTTATTTAGTACAACCTCGATAGCCTGATCGAATTCAGCTGTTCGGGGGACGGATGTTTTCGGTCATCACATGTATTCGGGACTATCACGATTGGCGCCTGGTGCTTGTGGCGGCCGCGGTTTGCCTAATCGGCGCGATGGCAGCGATGCTGCCGCTTTCCCGTGCACAAGGGTGCGATGCCGGGCGGCGCAAACTCTGGATCGGTGCCGCGGCTTTCGCCTTCGGCACCGGCGTGTGGGCAACGCACTTCATCGCGATGCTGGCCTATGACGGCGGCATGCCGATCAGCTATCAGCTGGGCCTGACGGCGCTGTCCTTCCTCCTGTCGGTTGTCGGCTCATGGGCCGCGATCCTCGTCGCTTCGCAAAGCCGCGGCAGATTTTCGCGCATCCGCGGCGGCATCCTGATGGCGCTCGGCATCGCCGCGATGCATCTGACCGGCATGCAGGCGATCCAGACCCAAGCGGTAATCGTCTACGACCCCTATATGACGCTGAGTGCGGTTCTCGCAGGAGCGCTGTTGTCAAGCGCCGCCTTCCACGCCTTTTTCGAATTGAAGGGACCGAGGCGGCTCCTCGCTTCGTCGATCACTTTCGTCCTCGCGATCTGCGCGCTCCATTTTATCTCGATGGCTAGCATCACGCTCGTGCCGGATCCCGGCAAAGAGCTTCCGGCAACGGTGCTCGACGCCAGCCTGCTTGCTGCGATCGTCGTGGTGGCGGCGACGACGCTCATTCTGATGGCGCTCGCGGTGGTCTATATCGAAAGCCACGTGACGGATCTGAGAGGGCTCGCGAATGCCTCGCAGGAAGGGCTGCTGATTCTGCGGGAAGGCAGGATCATCGACGCCAACGAACGTTTCCAGGAACTCTCCGGCTGGAAGCTTGCCGATCTTGCCGGCAAGGCGCCCTCTGCTGTTTTGGGCGCCGTCCAGGGACAGAACAGGCTCGGCGAGACGCTGCTCAACACCAGGAACGGCAAGGAGACCGCCGTCGAAGTGAACACAAGCAGGATCGTCTATCGCGGGCACAATTGCGACGTTCTGGCGGTGCGCGATCTCAGCGAGCGCAGACAGGCCGAGGAAATGATCGAACATCTCGCCCACCACGATGTTCTCACCGATCTTCCGAACCGATCATTGTTCGACACGCGTATCCGCCAGGCGCTGCAAATGGCCGAACGAAAGAACGGCGAGGTTGCCCTCCTCTATATCGATCTCGATCGCTTCAAGACCGTCAACGATGTTTTCGGCCACGCCGAGGGCGACCGAATTCTCTGCAAGGTCGCCTCTATCCTGCGTCGCGTGACTGATGAAAGCGATACGATCGCCCGCCTCGGCGGCGATGAATTTGCCATCATCCAGCCCGCCGGACAGCAACCGGCGGCCGCTCAGAAGCTCGCGGTCGCGATCCTCGATGAATTCGCCGTCGAGATGGATATGGCGCGCGATCCGACCGCCGTCGGCGTCAGCCTTGGCATCGCCCTTTATCCGGCCGACGGCAGCGATGCAGACGAGATCTGCAACAACGCTGATATCGCGCTCTACCGGGTCAAGCACGGTGGCCGCGGCAAGGCCTGTTTTTTCGATGCGGAAATGGACGAGGCCACACGAGCCCGCCGCCTGATCGAAAGCGAACTGCGCCACGCCATCACTCGCCATCAGATCCATGTCAGCTATCAGCCAATTCTCGATGCACATAGCGGCGTGATCAGCGGTTACGAGGCCTTGATGCGCTGGAACCGGCCGGGCCACGGCATATGCGAGCCGGACGTCTTCATTCCGATCGCCGAGGAAAGCGGGTCGATAGTCCAACTTGGGGAATGGGTGCTGCAGCAGGCCTGCACGGAGGCCGCTCGCTGGCCGCATCCGCTGACGATTGCCGTCAACGTCTCGCCGGTGCAGTTCATGCTGCCGAACCTGGCCGAGCGAATCGAAACAATCCTCGAGGAAACGCGGCTCGCGCCAGATCGGCTGGAAATTGAGATCACCGAGGCCGCTCTCTTCCGTGATCGCGATCGGGTGATGACCACGCTGCAGCGTCTGCGCAGTCTGGGAGTTCACATCGTCATGGACGACTTCGGCACCGGTTATTCCTCCCTTTCCAACCTGCGAACCTTCCCTTTCGACAAGATCAAGGTCGACCGCAGCTTCACCGGCATGCTGGAGCATGATGCGGCGGCGCGGTCGATCGTGCGCGCAATCATCGGCCTCGGTCACAGTCTCGGCATGCCTGTTGTGACGGAGGGCGTCGAAACCGAGACGCAGCGCCGGATCGTCGTCGAAGAAGGCTGCGCGCAGGTACAAGGCTTTTTGCTCGGCAAGCCGGATATCGAGCCGAGCATCAAGTTCGCCGCCCGCAGAAGCTTCCTGTCCCCGACGGCCGACGCCGACGCGCTGCAGATATCGCCGTGGCGACCTACGCGTCTTGCCTGCGAGTAACCTGGGTCAGAGCGCCTTGGCGTTTTCCAGAAGCCGGCGGATATATTCAAGCGTCAGCTCGCGCTCGAAAACCCGGAAACCTTTAAACAGCGCCAGGTCGGCCTCACGCGCGGTCTCGATCGCTTCGGCCTCCATGGCGCGGGCGCGCGGCGTCAGGAAGAGCAGTTGCGCCCGCTTGTCGGATGGATGCGGCCGGCGTTCGATCAACCCGTCGCGGACCATGCGCGAAAGCGTATTGGCCATGGTCGCCTGCTCGATATCGACCCGCTCGAGAAGCTGTTTCTGGGTCAGCCCGTCCTCGGCCCAGAGTTCCAGCAGAATGGGGAATTGCCCTGGAGAAAAACCGAGCCCGACCGCGCGCTGGTGCAGCGAGCGGGCAAAACCCTTCGCCAGCTGGCTGGCAAGGTAGGCTCCCGAATCCATGCGGTTAAATCCCATGATTGCAAGTTAGGCTCAAAACCATGCCGGAGACAATGCAGCAAATCGCATACGATGCTCCATAACATGCGAGCTGCGATCCGAATTTCGAGTGTCTCGAAAAAACAAAAGTCGCCATGGCCTGGAGGTTGGCCATGGCGACTTTAAAGTGGGGACAAAGGCCCGGAGAGGGGGATAAGGCCTTTGTCCAAGCCTGACGCGGCGGGGGACAAGCCGGTAATCAGACCCGCGGCGCAATCAAGCGCCGGTGACATGGATTTGTGCCTCAGAATGTGGTTTTTCAAGGGAGGGCCATCGTTACAAATCGGTAACAGTTTGGTGAGCCGGAATCCCTGCTGCACAATTCCTGAGATCGGAATCGATGGAAGGATAAAATTATGCAGCAACGCCAATGCTCAGCGTTCTCTACGCGTCCGAAACTGCGCGCGGCGCTGTGACGCTCCGAACGCCATAATCCTTTTCGCGCGCCGAACTTTATGCCGAACTCTATATGGACCTCGTCCCATGCCCGCGCTATCCATGCACGCATGAAAAAAGGCGATCACCTCTTCCTAGTCGATGGTTCCGGATTCATCTTCCGGGCGTTTCATGCACTGCCGCCGCTGACCCGCAAGACCGACGGCTTGCCGATCGGCGCCGTGTCCGGTTTCTGCAACATGCTGTGGAAGCTGCTGAGGGACGCGCGCAATACCGATGTCGGCGTGACCCCAACGCATCTTGCCGTCATCTTCGATTATTCCGCCAAGACGTTTCGCAAGGATCTCTACGACGCCTACAAGGCGAACCGCTCCGCGCCGCCGGAAGAGCTCATCCCGCAATTCGGCCTTATAAGAGAGGCGACCCGCGCCTTCAATCTGCCCTGCATCGAGACCGAAGGCTTCGAGGCCGACGACATCATCGCCACCTATGCCCGCCAGGCCGAAGCGACCGGCGCCGATGTCACCATCGTCTCCTCCGACAAGGATCTGATGCAGCTCGTCAGCCCCAATGTCCATATGTATGACAGCATGAAGGACAAGCAGATCGGCATTCCCGATGTCATCGAGAAATGGGGCGTGCCGCCGGAAAAGATGATCGATCTGCAGGCGATGACCGGCGATTCGGTCGACAATGTTCCCGGCATTCCCGGCATCGGCCCGAAAACCGCGGCCCAACTTCTCGAGGAATATGGCGACCTCGATACGCTGCTCGAACGCGCCACCGAGATCAAGCAAGTCAAGCGCCGTGAGACGATCCTCGCCAATATCGACATGGCCAGGCTCTCGCGAGATCTCGTGCGGCTGCGCACCGATGTGCCGCTCGATCTCGATCTCGACGGGCTGGTGCTGGAACCGCAGAACGGTCCGAAGCTGATCGGCTTCCTGAAGACGATGGAATTCACCACGCTGACGCGCCGCGTCGCCGAGGCCTGCGATTGCGATGCCGGCGCCATCGAACCGGCGATCGTCCGCATCGAATGGGGTGAGAAGGCCCGCGGCCCGGATCTCGATGCGGCCGAGCCCGAGCCCGTTGCCGGCGGCATCCCCGACGTTTCCGGCGAATCCGTGCCGGTGCCGCCGCGTGCAAAGGCGAAGACCGCGGTCGAAGGGGCCTTTTCGCCCGCCGACCTTGCCAAGGCGCGGGCCGAGGCCTTTGCGACGCTGCCCTTCGATCATTCGGCCTATGTCACGATCCGCGATCTGGCGACGCTCGACCGCTGGATTGCCGATGCGCGCGCCACCGGCCTCGTTGCTTTCGATACCGAGACCACGTCGCTGGATGCGATGCAGGCCGAGCTTGTCGGCATTTCGCTGGCGATCGCGGACAATACGGCCGATCCCACCGGCACGAAGATCCGTGCCGCCTATGTGCCGCTCGTCCATAAGAACGGCGTCGGCGATCTGCTCGGCGGCGGCCTTGCCGAAAACCAGATCCCGATGGGCGATGCCCTGCCACGGCTGAAGGCATTGCTGGAAGACGAATCGGTTCTCAAGGTCGCCCAGAACCTGAAATACGATTACCTGCTGATGAAGCGCTACGGCATCGAGACCAAGAGTTTCGACGACACGATGCTGATCTCCTACGTGCTCGATGCCGGCACCGGCGCGCATGGCATGGACCCGCTCTCGGAAAAATTCCTCGGCCATACCCCGATCCCCTACAAGGACGTTGCGGGCAGCGGCAAGGCGAACGTCACCTTCGATCTGGTCGATATCGACCGCGCCACCCACTATGCTGCCGAAGATGCCGAGGTGACGCTACGCCTCTGGCTGGTGCTGAAGCCGCGGCTGGCGGCGGCAGGGCTGACCAGCGTCTATGAACGGCTGGAGCGGCCGCTATTGCCGGTGCTGGCGCGTATGGAAGCGCGCGGCATCACCGTCGACCGGCAGATCCTGTCGCGGCTCTCCGGCGAACTGGCCCAGAGTGCAGCAAGGCTGGAGGACGAGATTTACGTGCTGGCCGGCGAGCGGTTCAATATCGGCTCGCCGAAGCAGCTGGGCGATATCCTGTTCGGCAAGATGGGCCTTGCCGGCGGCAGCAAGACGAAGACAGGCCAATGGTCCACCTCCGCGCAGGTGCTCGAGGATCTGGCGGCCGCCGGTTTCGAATTGCCGCGCAAGATCGTCGACTGGCGCCAGGTCACCAAGCTGAAATCCACCTATACCGACGCGCTTCCGGGTTACGTTCACCCCGAGACAAAGCGGGTCCACACCTCCTACTCGCTGGCATCGACGACCACGGGGCGCCTGTCCTCGTCCGAGCCGAACCTGCAGAACATTCCGGTGCGCACCGCAGAAGGCCGCAAGATCCGCACCGCCTTCATCTCGACGCCTGGCCACAAGCTGATCTCCGCCGACTACAGCCAGATCGAACTGCGCGTACTTGCCCATGTGGCCGAGATCCCGCAACTGACCAAGGCCTTCGAAGATGGCGTCGACATCCACGCCATGACGGCCTCGGAAATGTTCGGCGTGCCGGTGGAAGGCATGCCGGGCGAGGTGCGCCGCCGCGCCAAGGCGATCAATTTCGGCATCATCTACGGCATCTCGGCCTTCGGGCTTGCCAATCAGCTTTCGATCGAGCGTTCGGAAGCCGGCGACTACATCAAGAAGTATTTCGAGCGTTTCCCCGGCATCCGCGACTATATGGAAAGCCGAAAAGCGATGGCGCGCGACAAGGGTTACGTCGAAACGATCTTCGGTCGCCGCATCAACTATCCCGAAATCCGCTCTTCCAATCCGTCCGTGCGTGCCTTTAACGAGCGTGCGGCGATCAACGCGCCGATCCAGGGCTCGGCTGCCGACGTCATTCGCCGGGCGATGATCAAGATAGAGCCGGCGCTTGTTGAAGTCGGCCTTGCCGATCGCGTCCGCATGCTGCTGCAGGTGCATGACGAACTCATCTTCGAGGTCGAGGACGAGGATGTCGAAAAGGCGATGCCGGTCATCGTCTCGGTCATGGAAAACGCCACCATGCCGGCGCTGGAAATGCGCGTGCCGCTGAGGGTCGATGCCCGCGCCGCCACCAATTGGGACGAGGCGCACTAAAGCATGTCGCGCAAAAGTGTGCAGCGGTTTTGCGACAACGACATGCGTGGAAATAAAGCCTAAAGCGCCAGCAGCGATCTGAAAGATTGCGACGCGCTTTAGAGCGCTTCCCCAAAAATCGCAAAGATTTTTCTCGCCACCAGAACTCATTGAAAGTGCAGCGATTTACCCAAAGGGGTCGTACCGGGACGATACAGCAGGAAGGAACTTATTAACCTTCCTTTTCTATCCCGGTAGGGTCGTAATTTGCAAAGCATGAGTGAGTAGCGGACGCATGCGTTTTCCCAGAACCAATTTGACGGATGCCGGAGATTTTTCCAGCGAGATTGAAACGGACCTTCCGGAGGAAAACCCAGGGGAGAAGCCGGCGGCGCCCATCTGGCAGAGCAACTTTTCCCTCGCGCCGAATGTCCGTTTCACCCGCACGCCGGAAACGCTGATCAGCAGGCGGCGCGCGCCGAATGAGCCGGTTCGCGATGATTCGCAGATTGGACAGCAGGCGATACGGATAGAGCCGGTTGCCGTCGACGTGCCGTTCGATATCTATCTGCCGGAGCCGGACGAAATTTCCGCAGCACCGCACAGGATCGAACTGCAGCAGGCACCTTTGCTTGACGAGCCCGGCGCGCCCGCCTTCCGCGCCAGCGCCGAGCTTTCCTCCATTTCGGATTTCGCCTTCTGGGAAGTCATGGCCTTCGAAGAGGCCGAGCCGGTTCGCGCGCCGCCGTTGATATCGTTCCCGAAGACCGAGACTTCGCCCGAATCGATCACGTCGCTGTTCCGGATCATGGAATGGCGCCCCGGCCGGTCGGCCCCGGCTCCCGTCGTCTCTCGCCCGGCCCCGCAGCCGGCCGCGGTCTCCGCAAAGGTCGCCGTGCGCCCTGCGGCCGCAATATCCCTGGAAAAGCCCAGGCGCATTCCTGTCGAGGCACCGGTCGCGCCGGCCCCCCAGGCTGCGCCGGCCCCTCACGTCGTGTCAGCCCCTTTGGTCGCGCCGGCGCCGCAGCGCACGCCGCCCGTCGCTGCGGTCCTGCCATCGCCGCGCCTGGCCGTGAGGCCCGAAAGGATCGACGCATCCGGCTATGAATTTCCGCCGCGTGCCCTTCTGCAGGAGCCTCCGGAACGCCTCGGCGAGATCATGTCGCAGGAAACGCTGGAGCAGAATGCCGGGCTTCTGGAAAGCGTGCTGGAAGATTTCGGCATCAAGGGCGAGATCATCCATGTCCGTCCCGGCCCCGTCGTCACCCTCTATGAATTCGAGCCGGCGCCGGGTGTGAAATCCTCGCGCGTCATCGGCCTTGCCGATGATATCGCCCGCTCGATGTCGGCGCTCTCGGCCCGTGTTGCCGTGGTCCCCGGCCGCAACGTCATCGGCATCGAACTGCCGAATGTCACGCGTGAAACCGTTTACTTCCGCGAGATGATCGAGAGCCAGGATTTCGAGAAGAGCGGTTACAAGCTGGCGCTCGGCCTCGGCAAGACCATTGGCGGCGAGCCTGTCATTGCCGAGCTCGCCAAGATGCCGCATCTGCTCGTCGCCGGCACCACCGGTTCCGGCAAGTCGGTCGCCATCAACACGATGATCCTGTCGCTGCTCTACCGCATGACGCCGGAACAGTGCCGCCTGATCATGGTCGACCCGAAAATGCTCGAACTGTCCGTCTATGACGGCATCCCGCATCTGCTGACGCCCGTCGTCACCGATCCGAAAAAGGCGGTCATGGCGCTGAAATGGGCCGTGCGCGAAATGGAGGAGCGCTATCGCAAGATGTCGCGCCTCGGTGTCCGCAACATCGACGGTTACAACGACCGCGTCGCCCAGGCCCGCGAAAAGGGCGAGACCATCCATGTCATGGTCCAGGTCGGCTTCGACAAGGGCACCGGCACTCCGATCGAGGAAAGCCAGGCGCTGGACCTGACGCCAATGCCTTATATCGTCGTCATCGTCGACGAGATGGCCGACCTGATGATGGTCGCCGGCAAGGACATCGAAGGTGCGATCCAACGCCTCGCCCAAATGGCGCGCGCCGCCGGCATTCATCTGATCATGGCGACACAGCGTCCGTCCGTCGACGTCATCACCGGCACGATCAAGGCAAACTTCCCGACCCGCATCTCCTTCCAGGTGACCTCGAAGATCGACAGCCGCACCATTCTCGGCGAGCAGGGTGCCGAGCAGCTGCTCGGTCAGGGAGATATGCTGCATATGCAGGGCGGCGGGCGGATTTCCCGTGTCCACGGTCCCTTCGTCTCGGATGTCGAAGTGGAAAAGGTTGTCGCCCATCTGAAGACCCAGGGCCGGCCGGAATATCTCGACACAGTCACCGCCGATGAGGAGGAAGAGACGGAAGAGGAAGAAGCCGGCGCCGTTTTCGACAAGAGCGCCATGGCTTCGGAGGATGGCAACGAGCTCTACGAGCAGGCGGTCAAGGTCGTCATGCGCGACAAGAAATGCTCGACCTCCTATATCCAGCGCCGCCTCGGCATCGGCTATAACCGCGCCGCCTCATTGGTGGAACGCATGGAAAAGGAAGGTCTCGTCGGCCCGGCCAACCATGTCGGCAAGCGCGAGATCGTATCGGGACGGGGCGACGGCGAGTAATCGCCGGCGGCCAGGGCGTCTGACGGATTCCTGTTTTACATCATCGAGGCAGCCAGCCGAACCGTCTCGCTGACAAACTCGGTCTTTCCGCCGGTATAAAAATCCCAATCACCGGCTGCCTCCGCAGCCAGCCGGCGCTTCAGATCGGCATAGGCCTTGGCCCTCTCGGGGTGATCCCTGAGATAATCGCGAAACAGAATGCGGTCCCGATGCGCGCGATTATTAGGCCCGCAAAGATAGAGCTTGAAGCCATAAGCTTGATGATCGCGGGTGAAAGCCCATCGTTGCTCTCCAGTATCGCCGTGGAAGACGAAGTCGGCAGCGCGCACCATCTCGATCGCCGCTGCCAGGAACGCGTCGGATATCATCACCGCATCGAGGTCGATCTTCGGCTTGGCCGGCAGGCCAGGCACCGACGTACTGCCGATATGATCCATGGAAAGCAGGCGGTCACCGAGCAAGGCGGAGACCTCGGTGCTGATCTCGGCAAACAGCCGCGGCCAGGAAGGATCGTAGTCGACCACTTTGATGGCGCGCATGCCCTTCCCCTCGATCTGTTCAGGGCGCCTTGGCCAGCAACCCGTCCAGGATCTCGATCATCTTCTGCTCGGCCTCTTCGAGAGAGCTGCTATTGTCGAGCTCGGTCACGTCGTATTCGCCGCGCACCGTCAGCGGTCCGCGGGCAAGCCGGGCCATGATATCCTCATGCGTCTCCCGTCCGCGCGCCTCCAGCCGGCCGGCGAGCACCTCGGGGCGGGCGGTGACGTTGATGACCTTCAGCCGCGGGAAGGCGGCCTGGAAGCGATGAAGTGCCGAGCGCGAGCCGTTGGCGACGACGACATGACCTCTCGACAGCGCCACCGAGACCTCGGCCGGAATGCCGTATTTCAGGCCGTGCGCTTCCCACCAGACGGCGAAGGAGCCTGACTGCTCCATGGCGGCAAAACCTTCGAGGGAGACGGAAAGATGGTCTTCGCCGCCGGCGTCACGGTGACGGGTGATGACGCGGCGGACGAAATGCACATCGTCGCGCCCCTTGAACCGCCGGGCCGCGAGGTTCATCAGCGTGTCCTTGCCGGCCCCGCTCGGTCCGACGACGACGACCATGATGCCGCGCTCGGCTCCGGCTCCTGCGTGGGGTTCGTGCGACATCATGCGACACGGCGTCCCTGGCGCCAGACGGAGCGTGTCACCGGCACGCCATGCGAACGGTGGACGCGCACGAGATCGGCGCGCAGCCCGGTTGCGATCCGGCCGCGATCGTCGAGGCTGACGGTACGGGCGGGCGTCGACGTCACCATGGCGATCGCCTTCGGTAGGCTGATGCTCTCCACCTCGTCGGCGAGGATGAAGGGCGCATGCAGCAGGCTGAGCGGCACGTAGTCGGAGGAAAGCACGTCGAGCACCCCCATCTCGGCAAGGTCGCGGGCGGCGATATTGCCGGAATGCGACTTGCCGCGCACGATGTTCGGCGCGCCCATCAGCACGCTCATGCCATGTCCGTGCGACGCCCGGGCGGCGTCGAAACTGGTCGGGAACTCGGCCAGGCGTACACCGTTGTCGATCGCCTCGTCGACATGCGAGAGCGTCGCATCGTCATGGCTTGCCACGGTGATGCCGCGCTCGGCGCAGACCTTGGCGATGGCATTGCGGTGCGGCGTCGAATTGCGCGCCGATTCTGCCTGGCGCTTGGCGACGAAACGGGCGAAGGCCTCGTCGCTCAGGCCCCGTTTCTTCTGGTAGTAGAAGATATATTGATCCATCGTCTGGAACTGACGCTGGCCGGGCGCATGATCCATCAGCGAGACGAGCCGCACATGCCGGTCGTTTTCGAAATCGGCGAAATGTTCGAGCACATTGTCGGCCGAGACCTCGCAGCGCAAATGAAGCAGGTGCTCGGCGCGCAGCCTGCCTTCCGTCTCCGCCGACTGGATGGCATCGGCCATCTCGCGCATCTCGCCATGTTCGAAGCCGCCGTCCTCGTCCGCCCCCATACGCAGGCAGTCGAACACCGTGGTGATGCCTGATGTGACGATCTGGGCGTCATGCGCCTGGATGGCGGCGGTCTTGTTCCAGCGAATGCCGGGGCGCGGCTGATAATGCCCTTCGAGATGGTCGGTGTGCAGCTCGACAAGGCCGGGAATGATGTAGTCGCCTTCAAAATCTTCGCCGGCTATCGAGTTGCCCTCGGTGATATCGGCGATCTTCCCGTCGCGAATGAGGATCGAGCCCGAGAGGATGTCGTCCTCGAGAACGATGCGGGCGTTGGAAAACACGGTCTCTTTGCTCATGTCGTCAGGTCTTTCAGCGTTTGGCGCCGGCAAGCGGTAGCCAGGAATGAACTTTGAACGGGGCGCCGCGCGTCTCCTCGATGAAGACGGCAAGGCCGGAAATCGAAAGCGGCCGGCCGGTGAAATCGGCAAAACGCTCGGTCAGGATCGCTTTCATCACCTCGGCGCGTGTTTCGGGCACCTGGCCGCTCAGCGTCATGTGAAAGCCGAAATCCTCCATGACGTAAGGATAACCCCAGCGCTGCAGATGGGCACGCTGGCTGTCGCTGAGCTTCTCCGGGTTGCGCCGCGCCATATCGGCCTCGGAAAGTGCTGCGCGGAACGGCTCGAACGACCTTACCACCTTCGCGGCGAAATCCTGAAGTGGTTGATGAAGAGAACCGGGAACGAGGGCAAAAAAACGGCCGAGCTGGCCAAGCACGAGTTCAGGAATCTCGAAGGCTTGCGTGCGCTGGGCAAAATCCTCGGCAACGGTCATGAGATCCTTCTCGGTGACGGAGGAGGCGAGCGAAAACGGCGCCTTGATCGTGGCGTGAAAGCCGTAGCGGCGGGGGTCGGCGGTCAGCTCGCACTGTTCTGCCGCACCCAACTGCTCATGGTCCGGTGCAGGATAGGTCTCGCCGGTGAAGGCATTGCGGCCGAGCCAGCGCGAGGCCGCGCCGGTCAGGGGATCATCCTTCGGCGGCGAGAAATAGAGAGCGTAGCGCAAGGCTTTTATCCTGGGGATCGTCCAAACGGGGAGCGCACTGTGCAGTGATTTGGCGGCGAACCGCAAGCAGGCTCCCGGCTAAAAGATTTCCGTGACAGAATGATGATGGCGTCAATTCGTCAGTGGCCCTTTTTTCCCATCACGCGCGAACGCAGTGCATTCGAGAGGTTGTCGAAGGCGAAGACCACGAGGAGGATCAGCAGGACCATATAGGCGACTTTGTCCCAGTCCGAATTGGTCTTCATGGATTCGAGCAGCTTGAGGCCAATGCCGCCCGCACCGACGGCGCCGATGACGGTTGCCGAGCGGGTATTCGATTCCCAGAAGTAAAGCGATTGCGAGATGAACACCGGCAGGACCTGGGGGATGACCCCATAACGTTGGACGGTCACCGGTGCCGCACCGACCGATCTCACGCCCTCACGCTGCTTGTCGTCGATGTTCTCAAGCGCTTCGGCATAGACCTTTCCCAGCGCGCCCGTATCGGTGAAGAAGATCGCCGCGATGCCCGGAAGCGGCCCTGGGCCGAAGGCACGGGTGAAGAACAACGCCCAGATCAGCATGTCGATCGAGCGCAGGAAGTCGAAGAGCCGCTTCGTGGCCCAGTTCGCAGCGCGGCTCCGCGTGATGTTGCGCGCGGCGATGAAGGCAAGCGGGAAAGCGACCAGCGTGCCGAAGAGCGTGCCGACAAAGGCCATGACCAGCGTCTGCATCAACTTCGAGAGGATGTCGCCATGCTGCCAGCTTGCGTTGTTCAGGAAGTTGTCCAACGCCAGCGAGGCATTGGACTGGTTGGAATCGAGCCGTTCGCCGGAAAACATCAGGCCGACCACCTCAGGCAGGCTGCGGCCCCAGAAGGGCGAATGCGTATCGAAGAAGAAGTTTGCCCAGCCGAGAAAGCGGCGCTGGACATAGACCTGGCTGGTACGGATTTCCGCCTGTCCCGCGAAGCCGTAATAGACGATCACCTTGTTGTCGTCCTGCTCCATCTGGGCAGGCGCATCGGACGGCAGGGAGGCGCGATCGCGGGTGATGGTCACGGGATAGACTGTGCCGCCGATATAGACGTCGACGCGGCTCGGCGTCACTTCCATACGGTTGCCGTCGCTGCCGAAGGTGATGGTGTATCGGCTGCCGTCGGCATTGGGTTTCAGCCAGTTGATATCGGCGCCCTCGGGATACTGGCGGCGGCTCGTCCATTGGGGGACGACCTGATCGTTCTGGAAACGCAGGCGCGGCTGGGCGCGCCAGGAATACCAGTCCTGGACATAGATCGCCGCGCGGTCCCAGTTGCCGTTCATGAAGGTGGGGATGACGTTGAAGAAGGCGAAGCAGAAGGCAAGATAAACGAAAACCGCAGCTGAAATGAGGAGCAGACCCCAGCGTTGCATGAAGCTGCGATGGAAGACGTCCGGATAGGCGGAAAGCAGTCGTTCGCGCTCGGCGGCGTTGATGGTCGGAACCGAGGACATCAGACTGCTCCCTGTCCGAATTCGAAGGACTGCTTGCCGATCAGCCGGCGGCGCAGCCAGGCGGAGAATTGGTCGACGCAAATGACGGTGATCAGCAGCAGGATGATGATCGCATAGGTCTTGGCAGCATGGTCGCGTCCGATCGACAGGCTGAAGACCTCGCCGATGCCGCCGCCGCCGACGGCGCCGATAATAGTCGAGGCGCGCACGTTGATCTCAGTCCGCAGCAGCGTGTAGGAGACGAAGTTCGGCAACACCTGCGGCAGGATCGCAAAGCGCACGCGCTCCAGCCAGCCGGCGCCGGCGGCGCGCAGGCCTTCATCCGGCTTCATGTCGGCATTCTCGACGACTTCGAAGAACAGCTTCCCAAGCGCGCCGACAGTATGGACCCATACCGCGATGATCGCCGAAATCGGACCGATCGACAGGATCGCGGCGAGGAGGCCGGCGACGACGATTTCCGGGAAGGCGCGCATGATTTCCATGATGCGCCGCACGACCCAGCGCGTCACGCCTGCACCGACCAGATTGGTGGAAGCGAAAAAACAGAGCAAAAACGCGCCGCTCGCACCGAGAATGGTGGAGACGATGGCGATGTTGAGCGTGATCGCGAGCTGGTAGAAGAAATTCGGGATATAGAAACTATCGGTGATCCAGACGCGGTCGCTTGTATAATCGTATTTGATCGAACCGTCGGAGAAGGGCGACGGCAGGTCGAACATGGCGCGGAAGATCTCCAGCGGACTGTCCGGCACGAAGCTCTTCATGAAGTCGAAGAAATAGGGAAGGCGCTCGAAGAACTTGCCCGAATTGGCGCTGTTGGCGAAGTCGAGCGAGGCGCCGAGGATGATCAGGAAGACCACGATTGAAACGACGGTGTAAATCCGCCGCGTTCGAACCTGGCTCTGATAATGATCGAGGATGGTGCGGGAGCCCTCCTGCAATCCGCTCAGAGGGTCCGCGCCGGCCGAGTGCGCCATATGTGGCTTCCTTCTTGAAAAACGGCGGCATCATCATGATGCCGCCGCAAGACTGTCCAGACTTGAGGATCAGCCGCCGATAACCGCCTTACGGGCGTCGATGATCGTCTGGTAGAAGCTCTGGTCGACCGGCGCCCAGTCAACGTAGCCGCCGCCCGTGAACGATTCGAAGCAGCTCTTGTCTGTCTTCGGCAGTTCGGCGAAGTAGGTGGTAACCTTCTTCTGGATGTCGGCCGGCAGCTTCTGAGAAACCATCAGCGGACCGTTCGGGATGAGCGGCGACTTCCAGACTTCGACGATATCGTCCATGTCGAGCAGGCCCTTGGTGACCATCTGGTGCAGGTTGCCGGAGGAGTAGCCCTGCGCCCAGTCGCCCTGACCGGAACCGAAGGTGGTCCCGACGTCGAACTTTTTGTCGAGAACGCCGAGAACGAGGTTCTCGTGGCCGCCGCCGAAGCCGGTTTCAGAGAAGTACTGCTTGACTGGAGCGCCGGTGTCCTTCGGAAGGGCAACGTTAGGAACAAGATAGCCGGAAGTAGAGTCCGGATCGGCGAAGCCGAGCTTCTTGCCCTTGGCGTCGGCGAGCGTCTTGATGCCGGAATCCTTGCGGGCAACCATGATCGAGTAGTAGCCGGTCGAACCGTCGGCCTGCTTGGTGGTCAGTACCGGGGTAACGGCGTTCGGATCCTTGATATAGACCGCGGCGTAAGAGGCGGCGCCCATGACGGCGAGGTCGATCGTGCCGCCAAGGAGACCCTGGATGACGCCGTTGTAGTTCGGCGATGGGAAGAGCTGAACTTCAGAAACGCCGGTGGCAGCGATCAGGCCCGGCTTGACGCACTCGGTGCGGCGAACCTGGTCGGCCTCGTTTTCACCGCCATCGAGACCGATGCGGAGGACCTTGACGTCCTGGGCAGCAGCATTGCCGGCGAGGGCGGCGACGGCAATGGTTGCCATCAGGATCTTGCGGAATGCAGACATGGAAGTCTCCTTTTGTGACATGGTTTGTTTGTCAGTTGGTTTTCCGACCGTTGTCCCGTCGGCCGGAAACGGGTCAGTGCACGGCGGCTGCTTTGGCCACCCTGCCGGATGAGACATTCTCGGCGCGGCGCTTGGATTCGAGGCTGGTCGAGGTCAGCGTTTCGTCGATGCCGGCGCCATCCTTGTCGGTCCCGTAGATTTCCTTCACCGCTTCGGCGGTTAGCTCCGAAGGCTGGCCGTCGAAGACGACGCGGCCGCCGGCCATGCCGACGATGCGCTCACAATAGTTGCGGGCGGTATCGAGCGTATGAAGGTTGGTGATGACGGTGATGCCCTCGCGTTCGTTGATATCGCGTAGCGCATCCATGACGATCTTGGCGTTCAGCGGATCGAGCGAGGCGATCGGTTCGTCGGCAAGAACCATTTTCGGGTTCTGCATCAGCGCGCGGGCAATCGCCACGCGCTGCTGCTGGCCGCCGGAAAGCGTGCCGGCTGCCTGCAGCGCCGTCTGCTCGATGCCGAGGCGTTCGAGTGCTGCGATGGCATGCACGCGTTCCTCGCGGGTGAAGATGTTGAGCAGGCTTAGAAGCGTCGAGCGGTGGTTGAGGCGACCGAGCATGACATTAGTGAGAACGTCGAGGCGCGGCACCAGGTTGAACTGCTGGAAGATCATCGCGCAGTCGCGCTGCCAGTTGCGCAGCGCCTGGCCGCGAAGCCCGGAGACCTCCACGCCGGCGAAATGAACGGAGCCGGAGCTCGGCTCCTGAAGGCGGTTGATCATGCGCAGCAGCGTCGACTTGCCGGCGCCGGAGCGGCCGATGATGCCGACCATCTGGCCCTGAGGAATGTCGAGCGTGACGGAATCGACGGCAAGCTTTTTTCCGAAACGACGTGTGACATTCTTCAGTTCGAACATCATGCTCTTCCCTTTGCAATCCATGCCTTGATCAGCATCGCATTAGTCCCGCTTGATGAACCTCGCATGTCATATTTGTGTAAGTCCTGTCACAATTCTTCGCCCCTATATCGGGGGTTTTAACCGCCGTAGCGGGACAGGAAATCTTCCGCGTCCAGGTTGCGAAAATCCTCGAGCGCCTGGCGCAGCCGGTCATGCTCCCAATCCCACCAGGAAAGCCTGTCCATCCGTTCGCCGACCTCTCTTGGAAAGCGCTCGCGAATGAGTTTGGCCGGTACGCCGCCAACGATCGTATAGGGCGCGACGTCCTTCGAGACGACGGCGCCGGCTCCGATCACTGCGCCGTTGCCGATGCTGACGCCCGGCAGAATGGTCGCCCCGTGGCCGATCCAGACGTCGTTGCCGATCGTCACGCGGTTTGCGCGCCGCCAGGCGAAGAAGTCCGTTTCCACGTCGCCGTCCGGCCAGTAGTCGGCGGCGCGATAGGTGAAGTGATGCAGTGTCGCGCGCCAGGTCGGATGGTTGGTGGCGTTGATGCGCACGGCGGCGGCGATATTGACGAATTTGCCGATCGTCGCACACCAGACGGAGCCATCCTGCATGATGTAGGAATAGTCGCCGAAGCTGGCCTCGCTGATGCGGCAGCGTTCAGAGACCTCGGTATAGCGCCCGAAAGTGGAAGCGCTGACGGATGCCGTTTCATGAAAGTAGGGCTCTATGCCCAGCTTGCGGCTCATGCAGCGATCTTTCTGGGTGAGAATTGCTGGACGTCGAGGATGCGGTCGGCGACGGCTTCGCGCACTTCCTCGTCGTGGAAGATGCCGAGAAGGGCCACACCCGCCTTCTTCTTTTCCGCGATCATGCCGACGACGACGGCACGGTTCCTGGCATCGAGCGAGGCTGTGGGTTCGTCGAGAAGCAGGATCGTGTGATCGGTGATGAAGCCGCGTGCGATGTTGACGCGTTGCTGCTCGCCGCCGGAGAAGGTGGCGGGCGGAAGCTGCCAGAGCGTTTCCGGCAGATTGAGCCTGGCAAGCAGGGCGCCCGCCTTTTCCCGCGCCGTGACGGCGTCCTCGCCGCGTGCCACCAGCGGTTCGGCAACCACGTCGATCGCCGCGACGCGCGGCACGGTGCGCAGGAACTGGCTGACATAGCCAAGCGTATTGCGACGGACGTTGAGCACGGTGCGCGGATCGGTGGAGGCGAGATCGACGATGCGTCCGTCGTGGCGGATGAGGATCTGGCCGGTGTCGACGGCGTAATTGCCGTAGATCATCTTGAGCAGCGAGCTCTTTCCGATGCCCGACGGGCCGCCGAGCACGACGCACTCGCCCGAAGCGACGGAGAAGGCGACGTCGGAAACGACGGGTAGCTTGATGCCGTCGCGCAGATGCATCGTGAAGCTCTTCGAGACTTCGGAAACGACGAGGGGCGTTGCCATGATTTCTTCTTTCTGGTTCGGACCGTGCGCTCAGACCTGCAGGATCGAGGAGACGAGCAGCTGCGTATAGGGTTCGCGCGGGTCGTCGAGCACGCGGTCGGTGAGCCCCTGTTCGATGACGTAGCCGTCCTTCATCACCATCATCCGGTGCGAGAGAAGGCGGGCGACGGCGAGATCGTGGGTGACGATGATGGCCGAGAGACCGAGATCGTTGACGAGGCCGCGCACGAGATCGAGCAGGCGTGCCTGCACCGAGACGTCGAGGCCGCCGGTCGGTTCGTCCATGAAGACGAGGCGCGGGCCGGTGACGAGGTTGCGGGCGATCTGCAATCGCTGGCGCATGCCGCCGGAAAAGGCGCGCGGCTGGTCGTCGATGCGGTCGGCGTCGATCTCGACGCGTTCGAGCCAGTCGATCGCCGAAGCGCGGATCTTGCCGTAGTGCCGGTCGCCGATCGCCATCAGCCGTTCGCCGACATTGGCGCCGGCAGAAACGGTCATGCGCAGGCCATCGGCCGGGTTCTGGTGCACGAAGCCCCAGTCTGTGCGCATCAGGAAGCGCCGCTCAGCCTCGTTCATGCGATAGAGGTCGCGGTAGCTGCCGTCGCGCATGTGATATTCGACGCTGCCGATGCTCGGCAGCAGCCGAGTGGAGAGGCAGTTGAGCAGCGTCGTCTTGCCGGAGCCGGATTCACCGACGATGGCGAGCACTTCGCCGGGCCAGAGCTCGAAGGAGACGTCGCGGCAGCCGATACGGTTGCCGTAGAATTTCGAAACGTCACGGACTTTGAGAAGCGGAGTATCGCTCATTCTGCAGCCTCCCGGGCCAGCATCTCGCCGGCATGTCCGTGTGCACGGCGGTCTTCGCAATGATCGGTGTCGGAGCAGACGAACATCCGCCCGCCCTTGTCGTCGAGAACCACTTCGTCGAGATAGACGTCCTCGGTGCCGCAAAGGGCGCAGGGCTTTTCGAAACGCTGGATATCGAAGGGGTAATCCTCGAAATCCAGGCTGACGACGTCGGTATAGGGCGGAACCGCATAAATGCGCTTCTCGCGCCCGGCGCCGAAGAGCTGCAGCGCGTCCGACATATGCATCTTCGGATTGTCGAATTTCGGCGTCGGCGACGGGTCCGTGACATAGCGGCCATGAACCTTCACCGGATAGGCGTAGGTCCGCGAAATGCGGCCGTTATGGGCGATGTCCTCGTAGAGCTTCACATGCATGAGGCCGTATTCTTCGAGCGCATGCATCTTGCGCGTTTCGGTCTCGCGCGGCTCGAGGAATCGCAGCGGCTCGGGGATCGGCACCTGGTAGACGAGCACCTGCCCGAGCCTAAGCTTTTCCTCGGGAATGCGGTGGCGCGTCTGGATGATCGTCGCATCCTTGGTATGCGTCGTCACCGCGACATTGGCGACCTTCTGGAAGAAGGCGCGGATGGAAACGGCGTTGGTCGTGTCGTCAGCACCCTGATCGATGACCTTCAGCACATCGTCCGGTCCGATGATCGAGGCCGTCACCTGCACGCCGCCGGTGCCCCAGCCGTAAGGCATCGGCATCTCGCGCGAGGCGAAGGGCACCTGATAGCCGGGAATGGCGATCGCCTTCAGGATGGCGCGGCGGATCATCCGCTTGGTCTGTTCGTCGAGATAGGCGAAGTTGTAGCTGGCCAGATCGGTCATTCGGCGGCTTCCTTCATGTCTTCGCCACCGTTGCGGGCGGCTTCGAATTCGCGGCGCATGCGGCGGACGAGATCGAGTTCGGCCTGGAAGTCCACATAATGCGGAAGCTTCAGATGCTCGACGAAGCCAGTCGCCTGGACGTTGTCGGAATGCGAGATGACGAATTCCTCGTCCTGTGCCGGTGCGGTGATATCCTCGCCGAGCTCTTCGGCGCGAAGCGCCCGGTCGACCAGCGACATCGCCATCGCCTTGCGCTCGCTCTGGCCGAAGACCAGGCCGTAGCCGCGGGTAAATTGCGGCGGCGCCTTAGCCGAACCCTTGAACTGGTTGACCATCTGGCATTCGGTGATCTGGATCGTGCCAAGCGAGACGGCGAAACCGAGTTCCGGCACATCGAATTCCACCTCGACATCGCCGATGCGGATTTCACCGGTGAAGGGGTGGTTCCGGCCATAGCCGCGCTGGGTGGAATAACCAAGCGCCAGCAGGAAGCCCTCGTCGCCGCGGGCAAGCGCCTGCAGGCGGAGATCCCGGGTCATCGGGAATTCCATCGGCTCGCGGGTCAGGTCGCCGATCTCGTGATCTTCCGGCATGTCGCCGTCGGCCTCGATCAGGCCTTCCTCGCCGAGGATTTCGGAGACGCGCATGACGCGGCCGGTCTCGGCGGCGCGTTGAGCGGGCGTCTCGACCGTCTCGTCCGAAAGCAGCGAGGGATCGAGCAGGCGGTGGGTATAGTCGAAGGTAGGCCCAAGAAGCTGGCCGCCCGGCAGATCCTTGTAAGTCGCCGAGATGCGGCGTTCGATCGTCATATCAGCCGTGTCGAGTGGCTTCGAATAGCCGAAACGCGGCAGCGTCGTGCGGTAGGCGCGCAGCAGGAAGATCGCCTCGATCATGTCGCCCCGTGATTGGCGGATGGCGAGGGCTGCGAGCGTGCGGTCGAAAAGCGAAGCCTCGGCCATGACGCGGTCGACGGCGAGCGCAAGCTGCGCCACGATCTGGTCGATGCCGATCGCCGGCAGCGAACGGTCGCCGCGGCGGCGGTCGGCCAGCAGGCGGTGGGCATTGGCAATGGCGGTCTCGCCACCCTTGACGGCAACATACATGAGCTCAGATCTCCGTTGCTGTGATCTTGGTGGTGCGCGGCAGGCAGAGGAAACGCTTGCCCACCGCCAGCACGATGTCGACGCCGCGCGGAAAGAGCGCACGATTCTCGGTCCAGAGCCGCAGGAACGTCTCCGGCAGGCCGATAGGCGCGATCTCCGCCACGCTCTGGATGCCGGGACCCATCAGCGCCAGCCTGCGGCCGCCTTCGAGTTCGGCGAGTTCGATGATGAGGGTCGTCGAGCGGTCGGGATATTCCTGCGTACCTGATGCAAAGAGGCCGAAGGAGGAAAGTGCGGTGCCGGCCTCGGTGAAGGCAAAGCGCGCTTCGGCTTTTTCGGTGGTCAACGACGCGCCGGTATGGAAGCCGAGCCACTCCGGCACGGCGGATTTCGCCAGTCCCTGGGATAGCCAGACGGGCGTGTCGTGGTCGCAAAGCGTCAGTGCGATCGTGCCGGCGGCGATGCCGAGCGGTGCCGGCGGAGCGACATCGGGCTGAACGGTCTGGATCGTGCCGGGGCGGGCCATACCGTCCATCAGCATCTTGAAGACGCTTTGGGCATGGAAGACCGGCTCGGCAAAGCCGCCGGTCAGAGCTTCTGTCTTCAGACCCATCAGTTGTCTCCCCGCACCATGGTGAAGAAATCGACGCGGGTTGCCGCCGTCTCGTCCGCCTTGCGGCGTTCGGCATCGGCGATCCGCTCAGTGATCGGTAAAAGCAGGGCCCGTTCGACGAAGTCCTTCGTCGCTTCCTCCTGCCAGAGCGCGTCGAAGATCGCCGCAAGCCTGGCCTTCTCGCGATCGGTGCCGAGCGCCTGCGCATGGCCGACCGAGCCGGAGTCGAGCCGGACGGTCGCCCGCGTCACGGTCACTTCCCCCAGGTTGAAGGGAGCGCCGCCGCCGCCGATGCGTCCGCGCACCATCACCAGCCCGGTTTCCGGTCCGCGCACCGGATGGGCCACAGGCTTTTCCGGCAGCGCATCGAAGACCGCCAAGAGTTCGCTGCGCTCCGCCCGCGCCAGCAGATCGGCGGCGCGTTTGCGCCCGGATGCCGTCTGTGACGCAGCGTCTGTCCTGTCCGCTGATATCATCGCCGCTTCCCTTAAAATGTCTATTGATATAGACAACCATACAAGATACACTTAGCTCTAAATCGATGTCGTGACAAGCGTGTGACATCGTCGGGGTGAAATGGCAGGGCAGGGGTGGAATGGCGGGATTGAAGCAGGTGCAAAGGCAAACGGGGGTGGCGCTCTGGCGCCAGATCGCCGATCGGATTCGCGAGGCGATCAGCAGCGGAACCTATGACGAAACGGGAATGGTGCCGCCGGAAACCGTGCTGGCGCTGCAATTCGGCGTCAACCGGCATACGGTGCGCAGCGCGCTGGCGGCGCTGGCGCAGGAAGGTATCGTCCGTGCGGTACAAGGTCGCGGCACGCTGATCGAGCGCAAGGAGCGGCTAAATTTTCCGATCACCAGGCGCACGCGCTTCACCGCCGGCATCGGCGATCAGGCCCGTGAAATGCGCGGCCTTCTGCTCGATGAGGCGAAGGAGGAGGCGAGTGCCGAGATCGCCCGCTGGCTGGGCCTGAAGCAAGGAGAACAGGTGATCCGCCTGGAAACATTGCGCCAGGCAGATAAGCGGCCGGTTTCAAGGGCGACGAGCTGGTTTCCCGCCAGGCGCTTTGCCGGTATCGGTGAGGCTTACCGGACGGGGGAATCGATCACCAAGGCTTTCGCCGAACTCGGCCTGCCGGATTATGTGCGCGCCACGACAGAGGTGACGGCCGCCCATGCCAGTGCGGCCGATATGGCCGACCTCGAACTCACCCCCGGCGCAATCCTTCTGATCGCCAAGGCGATGAATACCGACCTTGAGGGTGTGCCGGTACAATATTCGATCAGCCGCTTCGCGGCCGACCGGGTGCAGTTCACGATCGAGAACTGAGCGCCTTTCCCCGCCGTAGCGGGGAAAGATCGGCTGATCAATGCGCGCCCGACATGTCGCCGAGCACTTCCTTGGACGCGACTGTGGAATCCGCCTTCAGCGTGTAGACCATCGGCACGCCGGTCGCGAGATTGAGGGCAAGCACGCCTTCGCGGGTGAGCTTGTCGAGCACCATCACCAGCGAGCGCAGCGAATTGCCGTGCGCGGCAACCAGCACCTTCTCGCCCCTGAGCACGCGCGGCAGGATTTCTGTGAGGTAGTAGGGCCAGACGCGGGCGCCGGTGTCACGCAGGCTTTCACCGCCGGGAGGCGGCACGTCATACGAGCGGCGCCAGATATGCACCTGCTCCTCGCCCCATTTGGCGCGCGCATCGTCCTTGTTGAGGCCCGAGAGGTCGCCGTAGTCGCGCTCGTTCAGCGCCTGGTCGCGGATCGTCAGGAGATCGGGCTGGCCGACCTTGTCGAGGATGAGCTTCAGTGTGTGCTGCGCGCGCACCAGCACCGAGGTATAGGCGACGTCGAATTTGATTCCGTATTCGGCGAGCGCCGCACCGCCCGCATTGGCTTCTTGGATGCCGAGTTCCGTCAGATCGGGATCCTTCCAGCCGGTGAAGAGATTCTTCAGGTTCCAGTCACTCTGGCCGTGGCGAACGAGGACGAGGGTACCGCTCATGAATATGCCTCCGTAGTATCGTTATGAGGAAGAAAGCCCGAGCACGTCGAGCATGGAATAGAGACCCGGCTTCTTGTCGCGCGCCCAGAGCGCCGCCCTGATGGCGCCGCGCGCAAAGATCGAGCGGTCGGCCGCACTGTGCGACAGGGTGACGATTTCGCCTTCTCCGGCAAAAAGCACGGAATGTTCGCCGATGACGGAGCCGCCGCGCAGCGTCGCAAAGCCGATCGTGCCCGCTTCGCGGGCGCCGGTATGGCCGTCGCGCACCCGGACCGATTGCGAGGCAAGATCGATGCCGCGCCCCTTTGCCGCGGCCTCGCCGAAGAGAAGGGCGGTGCCGGAAGGCGCATCCACCTTGTGCTTGTGGTGCATTTCCAGGATCTCGATATCCCAGTCATCAGGATCGAGCGCACGCGCTGCCTGCTCTGCGAGCACGCTGAGCAGATTGACCCCGAGGCTCATATTGCCAGACTTGACGATGCGGGCATGGCGGGCCGCCGCGGCGATCTTGGCATTGTCGTCGGGTAAACAGCCCGTCGTGCCGATGACATGGACGACGCGGGCCTGCGCGGCGAGGCCTGAAAATTCCACCGTTGCGGCAGGCGAGGTGAAGTCGAGCACGCCTTCGGCATCGAGAAAAGCGTTGAGCGGATCGTCGCCGATGATGACACCGGTCGGGCCGAGACCGGCGATCTCGCCGGCATCCTTGCCGACGAAGGGCGAGCCGGCGCGCTCGACCGCGGCATGCAGGTTCACGCCCTCGATGGAATGGATGAGCCGGATCAGCGTCTGCCCCATGCGTCCTGCTGCGCCGACCACCACCAGTTTCATCGCAGCATCTCTCATGTCAGTCTCGCCAGATCAGTTTGAATCGGAGGCCGAAGGCCTCTGCAGGTTGTTGAGGCGAGCGTAAAGACCGTCGCTGACCTTCGCAAGCGTCTCGTGATTGCCTTCCTCGACGACGCGACCCTGCTGCATGACGACGATCTTGTCGGCCCGCACCACGGTCGAAAGCCGATGGGCGATGACGACGACGGTGCGTCCGCTCATCGCTTCGTCGAGCGCTTTCTGCACGGCCGCCTCGGATTCCGTGTCGAGGGCCGAGGTCGCCTCGTCGAGAAGCAGGATCGGCGCATTGCGCACCAAAGCGCGCGCGATCGATAGCCGCTGGCGCTGGCCACCTGAAAGCGTCACGCCGTTCTCACCGACCGGTGTCTCGTAACCCTGCGGCTGTGCCGAGATGAAGTCATGCGCATAGGCAAGCCGGGCGGCCTCTTCCACCTCGGCATCGGTCGCTTCCGGCCGGCCATAGCGGATATTGTCGCGGATCGTGCCCTCGAACAGATAGGGCTGCTGCGAGACATAGGCGAGCTGCTGGCGCAGCGACTTCTTGGTGATGTGGGCGATGTCCTGTCCGTCGATCAGGATTTCGCCCTCGCGCGGATCGTAGAAGCGCGGAATGAGGCTGATGACGGTGGATTTGCCGGCGCCGGAGGGACCGACCAGCGCTGTGGTCGCGCCGCCCTCGGCGGTGAAACTGACGCCGCTGAGCACGCTCTCATTGCCGTAGGCGAAGGAAACATTGCGGAATTCGATCCTTGCCTGCGTCACCGTCAGCGGCCGGGCATCCGGCAGGTCCCGCTGGCGCGGTTCCATGTCGAGCAGTTCATAGATCATCCGAGCATTGACGACGGCGCGCTCCATCTGCACCTGCAGGCGGGCAAGCCGGCGGGCCGGGTCATAGGCAAGCAGCAGCGCCGTGACGAAGGAGAAGAAGGCGCCAGGCGGCACATTGAAGTAGATCGAGCGGTAGGCGGCATAGGCAAGCACGCTGGCGACGGCAAAGCCTGCGAAGCTTTCCGTCAGCGGCGATGTGCGTTCGGAAAGCCGGGCAATCCGGTTCGCCCGGCTTTCGGCGCCCTTGATGAGCTTGTTGACCTTGCGTTCCAGTTCTTCTTCCATCGTGAAGGCTTTCACGATGGCGATGCCCTGGATCGTCTCCTGCATGGCGCCGAGAACGTGGCTGTTCAGATGCACCGCCTCGCGGGTCGCCGAGCGCAGCCGCTTGGAAACATAGCGCAGTGCATAGAGTAGCGGCGGCGCCATGATGAACACGGCAAGGCTGAGCAGCGGATCCTGGATGATCATCACTGCGAGCAGCGAAACGAAGGTCAGCAGGTCGCGCACCGTCGAGGTGATCGTCAGGTTGAGCACGTCGCGGATGCCGCTGACATTCTGGCTCACCTGCGCGGCGATATGGGCCGAGCGCGCCTCGCTGAAGAAGCCGACCGAAAGCGTCATCAGATGCGCATAGAGCCGGCGCTGGTAACGGGCGACGATATCGTTGCCGACCCTGGAAAGCGCCACCGCCTGGCCATAGCTTGCAAAACCGCGCAGCACGAAGGCGATGAAGATCGAAAGACAGATGATCCAGACGACGTCGGCGCGCCGATTGGCGAAGGCCTCGTCGATGATTGCCCGCATGATCCAGGCGGTAAACGCCGTCGAAAGCGCCACCACGATGAGGCAAGCGATCGCAAAGACATAGCCCCACAGATGGTCGCGGCCGTTTTCAGCGATGATGCGCTTCAGGATGCCGGTTACGGTATCGCTGCTGACGCTCTGCGTTCTGCTTTCCGCCGCTTCCAAATAGGGTTTCCTGTCTCGGGCCAAGCGCCCCGCGAGGGCGACACGCACTTTTGCCGGGGTCTATAAAGAGTTGGGACCGGTTTGGCTAGAGCGCCGCGCGTCCAGATGGGACGCGCCAAGAACGCTCTATTGCCTTGCATGCCGAGGTTAGCGCCGCCAGCGGCGGCCTTCCGTCGAGACGCCGAAATTCGCCGGCATGCGCGCATAGGAGGAAAGCCCGGCGAGCGCTGCCAGCGGATGCGTCACCACATAGGTCGGGATGGTGCGAAGCAGCGCCGTATGCGGCGCCTTGTCCTCGAAGGCGATGCGGAATTCCGGCTTCTTCAGCGCCGGGATGATCTTCTGCGAAATCCCGCCTGAGAGATAGACGCCGCCGCGCGCCATGAACACCATCGCCATGTCACCCGCCACGCGGCCGAGATAGGTGGCAAACAGCGAGACGGTCTCCATGGCTGCCTTGTCGCTGCCGGCAAGCGCGTGCGAGGTGATGTCGGCGGGATCCTTCATCGTCGGCTCGATGCCGTCGACCACGCAGATGGCGTGATAGAGGTTGACGAGGCCGCGCCCGCAGAGAATCTGCTCAGCCGAAACGCGGCCTTCGATCGTCTCGATATGCGGGAAGATTTCATAATCGCGCTTGCTGCGCGGCCCGAGATCGACATGGCCACCTTCGCCGGGAACCGGGATCCAGCTGTGCTGGGCATGCACGAGCCCGCCGACGCCGAGGCCGGTGCCCGGTCCGAGCACGACGCGGGAGGCGATCATGTCGCCGGTGGCGTCGCCGATGCGTTCGCGGTTTTCATCCGAAAGCGCGGCGATTGCCAGCGCCTGCGCCTCGAAATCGTTGACGACGAGCACATCCTCCATGCCGAGGCCCTCGATCATCGTCTTCGGCCGCACCACCCAGTCGCAATTGGTCAGCGGGATCTCGTCGTCGTTGATCGGGCCGGCGACGGCCAGGATCGCCGAGCGCGGCTGCACGGCGGTCTTGTCGAGCACGCCTTGCTGGATCGCTTCGTCGATCGTGGCGAAATCAGCCGTGCGCACGTTCGGAAACTGCTTCGGTTCGGCATAGGCATCGGTCAGGATGGAGAAGCGGGCATTCGTGCCGCCGATATCGCCGATCAGGATCGGGAAAGGCAGCGGAGCGGTGCTGTTGTTCGGTTTTGGCATGGCCGGTTCCGTGCTGATCAGGCTTTAAGTGTAGGAAGAAGTTTTATAGCGGTCGCGTGGTTGAGCGCCATCGGAATATCGTAGACGATCGCCAGCCGCATCAGCGCCTTCACGTCGACATCGTGCGGCATCGGCGTCAAAGGGTCGACGAAGAAGATCAGGGCGTCGACCTCGCCGGTCGAAATCAGCGCGCCGATCTGCTGGTCGCCGCCGAGCGGCCCGCTTTTCAGCCTGACAACGTCAAGATCGGGAGCGGCGTCGAGCACCCGCCCGCCGGTCGTGCCCGTGGCGACGATCTTCCAGCGCGAGAGAATGTCCCGGTTGGCGCGGGCGAACGCCGCCATGTCGTCCTTCTTCTGGTCATGCGCGATCAGCGCAAGGCATTTGCCGCCGGCCATGAAGTGAATCTCCGCCCCAACAATTCAATCGATTTGACCGCTGTATACCAAGAATTTGCGATTTGAAAGACAGAGCATCCGCCCCTTCATTGGATCGCCGGCTTGTCGTTCGGAACCGGGCCGACATCCGGTAACGCGCCATCGGTGCCCTCAGCCGACGCGGCTGCCGGAGCGGCGGCGAGTGCGCTTGCGGCGGAGGGTCCACCATAGGTGGCGGCCTGCATCGAAGCAACGGAAGCGGCATTGAGCACGGCGGCGCAAGCGTTGGGCAGATCGGTGACCATCATCTCACGCGGCGGCTTCGGCGGCTTGGCGCCGGGCTTGGGCGGTTTCGGCGGCGCCCAAGGCGTCGGCGTGAACCAATAGGCGAGCGACTTGTCGCAGCCGTCGCCGGCGGGAACAGGAGCTTGCGGCGTGCATCCGGCAGCGCCCGGCGGGCATTTGATGCGGATGTGGAAATGCGAGTCATGGCCGTATATTGGCCGGAGCTTACCAAGGTTGGTGCGGTCGCCGGCCCAGGTGTCGCACATCTTCTTCTTGATCGCCGGATTGACGAAGATGCGCTCCACTTCGGGATAGCTCGCCGCCAGCATCAAAAGCCGCGCGTGCGATTGCGTCCACACCTTAGGGTCGACGGTCAGGAACTTGCCCTTCTGCAGCATGGTGGTGAAGGGCAGATACTGGCGCTCCTCGGCCGTCATGCGGCGCGCCGGCATCGGGCTAAACCAGATATCGGCATCGAGGCCAATCTGGTGCGAGGAATGGCCGTTGAGCATCGGCCCGCCGCGTGGTTGCGCGATATCGCCGACAAGGATGCCCGGCCAGCCGGCATATTTGACCGCATCCTGCGAAAACCGCTCCAAGAGCGCGATCATGGCCGGATTGCCCCAGCGACGGTTGCGCGAAAGCCGCATCGCCTGCCAGGTCGGCCCGTCGGTCGGCAGCGCCACCGCACCCGTCATGCAGCCCTTTGCGTAAAAGCCGATCGGCTGTGCCGGCCCCTGCGTCGGCAGGCCGACGGCGCCGAACTGCCCCTTGGCGCTGCCCGGGCTCGGCGTCTTCTGCTCAGCGCCGACGTCGCCAACGGCAAGGCCTGCGCCGATCGCGCCGGCGAGCGCCAGTGTGCCTAATGTCCTGAAAGCCTGGGCGAAGCCGAAAGCCATGCTGTTCCCTTGATTCGATGTCGAAGTGATTTGCACTCGAATCTATCCTGAAAAGCGATTTTGGTGAATCGATGATTTGCTGGACGGGCGCAGCAGGGGCCGGTGACGGAACGCCGCAGCGCCTCAGGCATTGACAGGAGCTGACCTTTGACAGGAGCTGGTGGCTCAAAATTTCGCGAGCCCGGCAAAAACCAGACTCTCTCCTGTTTTTCGCCCCTATTTCTCGTATTGTCGTATCCATCAATATTCAGGGGAAATGGGAATGGCGGCTTTGTGGTCGAAAATCGGTCTGTTTCTGTCGCTTGCGGGTGTTCTGGCGCCGCGGACGGCATTGGCTGAGGGCCAGCCGTTTCAGATCGGAAGCTCGGTCATCAGCGAGATGAAGTACAAGCCGGGCTTTACTCATTTCGACTATGTGAACCCTAATGCCCCGAAGGGTGGAGACCTGCGCCTCTCCGCGAGCGGCGCCTTCGACACCTTCAACCCGGTACTTGCCAAAGGCCAAGTGGGAGTAGGCCTGACGCTCGTTTACGACACCTTGATGAAGGCGGCAGATGACGAGCTGCTTGTCTCCTACGGCTTGCTCGCCGAAGGGCTGTCCTTCCCCGCCGACGTCTCGAGCGCAACCTTTCGCCTGCGTAAGGAGGCAAAATGGGCAGATGGTCAGCCGGTAACGCCCGAGGATGTCATCTTCAGCCTGGACAAGACCATGGAGCTAAACCCCCTTACCGCGAACTACTACCGGCACGTGGTGAAGGCCGAAAAGACCGGTGATCGCGACGTCACCTTCACTTTCGACGAGAAGAACAACCGGGAGCTCCCGAATATTCTCGGCCAGTTGGTGGTCGTGCCGAAACATTGGTGGGAGGCGCAGGGACCGGACGGCAAGCCACGCGATATCTCAAAGACGACGCTCGAGCCCGTGATGGGTTCGGGACCGTATAAGATCGTATCCTTCTCGCCCGGCGCGACGATCCGCTACGAATTGCGCGATGACTATTGGGGCAAGGACCTCAATGTGAATGTCGGCCAGAACAATTTCCGCAATGTCATCTACACCTATTTTGGTGATCGGGATGTCGAGTTCGAAGCGTTTCGTGCTGGCAATAGCGACTATTGGCAGGAGACCACGGCCGCTCGCTGGGCGACGGGATATGATTTTCCCGCGGTGAAGGAAGGACGCGTCCAGAAGGAAGAGGTCGCAAATCCGCTGCGCGCCACCGGAATCCTGCAGGCTCTCGTGCCCAATATGCGGCGTGACCTCTTTAAGGATGAGCGGGTACGCGAGGCACTGAATTACGGTTTCGACTTCGAGGAGTTGAACCGCACGGTTGCCTTCAACAGCTACAAGCGTATCGACAGCTATTTCTGGAATACCGAGCTCGCCTCCTCCGGCCTGCCGCAGGGGCGTGAGTTGGAAATACTGCAGGGCATGAAGGACAAGGTTCCGCCCGAGGTCTTCACGACGCCCTATACCAATCCCGTCGGCGGCGACCCGCAGAAAAGCCGCGACAATCTCCGCAAGGCTATTGCGCTTCTGAAGGAAGCGGGGTGGGAGCTGAAGGGCAATCGCATGGTCAATACCAAGACTGGCGAGCCAATGAGTTTCGAGATCCTCTTGTCGAGCCCCATGCTGGAGCGCTGGGCGGTGCCCTATGCCAGCAATCTCAAGAAAATCGGCATAGATGCGCGCGTGCGGACGGTCGACGCCTCGCAGGCCGTCAATCGCGAACGCAGCTTCGATTACGACATGATCTGGAATGTCTGGGCGCAGACGATGAACCCTGGCAACGAACAGTCCGACTATTGGGGCTCCGGTTCGGTCAATCAGCAGGGGTCTCAAAATTACGCAGGCATTGCCAATCCGGCTGTCGATGAGCTCATCCGCATGATCATCTTCGCGCCGAACCGCGATGAACAGGTCGCGGCGATCAAGGCGATGGACAGGGTACTGCTTGCAAACCACTACGTCATCCCGCTGTTCTACCGCGGTACCCAGAACATCGTCTATTGGAACACGATCACCCATCCCGCCGAATTCCCGGCCTATAGCCTGGGCTTCCCCGATGCCTGGTGGTCGACCTCGGCGAAATGAGCGGGCTTGCATTGAAGGCGGCCTCGGCTCCAAATGGCGCAAGCGAATCACGACAAGCCGGTACGGCCGGCAAGGGAAGGCTGGCGGATTGAGCAGCATCGGACTGGACGGCAGGCAGACAAGAAGAAGATTTCCGGAGGCTGAAGGCTGATGGGCGCCTATGTCATTCGCCGCCTGCTTCTGATGATCCCGACCATCGTCGGCATCATGGCGATTTCCTTCATCGTCATTCAATTCGCGCCGGGTGGCCCGGTCGAGCAGGTGATCGCCCAATTGACCGGCCAGGCCGATGGCGCCGATCAGCGCCTGTCCGGTGGCGGTGACCTGATGGGTGACGGAGGAGGGGACGAAGGCTCCAGATATCGCGGCGCCCAAGGGCTCGATCCTGAACTGATCGCCAAGCTCGAAAAACAGTTCGGCTTCGACAAGCCGCCGCTGACGCGTTTCGGCGAGATGATGTGGAATTACATCCGCTTCGATTTCGGCGAGAGCTTCTTCCGCAACACCTCCGTGCTCGACCTCATCAAGGAGAAGCTGCCGGTGTCGATCTCGCTCGGCATCTGGATCCTGATCTTCTCCTATGCGATTTCCATCCCGCTCGGCATTCGCAAGGCGGTCAAGGACGGATCGACCTTCGACGTCTGGACCTCGGGCGTCATCGTCGTCGGCTACGCCGTCCCGAGCTTCCTCTTCGGCATTCTGCTGATCGTGCTTTTCGCCGGCGGCTCCTTCTACGACTGGTTTCCGCTGCGGGGCCTGGTTTCCGACAATTTCGATCAGCTCGCCTGGTGGCAGAAGCCGCTCGATTATTTCTGGCACCTCACCCTGCCGCTGATCTCGCTTTCGCTTGCAGCCTTCGCGACGACGACCTTGCTGACCAAGAATTCCTTCATCGAGGAAATCAAGAAGCAGTATGTCGTCACCGCCCGCGCCAAGGGTCTGAATGAGCGGCAGGTGCTTTACGGCCATATTTTCCGCAATGCCATGCTGATCATCATCGCCGGTTTCCCCGGCGCCTTCATCTCCGCCTTCTTCACCGGATCGCTGCTGATCGAAAATATCTTCTCGCTCGATGGCCTCGGCCGTCTCGGCTATCTCTCTGTGGTCAACCGGGATTATCCGATCGTCTTCGCCACACTCTACATCTTCTCGCTGCTCGGTCTGTTCGTCAGCTTGATTTCGGACCTGATCTACACCTGGATCGATCCGCGCATCGATTTCGAGCGGAGGGATGTCTGATGGACGCCGCCGCAAATCCTGTCACTGCAACCCCCGTCAAGCCGCCGCGCAAGGGGCTGCTGTCGCCGACCAACATCCGTCGCTGGAAGAATTTCCGGGCGAACGGCCGCGGCTACTGGTCGCTGTGGCTTTTCCTGCTGCTGTTCGGGCTCAGCCTGTTTGCAGAATTCCTCGCCAACGACCGGCCGGTCATCGCCTCCTACAAGGGCGAAATCCTGTTTCCCGTGCTGATCGACTATCCCGAGGAGAAGTTCGGCGGCTTCCTCGCAGAAACCGACTACCGCTCCTCCGTCATTGCCGACGAGATCAACGCCAACGGCTGGATGATCTGGCCGCCGATCCGTTATTCCTACCGCTCGGTCAATTCGAACATTCCGCATTCGGCGCCGACCGCCCCGTTCTGGCTGATGACGAAAGAGGAGCGTTGCGCCGGCTATCCGCAAGGGATGAACGATCCCGCCTGCACCCTCGGCAATCTCAACTGGCTCGGCACCGATGACCAGGCCCGAGACGTGCTCGCCCGCGTCATCTATGGTTTCCGCATATCGGTGCTCTTCGGCCTGGCGCTCACCATCTGCTCGGCGATCATCGGCGTCACGGCAGGTGCGGTGCAGGGCTATTTCGGCGGCTGGACCGACCTCCTGCTGCAGCGTCTCATCGAAATCTGGTCGTCGATGCCGGTGCTTTACATCCTGCTGATCATCGCCGCCATTCTGCCGCCAGGCTTCTTCGTGCTGCTCGGCATCATGCTGCTCTTTTCCTGGGTCGGTTTCGTCGGCATCGTGCGCGCCGAATTCCTGCGCGCCCGTAATTTCGAATATGTCCGCGCCGCCCGCGCGCTCGGCGTCAACAACCGCACCATCATGTGGCGGCACATGCTGCCGAACGCCATGGTCGCGACGCTGACCTTCCTGCCCTTCATTCTATCCGGATCGATCACGACGCTGACTTCGCTCGATTTCCTCGGCTTCGGAATGCCGCCCGGCTCCCCTTCGCTCGGCGAGATGATCGCCCAGGGCAAGACCAACCTGCAGGCGCCGTGGCTCGGGCTGACGGCCTTCTTCACCATGTCGATCATGCTTTCCCTGCTGATCTTCATCGGCGAAGCCGTGCGCGATGCTTTCGATCCGAGGAAGACGTTTCAATGATTGGAGTCATCTCGTCATTTCCAGGCGTTCAGACTAAGGTTAGGTATGACGCAACTTTTGAGGCACAGGCCGATGAACAAGATCGTGTTTGAGCATTATCCTGCATCGAAGCTGCCGGAAGAACTCCGAAAGGGCCTGGAGAAAGACGCCATGGTGCGGGTGGTGATCGAGGAGGAAGCCAAGGGCGAGGGGAGAGACCCTTTTCCCGGTTTCAGAATCCTGCCGAAGATTGAGCGGAAGCCGATGACCACAGGCGAAACCCTCGCCGCCATTCGGCGCATAAAAGCGGAAGACAGGCCGTCGGTGACTGCCGAGGAAGCGGTCGCCAGAATTCGCCGGCTGCGGGATGAATGGGACGATTGATGCAAGGTGTCAGTAGAATTTATCTCGACACGAATATTTTCATCATGGCATTCGAGAGGCGGGACGAGACGAGTGATCGCCTCGCTCAACTGCTTGCCGCCGGCGATGCTGATGCCGAGCCGAGATTCGTGACGAGTGAGCTCACGCTGTCCGAGCTTCTGGTGACACCGTATCGTCAGAATGACGACAGCCTGATCGATGCGTATGAAGGGCTGATCCTGACGAGCAGCTGGCTTGAAGTGCTCCCGATCGTTCCACCCACGCTTCGATATGCTGCTGTCCTGCGGTCTCAATATGGCAGCCTGAAATTACTGGACGCCATTCATCTATCGACGGCCATCGGCGCAAACTGTTCGCATATCCTGACGGACGATCGGGGAATAAAGGACGAATACCGGCTCACGCATCAGAGATATGGGCGGACAGCGGAAGCTCGGCCCTTGACCATTCTTCGTCCGGATGAGCCCACTCTTTCCTCCCTCCTGAAAAGTCTGCCCGAATGACAGAACCGCTCCTTTCCGTCCGCGATCTCTCTGTTGCCTTTCATCAGGGCGGCGAAACCTCGCTCGCTGTCGATCACATTTCTTTCGATATCGCCAAAGGCGAGGTCGTGGCGCTCGTCGGCGAATCCGGCTCCGGCAAGTCGGTCTCGGCCAATTCGATCCTGCGGCTTCTGCCTTACCCCTCCGCAAGCCACCCCTCCGGCGAAATCCTCTTCAAGGGCAAGGACCTTTTGAAGGCGTCGGAGCGGGCCCTGCGGGAAGTGCGCGGCAACGACATCACCATGATCTTCCAGGAGCCGATGACCTCGCTCAATCCGCTTCATACGATCGAGAAGCAAATCGCCGAGATCCTCGCTCTGCACCAAGGCCTTACCGGCCAGCCGGCGCGTGAGCGCGTGCTGGAGTTGCTGAACCAGGTCGGCATCCGCGAACCGGAAAAGCGGTTGAAGGCCTATCCGCACGAACTGTCAGGCGGCCAGCGCCAGCGCGTCATGATCGCCATGGCGCTCGCCAACCGGCCGGAGCTGCTGATCGCCGACGAGCCGACCACGGCGCTTGACGTCACCGTGCAGGCGCAGATACTCGAATTGCTCCGGCAGTTGAAGGCCGTCCACGGCATGTCGCTGCTGTTCATCACCCATGATCTCGGCATCGTCCGAAAATTCGCCGATCGCGTCTGCGTCATGACCAAGGGCAAGATTGTCGAAACCGGGACGGTCGCGGAGGTCTTCGCCAATCCCAAGCACGACTATACCCGCCACCTTCTCGCTTCCGAACCACGTGGCGAGCCGCCGCTGGCCGATCCGTCGAAACCATTGGTGATGGAAGGTTCCGATATCCGCGTCTGGTTCCCGATCAAATCAGGGCTGATGCGCCGCGTCGTTGATCACGTGAAGGCGGTCGATGGCATCGATCTTTCGTTGCGCGCCGGCCAGACGCTCGGCGTCGTCGGCGAATCCGGTTCCGGCAAGACCACACTCGGCCTGGCGCTCACCCGGCTGATCTCCTCGCAAGGGCGAATTGCCTTTGTCGGCAAGGATATAGCCGGCTATTCATTCAGCGAGATGCGGCCGCTGCGCAACCAGCTGCAGGTCGTCTTCCAGGATCCCTATGGATCGCTGAGCCCCCGCATGTCGGTCGGCGACATCGTCGCCGAAGGGCTGAAGGTGCATGAGCGCTCGCTGACATCAGAAGAACGCGACCAGCGCGTCTGCTGGGCGCTGGAGGAGGTGGGTCTCGATCCCCTGACCCGCTGGCGTTACCCGCACGAATTCTCCGGCGGCCAGCGCCAGCGCATCGCCATTGCCCGGGCCATGGTACTGAAGCCGCGCTTCGTCATGCTCGACGAGCCGACCTCCGCGCTCGACATGAGCGTGCAGGCCCAGGTGGTCGATCTCCTGCGCGATCTGCAGAAGAAGCACGATCTCGCCTATCTCTTCATCAGCCACGACCTGAAGGTGGTGAAGGCGCTCGCCAACGACGTCATCGTCATGCGTTTCGGCAAGGTAGTGGAGCAGGGCCCGTCAGCGGAAATCTTCCGCGCGCCGAAGGCCGATTACACAAGGGCGCTGATGGCCGCCGCTTTCAACATCGAGGCGGTGCCGACACCCGCCGTACAGCAATAAAAGAAGATCATGCCCACCCGTCCTCCCGTTCTCGTCGATATCAAGTTCAATCCCGAAGGCATCGCCCGCGTGCTGAAGAGCGCCTTTGCCGACCGCGGCAGCATCAATATCGCCGATCCGGGCAATCGGACTCGCGATCTCCGCGAGGTCGAATACGCGCTTCTCTGGAAACCGGATGCCGACCTTTTCGCGCGGGCGCCGAACCTGAAAGTGATCTTCTCGGGAGGCGCCGGCGTCGACCATATCATCGGCTTGGACGGCCTGCCTGAGATCCCGATCGTGCGCTTCGTCGACCGCAGCCTGACGACCCGCATGAGCGAATGGGTGGTCATGCAATGCCTGATGCATTTGCGCGGGCAATACGCCCATGACACCCACCAGCGGCAGCGTGAGTGGGCCAAGCTGATCGCGCCGGAGGCAGCAGAAGTGACGGTCGGCGTCATGGGCCTCGGCATTCTCGGGCAGGATGCGGTCGCCAAGCTGAGAGTGATGGGGTTCAACGTCATCGGCTGGTCACGCAGCCGCAAGCAGATCGATGGCGTCGAAACCTTCGATGCCAGCGAGTTGGATAATTTCCTCGCAAGGACCGACATCCTCGTCGGCCTGCTGCCGCTGACGCCTGAAACATCAGGCTTCCATGACGCCCGGCTATTTGCGAAGCTGCGCCGCAACGGCGCGCTCGGGAAGCCGGTCTTCATCAATGCCGGCCGCGGCAAGAGCCAGGTCGAGGCCGATATCGTGTCCGCCATCCGTGACGGCACCCTCGGCGGCGCTTCCCTCGATGTCTTCGAGGCCGAGCCGCTTGCACCGGACAACCCGTTGTGGGAATTGCAGAACGTCTTCATCACGCCGCACGACGCGGCCGTCTCCGAAGAAAACGCGCTGTTCCGTCATGTCGAGACGCAGATCGCCCGTTTCGAGCGCGGCGAGCCGCTGCAATTCGTGGTCGACCGCGCCGCCGGCTATTGAGCTTTCGGAACCTTCCAGACAGCCACCCGTTTCTTCTGCGGAAATTCTTCGCGGCCGGATCGGCCCGTCAAGACAGCGGAAGGAGACGATGATGGCCCATCAGACCGATACACGCTGGGAAAAGTCGGATGGCAAGCTTCATAAGGAGGAGCAGATCCCGCCGGTGAAGGCAAGGCAGGGACGCATGGGTTATCGCATCCTGACGGTGCTGATCGTCGCGTTGGTGCTTGCCTTCGTAGTCTGGATCCCGGTCGAAATCTGGGGTAATCGCGAGGCAGACGAAGTGGCACCGCAACAGCCGGGTCAGCAGCTCCAGTCGCAGCAGCCTGCTCCGGCTCCCGCGCCGGCGCTGCAGAACGGGACGGCCGTTCCGACCGAAACGCCGAACACCACGCCGGCCGCTCCGAATGTGGCGCCCGCAACGCCGGCCCAATAATCTTGAGCAAAGACCATGTTCCCGTCCCGCCGCCACACTACGGCGGGACGCTTATTGTTTTGTCTGGACTTTAGTCGCCGATTTTTCGATAAGAAGGCGCACGAGCCGGTTTTGTGCGCCGGCTGGGAACTTGGCAGTACCCGGGGATTTGGCAGCACCTGACCGGAGTGGACAGGGGCGGGAGTTTGATGGCCAGGACCGATATCGCAAGACGCGTCTACAATCACGCCTGGAAACTCGATCCGATCATCCGCAGTCTGATCGATACCGACTTCTACAAGCTTTTGATGCTGCAGATGATCTGGAAGCTTTATCCAGACGTGAATGCTTCCTTCACCCTCATCAACCGCACCAAGCGGGTGCGTCTGGCCGAGGAGCTCGACGAAGGCGAGCTGCGCGAACAGCTCGATCATGCCCGCACGCTGAGACTTTCCAAGAAGGAAATGATCTGGCTTGCGGGTAACAGCTTCTACGGCCGTGCGCAGATCTTCGAACCGGAATTCCTTGCCTGGCTTTCCAATTTCCAGCTTCCCGAATACGAGCTGTCGAAGAAGGACGGCCAGTATGTGCTGGATTTCCACGGATCGTGGAAGGAAACCACCATGTGGGAAATCCCGGCGCTCGCCATCGTCAACGAGCTGCGCTCGCGCTCGGCGATGAAGGCGCTCGGTCCATTCACCCTCGATGTGCTCTATGCTCGCGCCAAGGCTAAGATGTGGTCGAAAGTCGAACGGCTGAAGGAACTGCCGGGTCTGCGTATCTCCGATTTCGGCACCCGCCGCCGGCACAGTTTCCTCTGGCAGCGTTGGTGCGTCGAGGCGCTGAAGGAAGGCATCGGCCCGGCCTTTGCCGGTACCAGCAACGTATTGCTGGCTATGGATTCCGATCTCGAGGCCGTCGGCACCAATGCTCACGAGCTGCCGATGGTGGCTGCCGCCCTTGCCGAAACCGACGAGCAGTTGCGCAACGCGCCCTACAAGATCCTGCGCGATTGGAACAAGCTCTATGGCGGCAACCTTCTGATCGTCCTGCCGGATGCCTTCGGTACCGCCGCCTTCCTGCGCGACGCGCCGGAATGGGTCGCAGACTGGACCGGCTTCCGCCCGGACAGTGCCCCGCCGATCGAAGGCGGCGAGAAGATTATCGACTGGTGGAAGAAGATGGGCCGCGATCCGCGCCAGAAGCTGCTGATCTTCTCCGACGGCCTCGATGTCGACGCCATCATCGATACCTACCGGCATTTCGAAGGCCGCGTGCGCATGAGCTTCGGCTGGGGCACGAACCTGACGAACGATTTTTCCGGCTGCGCGCCGATCGAGATCTCCGGCCTCAACCCGATCTCCGTCGTCTGCAAGGTCAGCGACGCCAACGGCCGTCCGGCGGTGAAGCTCTCCGACAACCCGCAGAAGGCGACCGGCGACCCGGCCGAGGTCGAACGCTACCTGAAATTCTTCGGCGCCGAGGACAGGATCGATCAGACCGTTCTGGTGTAGGTCTGGGCCAATGTGCCGCTATCACGGGGCATATTGATGTGCCCCGCCATCGCATCTTCGATCGACCAACCGAAGCGCCAGGCGTCAAACATCGAGTACCACTCCTGAAAATCGGCGATCGGCAGGATATCCGGCTTCGACATCGGATTGTCGGCCAGACTGCGGCCACGCGCACGGTCCCGTGCGCCACGCTCCTGCATCTCAATCAGATTCTCGAACATCATTACCCCCGACTTTATCCCGATTTATGCAATCATTCTAATAAAGCATTGTCGAGTCCGGATGCGGCAATTCGGGTTTTTCACAGGATTAACCCCAATTCGCTAGTTGAGGGGATGATGAGGCCGCAGCCGTTCCGGATCATTCATCAGACAAGCTGAACATGGCGGCGTCCGAGAGCCGCCCTGCCTCTCGCCATCACGGTCCACGAGCACCCATGACGGGGAGGCTCGGCTTCCTGGCTGGGGTCCGCCGCCGAGCCTCCCGGCTGGCCGATCTTGAACAGGCCGGCAGCGCCGACAAATTGCCGCTTTCCGACAGCGGCGATCCAACCCCGATGATATTAAGGGCTAACAGCCGGTTAATATCCACCGGCCTCGTCCCGATCTCGCACAATCCCGCAATGCGAGCGGCGGTATCGGCTCGGGTTTTCAGGCCGCCAATCTGCGAAACCGGGTTCTGATCCGGTCGAGATAATAATGGCCGGGAGACGGCGCCACCGTCATCGCATGGGCTTCCGAGGAGGGAACGCCTTCGAACAGACGTTCCTCGCCATTCTTGAAACAAATCCTGAGCCGCCCGTCTTCCTGGCTGAAATAGACGGTTTTGATGATCTTCGATTTGACCGAAAGTTCTTCCACCTGTTTAATCTCCGTTTTTTGGTTTGGCAGAAAGATAAACCCAAACGTGCAAAGACGCGGTGAAGCGGCATGGTAAAAAATCAGGAATCTTAGGTCGTCGGGACGTCAATCGGGTACCGTCGCCACACCTCGACACGGCCGAGATGGCTTCTGCAGGGTTCGGTATGAGAACTTGCTGAAAAGAAAGATCAACGTTTGACAGCACCATGTTTAATGACGATATCTTCCATCCAGAGGCGAGGGATGGCAGGGGTGCAATGTTCGGTGAAGCGATTTCTTTTGTAAGACGTAATCTGTCTTTTGTATGTGTTGTTGTTGCAGCCAATTGCGCATTGGTGGCTTTTGATGATTACAGCGGTGGAAACAAAAGTAATTCAGCGCAATTTTTCGTTTCTTTGTCTTTTGGATTCTTCATTCAGAATGCAATATTAAATGGAGACGGGAAAGTTTCAAACTTGACCAGCGGCATGCGTGGGTTTGGTGGCTACATCTGGAAGAACTTGCTTATCATCCTCGTCGTCATTGGAATCGGGATTGGTGCCCCTGTCGCATTCGGCGCCGCTTCTCTATCAAGGAACGCATTTCTACTCTTATGTCTTGCGGTAATCGCAATGATCCTTCCGCTGCTCCTTGCCCTTGTCGGAACCTGGCCTATTGCCGGAATTGCGGGCTCTAAAAGCGGGCTTTCAGCTGCCTTCAGCCGGGGGAAACGCGGTTTGGTTCCCACCTTTTTACGGCTGTTTGCCGGACTGTTTCTTCCCTTCATCGGTGCTTTGATATTGATGACGGCAGCAACATCGATGTCATACACAGCCGATAGCATCTTCTCGGACGGAAAACTGAACCTCATCGCTTTGGCAATACTGGTGATTTGCCAATGGGCGTCGACATTCGGACTGTGCTACGTTTCGATCGTCCTGGCTCGCAAACTGCTGAGTTCCGAGGCTCCGCGGCCTCCAAACGGAGGACGTCAAGGGAATGCGGTCGCAGCGACGAGCGTCTCGGAAATTTTCGAATAGGGCCTACAGCGCCGCACGTCTTTTCAGACGCGCAAAGGACGCTGCACGCTCTGAATCTACGCGTCGGCCCGAATCGATTCCGATTTTCGGGCCGACGCGCTAGTCGTGATCATGCTGAGCCGCCGCCGGGCATTCCAATATCTGCAAGTCCGGGAATCTCGGCAGGGGCGTTGAGGCTGCTGCCACACACAATAGATCGTCACGAAGGCTGGCCCACGGCCGTGCGAAGGAAGGATCGGGGGTTTTAAAGAGAAATGGCGGACAGGGTGGGATTCGAACCCACGGTACGCTTTCACGTACACACGCGTTCCAGGCGTGCGCCTTAAACCACTCGGCCACCTGTCCTTTTTTGGCGTTCGCGCCCAGGGTAGGAGCAAATCGTCGGAACGGCGCGATATATACCGATGAATTTTTGCCGATCAACCGAAATCTAACAGTTTTTTGACTTCTTCCGATAAAACTCGCCTCGACCACTCCATTGTGCTTCACCTCATCGATGACTATGTAATTCTCTAAGGTGGAGAATGGCGCGGCCGGCCGGAATTGTCCGGCATATCGAGCGTCGGAGGAATTGATGCGTTTCCTGTTGCGTCTGGCGAGTCTTGTCGCGCTTGCGGCGGCCGTTATTGCCGGGACCATCGATTCGATCCAATCGGTTGCGGCGTCCTCCGTGGTGATGACGCCCATCTCCGATGCCTGGCAGGATGTCAGCCCGACAACGCTGACGTCGCTGCAATCCTCCCTTTCCTATTATATCCACCCGCGTTTCTACACGCTCATCTTCCAGTGGCTGATGCTCCAGCCGGCCTTTGCCGTTTTCCTGGTGATCGCGCTGCTTCTGTGGATGATCGGCTACAAGAAGCCGCCGGTGGCCGGGCGCTTCACTGCATAACAGAGCTGGTTTTGCCGGCACGATCGGGCGAGAAATCCGGGTGGGCATCGCCCGCTCTCCTACGTTTGTATTTGTCGCCGGATTGGCTAGAAAATCCGCATTCCGATGCAAGGAATGTCCAAAAATCAGCCCTGAAGAGCTGATTTTCGGCAATCACTGCAAATCTTTACCAGCTGAAAAATTTCTGGTGAATTTTTCCGTGAGCCATGCAAGGATGCGCGCAGCCAGGCCTCCGGGGGGAGGTCGGTGGTTCCGCAGACATGCCCGAAAAGGGCTTGCGGGAGGACCCCTAACGAATAGCAACAACAGGGCTGCACAATGAAAAAATCCCTTCTCACTCTCTTTGCCGTGGCTGCCATGTCGACGACGGCGCTTGCCGCCGATGTCAAGCCGGCGCTGGTTTACGGCACCGGCGGGAAGTTCGATAAGTCCTTCAACGAGGCGGCGTATAACGGCGCCGAGAAGTTCAAGACTGAGACCGGCATTGCCTATCGCGACTTCGAGCCGACGGGCGACACCCAGGGCGAACAGGCCATCCGCAACTTCGCAAGCCGCGGGTTCAATCCGGTGGTTGCCGTTTCCTTCGCCTGGACCTCGGCCATCGAGAAGGTTGCAGCCGAATTCCCGGACACCAAGTTCATCATCGTTGACTCCGTCGTCGATAAGCCGAACGTCCGCTCGGTTGTCTACAAGGAAGAAGAAGGTTCCTACCTCGTCGGCGTTCTCGCCGGCATGGCCTCCAAGACCGGCAAGGTCGGCTTCGTCGGCGGCATGGACATCCCGCTGATCCGCAAGTTCGAATGCGGCTACGAACAGGGCGCACGCTCCGTCAAGGCCGACATCGAAGTGTTCCAGAACATGACGGGCACCACCGGCGCTGCCTGGAACGACCCGGTCCGCGGCGGCGAGCTGGCCAAGAACCAGATCGACCAGGGCGCTGACGTCGTTTATGCGGCAGCCGGCGCCACCGGTCTCGGCGTTCTGCAGACCGCCGCCGACAACAAGAAGCTGTCGATCGGCGTCGACTCCAACCAGAACCATCTGCATCCGGGCTCGGTCCTGACCTCGATGGTCAAGCGCGTCGATCTCGCCGTCTACAATGCCTACAACGACACCAAGAACGACAAGTTCACCGGCGGTGTCCAGGCGCTCGGCGTCAAGGAAGATGGTGTTGGCGCCGCGATCGACGACAACAACAAGTCGCTGATCACGCCGGAAATGCAGGCCGCCGTCGACAAGGCCAAGGCCGATATCATCGCGGGTACCATCAAGGTTCACGATTATACCTCGGACAACGCTTGCCCGAAGTGATCCGCGCCCGAAAGTGATGATTGAGATCGGGCGTATGGCGGAGGGGATTTTCGCCATACGCCCTTTTCTTATTTGGAGCCTGTAGTGACAGATAAGCCCGCTATCGAGCTTGTCGGCATCGACAAGAAATTCGGTGCCGTCCATGCCAACAAGGACATCAACCTCATCGTTGCCAAGGGGACGATCCACGGCATCATCGGCGAAAACGGCGCCGGCAAATCGACCTTGATGTCGATCATCTATGGTTTCTACCATGCCGACAGCGGCGAGATCCGCGTCAACGGCAACCCAGTCACCATCCGCGACAGCCAGGCGGCGATCGCCACCGGCATCGGCATGGTGCACCAGCACTTCATGCTGGTCGATAATTTCACGGTTCTCGAGAACATCATGCTTGGCGCGGAAGGCGGCATGCTGCTGGCCAGGGGCGTCGCCTCGGCCCGCGCCGAGCTCAAGCGGCTGGAAACGGAATATGGCCTGGAGGTCGATCCCGACGCGCTGATCGAAGAGCTGCCGGTCGGCCTGCAGCAGCGTGTCGAGATCCTGAAAGCCATGTATCGCGGCGCCGAGATCCTGATCCTCGACGAGCCTACCGGCGTGCTGACGCCGGCGGAAGCCGATCATCTCTTCCGCATCCTCAAGGTGCTGCGCGATCAGGGCAAGACGATCATCCTCATCACTCACAAGCTGCGCGAGATCATAGCGATCACCGATACGGTCTCGGTCATGCGCCGAGGCGAGATGGTCGCGACCCGCAAGACGTCGGAGACGACGGTGGAGGAACTCGCCGAGCTGATGGTCGGCCGCCGCGTGCTGCTGCGCGTGCAGAAGGGCGAGGCCAACCCCGGATCTGCCGTGCTCTCCGTCCGCAACCTCACGGTCAAGGACAATCGCGGCGTCACCATGGTCGACAACGTCTCCTTCGACGTGCGCGCCGGTGAGATCGTCGGCATCGCCGGTGTCGCCGGCAATGGCCAGTCCGAATTGCTGGAGGCGATTGCTGGCATCCGCAAGCCGACCTCCGGTGAAATTCTTCTCGACGGCCAGACGATCGACAAGGCCGATCCCGCCCGCCTGCGTGATCTCGGCCTCGCTCATATTCCCGAGGACCGACACCATATGGGCCTGGTGCTGAAATTCGAGGAATATGAAAATTCCGTGCTCGGTTATCATCGCCGCCCGGCCTACAGCAAAGGCCCATTGCTCGATCTCGAAGCGATCCGCAAGGATGCGATGGAGAAGATCGAGAAATACGACATCCGCCCACCGAACCCGCGGCTGAAGACGGCGAATTTCTCCGGCGGCAACCAGCAGAAGATCGTCGTCGCCCGCGAGATCGAACGCGATCCGAAGATGCTGATCATCGGCCAGCCGACGCGTGGCGTCGATATCGGCGCCATCGAATTCATCCACCGCCGGATCATCGAAATGCGCGACGCGGGCAAGGCGATCCTGCTTGTCTCCGTCGAACTCGATGAAATCCGCTCCCTTTCAGACCGTATCCTTGTCATGTTTGCCGGCCATGTCGTCGGCGAGAAGACGCCCGATGCCGGTGAACAGACCCTCGGCCTGATGATGGCCGGCATTGCCGCGTGAGGCCTTTATGAGCACTGCTTCCGTTCCGCTGCCAAACTGGATCAACTACGGCCTCATCCCGCTTTTGAACCTCACCGTCGCCTTCCTGATCTCGGGCTTCGTCGTCTGGCTGATCGGCGAGAGCCCGCTCGATGCGCTGTCGCTGCTGATCCAGGGCGCGCTCGGCAATGGCGAAGGCATCGGCTTTACGCTCTATTACGCGACGAGCTTCATCTTCACCGGCCTTTCCGTCGCGGTGGCGATCCATGCGGGACTTTTCAACATCGGTTCCGAAGGCCAGGCCTATCTCGGCGGCCTCGGCTGCGCGCTGGTGGCGCTGGCGCTCGACCGCTACGTGCCATGGTATGTAACGATGCCGATCGCGGTGATCGGCGCCGGCCTGTTCGGCGCAGCCTGGGCCTTCATCCCGGCTTTCCTGCAGGCAAAACGCGGCAGCCATATCGTTATCACGACGATCATGTTCAATTATATCGGCGCAGCGCTGATGGTGTACTTGCTGGTGCATGTGCTGATCGTGCCGGGCAAGATGGCGCCGGAAACCCGCACCTTCCTGGAAGGCGGCCAATTGCCGAAGCTCGGCTGGGTCATGCAGCTGTTCGGCGCCAAGCTGGGTGCTGCCCCGTTCAACGTCTCCTTCATCATTGCGCTCGTCGTCAGCTACCTCGTCTGGCTGCTCGTCTGGCGCACCAAGCTCGGTTTCGAGATGCGCACGCTGGGCGTCAGCCCGACGGCGGCGGCCTATGCCGGCATCCCCTATGCCCGCACCGTGATCATCGCCATGCTGCTCTCCGGCGCGCTCGCCGGCATGATGGCGCTGAACCCCGTCATGGGCTCGTCTGCCCGTCTGCAGGTGGAATTCGTCGGCGGCGCCGGCTTCGTCGGCATCGCCGTCTCGCTGATGGGCCGCAACCATCCGCTCGGCATCATCATGGCAGCGATCCTCTTCGGTATCCTCTACCAGGGCGGCGACTGGATCTCCTTCGAAATGCCGAATATCACCCGCGAGATGATCCTCGTCATCCAGGGTCTGGTGATCCTCTTTGCCGGCGCGCTGGAATATATGTTCCGGCCGGCGATGGTGCGCCTCTATCAGCAGTTCAAGCGCGGTTAAGGAGCGGGCGATGGATTATTATGACATCTTCATCAGCGTTCTGAGCTCGACCATCCGCCTGTCGATCCCGCTGATCTTCACTGCCCTTGCCGGTCTGTTTTCGGAACGCGCCGGCATCTTCGATATCGGTCTCGAGGGTAAGATGCTGGGCTCGGCCTTTGCCGCCGCCTGCGTTGCCTATCTCACCGATTCGGCCTGGCTCGGGCTCGGTGCCGGCATCCTCTGTTCGGTGGCGCTGAGCCTGGTGCACGGCTTTGCCTCGATCACCAACCGAGGCAACCAGATTGTGTCAGGTGTGGCGATCAACTTCTTCATCGCCGGCATCACCATCGTGCTCGGCCAGGCCTGGTTCGGCCAGGGCGGGCGCACGCCGCAATTGGTGCCGGCTTCGCGCTTTGCGCCGATCATCCTGCCGGGCGCCGACGCCGCCCGCGACATTCCGATCGTCGGCCCGCTTTATGCCAATGTCATATCCGGCAACAATATCCTCACCTACCTCGCCTTCCTCGCCGTGCCGTTTTCCTGGTGGGTGCTTTACCGCACACGCTTTGGCCTCAGGCTGCGGGCCGTCGGCGAGAACCCGGGCGCGGTCGATACGGCAGGTATCTCGGTTGCCTGGCTGCGCTACCGCGCCGTCATGTGTGCCGGCATTCTCTGCGGCTTTGCCGGCACCTATCTGGCGATTGCCCAGTCCGCCGCCTTCATCAAGGACATGTCGGCCGGCAAGGGCTACATCGCGCTCGCCGCTCTCGTCTTTGCCAAGTGGAAGCCGGTGCCCGTCATGTTTGCCTGCCTGCTCTTCGGCTTCCTCGATGCGCTGGCAAATTTCATGCAGGGAAAGCAGGTGCCGCTGATCGGCGAAGTGCCGGTTCAGGTCTTCCAGGCGCTGCCCTATGTCCTCACCTGCGTCCTGCTTGCCGGCTTCATCGGCGTCGCGACCCCGCCGAAAGCTGGTGGCGTGCCCTATACGAAGGAGCGTTGATATGTCTCACGATCTGTTCGAAGCCGCCCGCGGCGCCATGGCCTTTGCCCATGCGCCCTATTCGAAATTCCCGGTTGGCGCCGCGATCCGCGCCGAGGACGGCAAGGTCTATACCGGCGCCAACATCGAAAACCTCTCCTTCCCGCAAGGATGGTGTGCCGAGCCGACGGCGATCGGCGCCATGATCATGGGCGGCGCGAAGAAAATCGTCGAAATGGCCGTTATTGCCGAGAAACTGCCGCTCTGCCCGCCCTGCGGCGGCTGCCGCCAGAAGATCTCCGAATTCGCCTCCAAGGAGACGAGGATCTATCTCTGCGATGAGGCGGGCGTGAAGAAGACCATGACGATGGAAGAGCTTCTTCCCTTCAGTTTCGAGACCGAACTCGGATGAAGGCGACGGTCGACCTGCTCGGCGCATTGCTCGGCGCCATCAAGCCGCGCCACGGTATCGTGCTCGGCTCCGGCCTCGGTTCCCTCGTTAGCCAGCTGGAGGGCGCCGTCCGTATTCCCTATCGCGACCTGCCGGGCTTTCCCATCAGCGCCGTCTCCGGCCATGCAGGCGAAGTCGTTGCCGGCCGTCTCGGCGGCGTGCCTGTCGTCATGCTCTCCGGCCGCGTGCATTATTACGAGAATGGCGATGCCAACGCCATGCGCCTGCCGATCGAGGTGCTGAAGGCGCTCGGCGTCGAAGCGCTGATCCTGACCAATTCGGCCGGATCGCTACGTGACGACCTGCCGCCCGGTTCGGTGATGCAGGTCACCGATCACATCAATTATTCCGGCATGAATCCGCTGATCGGTGAGGAAAGCGATCATCGTTTCGTCGGCATGACCAATGCCTATGATGCGGGGCTTGCCGCGGCGATGCAGGGGGCAGCGGCGAAGCTTGAAATCGAGCTGGCGCAGGGTGTCTATATGTGGTTCTCCGGTCCAAGCTTCGAAACGCCGGCCGAAATCCGCATGGCGCGCATCCTCGGTGCCGATGCCGTCGGCATGTCGACGGTGCCCGAGGTCATCATCGCAAGAATGCTGGGCCTGAGGGTTGCAGCCGCCTCCGTTATCACCAACTATGGGGCAGGCATGACCGGCAATGAGCTCAGCCATGAAGAAACCAAGGACATGGCGCCCATCGGCGGCGCCCGTCTCGCCGCTATTTTGAAAGACATGATTGCGGCTGGAACAGGATGATTTTAGGCCGGGTCGGCCTAAAATCTGAATCCTGTTCCACATTATATAGTGAGAGCATGGTGCCGAAAACCGCTTACGCTTTCGGCTTATGCTCTAGAGGAAGCGAAGATGAATAGCCATTCCAACCGGGAGACAGCGGCTGTCGCCCTTTCTCTTCTCGATCTCACCAATTTGAGGGATGATTGCACCGAGGCGCAGATCGACGCGCTCTGCGCCCGTGCGCAGACGCCCTACGGCACCAGCGCTGCGATCTGCATCTGGCCGCGGTTCGTCGCTCAGGCCCGCACTATCCTTGGCACTGGGCACGCCGTGCGTATCGCAACCGTCGTCAACCTCCCTTCCGGCGATATGGAAGTAGCCGATGTCGCCGCTGAAGCCCGTGAGGCGATTGCCGATGGCGCCGATGAGATCGATCTGGTCATCCCCTACCGCAAGCTGCTCGCCGGCAATGAGAAGGCGGTGACCGACATGGTCAAGGCCGTGCGCGCAGAATGCGCCGGCCCCGTTCTTCTGAAGGTCATCATCGAGACTGGCGAGCTGAAGGATGCCGCATTGATCCGCCATGCCTCCGAACTCGCCATCGAAGCCGGTGCCGATTTCATCAAGACCTCGACCGGCAAGGTCGCCGTCAACGCGACGCTCGAAGCCGCCGACATCATGATCCGCGCCATTCGTGAAAGTGGACGCAAGGTCGGCTTCAAGCCATCAGGCGGCATCGGCTCGGTGGCCGATGCCGCGCTCTATCTGAGCCTTGCCGAAACCATCATGACACCGGATTGGGCGATGCCGTCGACGTTCCGCTTCGGCGCTTCCGACCTGCTCGACGATATCCTGGCGGTTCTGAGTGGAACACAGTCGGCCCCGGCTGCGGCGTCGGGCTACTGAAATGATTCCGCAGGAGATCATCCGGCGTAAGCGCGACGGCGACGAACTCGACGCCGCCGAAATCAGCTCCTTCGTCGCGGCACTCGCCGCCGGTCGGTTGTCGGAAGGCCAGATCGGCGCATTCGCCATGGCCGTCTGGTTCAAGGGCATGTCGCGGGCCGAAACCGTGGCCTTGACGCTGGCGATGGCCGATTCCGGCGACAGGCTGCAATGGGCCGATATCGATCGCCCGATCGCCGACAAACATTCGACCGGCGGCGTCGGCGACAATGTTTCGCTGATGCTGGCGCCGATCGCCGCCGCTTGCGGCCTCGCCGTTCCGATGATCTCCGGGCGCGGCCTCGGCCATACCGGCGGCACGCTGGATAAGCTCGAATCCATTCCCGGCTATATGATCACCCCGGACGCGGACCTGTTCCACAAGGTCGTCAAGGAAGCGGGATGCGCCATCATCGGCCAGACCGGGGCTTTGGCGCCCGCCGACGGCAGGCTTTATGCCGTGCGCGACGTAACCGCCACCGTCGATTCCATTCCCCTCATCACTGCCTCTATCCTCTCGAAGAAACTTGCGGCGGGGCTCGAGACGCTGGTGCTCGACGTCAAGGTCGGCAACGGCGCCTTCATGGCTGACCGCGGCCAGGCGGAGATTCTTGCGCAGTCGCTGGTCGAGGTGGCCAATGGCGCAGGCGTGAAGACGTCGGCCCTGATCACCGACATGAACCAGCCGCTTGCCGATAGTGCCGGCAATGCCGTCGAGATGCGCAACTGCCTGGATTTCCTGGCGGGCAGAAAGGCCGACACGCGGCTTGAGATCGTCGTTCTTGCTTTCGCCGCCGAGATGCTGGTGAAATCCGGTATCGCCGCCTCGTCTGATGAAGCCGAGGGAATGGCGCGTCGGGCGCTGTCATCGGGAAAGGCGGCCGAGGTCTTCGCGCGCATGGTGTCCATGCTCGGCGGCCCGGCCGATCTCATCGAAAACCCTGACCGACACCTGGCCAGGGCGCCGGTCGCAAAGCCTGTTCCGGCCGCCCGGTCCGGCTGGCTAGCCGCCTGCGATGCGCGCGGTATCGGGGTCAGTGTCATCGATCTTGGCGGCGGAAGACGCCACCCCGCGGACCGGATCGATCATCGCGTCGGCTTTTCCGAACTCCTGCCGCTCGGCACCCGCGTCAATGCCGGCGAACCGATCGCGCTGGTTCACGCCGCCGACGAAGCGGCTGCCGAAAGGGCAGCTGCGGCACTTGCCGCGCACTATCGCATCACCGAGGACAAGCCGGAGCTGACACCGGTGATTGCGGGCCTGATCTGACGCGGTTTACTGCTTGAGGCTGAGCGAACCGTCGGCGACGGAATAGGAGGCGAGCTTCTGCAAAAAGCTCATGCCGACCAGCGTCGTCCTCAGCGCATCGTCCTTCAGGACGAAGGCTTCGACCTCACGCACGCGAATGCCGCCGATCTCGACGCGGTCGAGCGTCACATGCGCGGCCTTCGTCTGGCCGTTCGCGGTGTTCACCCCATAGCGGAAATCGAGCTGGTTGGCGGTGAAGCCCAGCCGGCGGGCGAGCGTCTCGTTGAGCGCTACATAGGTGGCGCCGGTATCGATCAGGCCCTGCACCGGCTTTCCGTTGATCTTGAAGCTGCCGGTATAGTGGCCCTGCGCATCGGCCTGAAGGCGGATCGCATTGCTGCCGTAGACGGGCTCCGGTGCGACCGGCTGCTCGGTTTGGGTCGATACGTAATTGGCGGAGAGAGCGTCAGCGGGCTGCTGGCTGGTGCCCGCGAAGAAGGAAGGCACCTGAGTGGCGAGCACTGCGGCGATGCTGGCGAAGAGAACGGTACGCACGAGCATGAAACAGAAATCCTTCCTGTATAAACCCGGCTTCATGCAGGGCCTCATGCTCCAAGCTTGCTAAACCTCAAGTGCTGATAAGTTGCTAAGATCGACGCCAAAAGGCCCGGAATGAATCTCCGGGCCGCAAAGTCTTTCGATTTGGTAAAGGAAGGTTGAAATTACTTGGTGCCGTACATACGGTCGCCGGCATCGCCGAGGCCGGGCATGATATAGCCCTTCTCGTTGAGATGACTGTCGATCGATGCCGTGAAGACCGGAACATCGGGATGCGCGGCGCGGAAGTTGCGGATGCCTTCCGGGGCGGCAAGCAGGCAGAGGAAGCGGATATTGTGGGCACCGCGTTCCTTGAGCTTGTCGATCGCAGCGATCGAGGAGTTGCCGGTCGCAAGCATCGGGTCGACGACGATGATCAGCCGCTCGGCTACGTCCTCCGGCGCCTTGAAGTAATATTCGACCGGCTGCAGCGTCTCGTGGTCGCGGTAGACGCCGATATGCGAGACGCGCGCGGACGGCACGAGATCGAGCATGCCTTCGAGCAGCCCGTTGCCAGCTCGCAGGATCGAGGCGAAGACCAGCTTCTTGCCCTCGAGGATCGGCGATTCCATCGTTTGCAGCGGCGTCTCGATCGTTTCCATCGTCAGTTCGAGATCGCGGGTCACTTCGTAGCAGAGCAGCGTCGAGATTTCGCGCAGCAAACGCCGGAAACTTCCCGTCGATGTCTCCTTGCGCCGCATGATGGTGAGCTTGTGCTGCACAAGCGGATGATCGATGACCGTGACGCCGTCCATGGGGAAGCCTTTCATTCTTTCTATCGAATGTTTCTTTCACGGAAATTGGCCCGACCGCAAGAGTGGTGGCCAATTTGCGTCGATCTTCCCCAGCCTCTGGGGTCTTTAAAGCCGGGCGAGCAAGTCCTTGCGCGTCTGCTCGTCGACGAAGGCCGCTTCGATCGCCGTGCGCGTCATCGCATCGATCTCGGCGTCGCTGAAGCCGAAAGCTCCGGCGGCAAGTTCATATTCCCGCTTCAGTGAAGTATAGAAGAATGGCGGATCGTCCGAGCTGATCGTCACCCGCACGCCCGCTTCCTTCAGTCGCCGCAGCGGATGGGACGCGAAATCGGGAAACACCCCGAGCGCGATATTGGAGCCCGGGCAGATCTCGAGCACGGTGCCGAGGTCGGCAAGCCGCTTCACCAGATCGAGATCCTCGATGGCGCGCACGCCGTGGCCGATCCGCGAGGGGCGCACCGCATTGAGCGCGTCGTCAACGCTGAAGGCGCCGCAGACCTCGCCGGCATGGATGGTCAGCCCCAGGCCGGCATCGCGGGCGATATCGAAGGCGCGGGCATAGTCGGCCACACGGCCCATGCGCTCTTCGCCGGCAAGGTTGAACCCGGTAATCAAAGGATTGCTGGCCTTTGCCGCATATTCGGCAGCACCGATCACGCTCTCCGGACCGAAATGCCGCTCGCCGGTGACGATCAGCCGAGCCTCGATGCCACTCTTTTCCTTGGCCCGCCGGATGCCTTCGCAGATACCGGATATATAGGCATCGGCGCCCAGTCCGATGCGCTTGCCGTGGTCGGGCGAAACGATGAGCTCGCTGTAGATCGTATCGATGCCGGCGAGTTCGTCGAGATAGGTTTCGGTCAGAAGCGCATAGTCCTCCTCGGTTTTGTAGACCTCGGAAACCTTGTCGTAACATTCGAGGAAGCTTGCGAAATCATGCCAGACATAGGCGCCGTCGCGAAGCTCAGCGCTGATGTCGACGCCATATTTCCGTGCCTGCGCCGCGGTCAGAGCTGGCGGTGCCGCACCCTCCAGATGGCAGTGCAGTTCGACCTTCTTCAAATGCGATGTCACAGAAAACTCCTTCCGTGCGGTCCGGCCGGGATGCCGAGATGCCGGGCGATGCTCTCGCCGATATCGGCATAGCTGCGGCGCACGCCGATCGAACGCGACCGGATGCCGGGGCCATAAGCGATGACAGGCACGCGTTCGCGCGTATGGTCCGTGCCGCGCCAGGTCGGATCACAGCCATGATCGGCGGTGAGCACGACGAGATCGCCGGGCTTGAGTTTCTTGTGGACTTCGGGCAAGCGCGCATCGAAGGCTTCGAGTGCCGCGGCATAACCGGGCACGTCGCGGCGATGACCGTAGATCATGTCGAAATCGACGAAATTGGTGAAAACGAGATCGCCGTCCTCAGCCTCGTCGATCGCCGAGAGCGACGCTTTCATCAGCGCCTCGTTGCCGTTCGCCTTGATGACCCTGGAAATGCCCTGATGCGCGAAGATGTCGCCGATCTTTCCCACGGCATGCACATGCCGGCCATGTTCGATCAGCCGATCGAGCAGCGTCGGCTCGGGCGGCAGCACGGAGAAGTCGCGCCGGTTTCCGGTGCGCTGGAAAGTAGAGGCGGACTGGCCAATAAAGGGCCGGGCGATGACGCGGCCGATATTGTAAGGATCGAGCAGCCCCCGGGCCAAACCGCAGAAGGCGAGCAGACGATCGAGGCCGAAATGTACCTCATGCGCTGCGACCTGGAAGACCGAATCCGAGGAGGTATAGCAGATCGGCCTGCCGGTGCGGATATGGTCCTCGCCGAGCCGGGCGATGATCTCCGTTCCCGAGGCATGGCAGTTGCCGAGAATGCCGGGCACGTCAGCCTCCCTGCACAGCGCCTCGATGAACTCCTGGGGAAAGGCGTCGCCCTCTATCGGGAAGTAACCCCAATCGAAACTGACAGGTGTTCCCGCGATCTCCCAATGGCCCGACGGCGTATCCTTGCCGCGGGAAATTTCGGTGGCGGCGCCATAAATGCCGTAGACCTTCTCCGGGACGGGCATGCCGGCCGGAAACCGGCCGGAGGCGGAGCGCGCGATGTGCATCAGCCCGAGTTCCGACATGTTGGGCAGGGAAAGCGGCCCTTCGCGCAATCCGGCGCGGTCTGCGGCTCCGGCCGCGCAGAACTCGGCGATATGGCCAAGCGTATCGGCGCCCTCGTCGCCATAGGCCGCCGCATCCGGCGCTCCGCCGACGCCGAAGGAATCCAGAACAAAAAGAAAGGCGCGCGCCATTTTACACCCGAGAGAGCCGATCGCCGGCCTCTGCAATGTCGGAGGCAGCTGAGACCCAGCCATATAATGCTCCGGCCGGCTTGGCAAATTACAGCGCCGCGCGTCTTTTTCAGACGCGCAAAGGACGCTGTAACGTTTTGAATTGCTGCATAACTCCCCAATCGATTTCGATTGAGGGAGTGATGCAGCAGAAAAGAGCGGGAAGGGCCGTCAGCAGTCGCCGCAGGGGATCGAGTCGCCTTGCCGCTGGCGGTAGAAATAATTGCGGCTGATGGTGATCGTGCGCATGCCGTCCGGCATGAAGTTCGGCGCGAACAGGAACATCGTATAGGGGATGCTGACCTCGGTACGAACAAGGAAGCTGTTCGCCGTCTTCATGTCGGTCGGCACGTCGCTCACAGCGGCATTCTTGGCATAGGGCACCGTCCCGTCTTGGGCCCAGGACCAGAGCACTTTCGCATTGGCGCCGGCGTCGATGCTAATCCCGGTGATCTTCATCGTCAGCGACGTCGTGTTGTAGGGCAGGAAGATTGCGTTTGCGACCGATGGCATTTGCGCAAGCGCACTCTTGGTGACGGATTGCTGCTGGGTGACGAGGTCGGCCACCGTTCCTGCAGCGCGCGTCACCCGCTTGCTGACGCTAAGGCCGATCGTGATCTCGAAAGCGCCGATATAGAGCATGACGAGCACGGGAAAGAGGATCGCGAATTCGATCGCGCCGGCGCCCTTGCGGTCGCGGGCCAGCCGCCGCGCCGTCAGGACCAATCTGGTGAACGGGTTGCGCAACGCCATCATGGATACTGCTCGTTCTGGAAGGCCGCGGTCCCGACGATCAGATATTGGCTCGGCATCGAGCCGCCGGAGGGACGTATCGTGGTGATATAGGGCCGGACCAGATCCGTGATGATTTCCCAGCGATAATAGGCGCGTAGCATGTTGATCGTGCCGGCGCCGCCCGGCGTATATTTGAAGGCAGCCGGGTTGATGTCGGCATATTTGTCGGTGGAAAGCTTGGGGATCGTCGTCGGAATGGCCGAGAAGGTGTTGAACGTTTGCACATCCAGGTAGAGTTTGCTCGGTGTGGCGACTTCGCTCGCCGAGCAGCGGATCAGGATCGAGACCTCATCGCAGAAAGCCTGGCGGAATTGCGCCTGGTTCATATCGGTCGTGCGGCCGAGATTATAGGTAATCTGCCCGGTTCGCATCCGGCGGCTCATCGTATCGACGGCATTGGAGACGAGTTCCTCGGCGGCGAAGGCGACGAAAGTTTCGAGGATTGCGAAAATCACCAGGAAATAGGGAATGGCGAGCAGGGCGAATTCGATCGCCGCAGCACCCTCGCGTGAGCGGGCGAGAGCGCGAAACCGTAAGAAACGGAACGGCGCAAAAGCGCGCCCCTTATCCGTCTTCTGATCAATTACCGTCATTGCCTGGACCCGAGCGACATTTTCCAATCGTCAGACTAAGGTCCGTTCGTTGATTTTCCGTTTCAACCTGACACGACGATTTTAACGAATGGACGAACAAGCTGAAGGTAAGCCACTTAGGGCGAGGTTGTCCCGGTGGCCGCCTGCTGCGCATGCTGCTCGCAGTTCGGCGTGCAGGATAGCACGGAGCGCTGGGTCTGCCGGTAGACGCGCACCGTATTGCCCTCGTCGATCGACACCAGGATGCGTTCGTCGAGGATCGCGTTGCCGTCGGCATCGAGGAGGACCAGATTGGTGGTGCCGAAGCTGCGTCCCGTGAGCACGATGGTCTTGGCGTCGGCCACGGTCGCATCGGCAACTGCGGCATTGCCGACAATCACCTTGCTGACAGGGCGGTCGAGCTTCAAGACGCGCGCGTGATCCATATAGACGCGCAGCATGTCATCGTCTGCGGCCGCGGACACTCCCGAAATACCGAAAACGGCGATCATGCCGGCAAAGAAAATGGTTTTGCCGCTCGATGACATTGGGTCCTCTTTCACGATCACAGCGCAATATGCGCATAGAATGGAAAAAATTGGTGAACGAAGCCTTAAGCCTACCACTTTGTTCCGGGATGAAGCGTAATGATCCGATTTGGTACGGCTTTAAGACTGCGCACGCCCCGGTTGGAAACAGGATATGTGCTATTTCCGGATGAATTCAGCGGTTATTCCAGGAATATCGTTAAATATTGAGCGAAGCGCGTAAGAAAATACTGACTCTACAAAGGTCTGTTGTCTCGTTCACATGTCGTTAACTCTTTTCCTTAAGCCGATGGAAACGGCCATTCGCTAGGTTGCAGTCATCCGATCAACGGCAAACAGTTGGCGGACGTGCTGAACATCAACTGGAGTTAGGAGTTACCATGACCAAGCTTTTTAGCCGTTTTCTGAAGGACGAATCCGGCGCGACCGCAATCGAATACGGCCTGATCGCCGCCCTCATTTCCGTAGCGCTCATCACCGGCGCAACGACCCTCGGCGGCAAGATCGGCGACACGTTCAACGGCTTGAGCAACAAGATGAATACGTCCGTTACCTCGGCTGAAAGCGCGGCCGGCAACTGAGTTAGACACCGCCAAGCGGCGTCCGGATAATGCCGGCTGGATTTGCTCCGGCCGAGCTATTGAGCGGGCTCACAGGCTGAACGGCTGTGAGCCTTTTCGCTTCTCGTTACGATCGGGTATAGGCATGACCGCAGCTGCAGTCTTCGTGATACTGCCACTCTGCCTCGCCATGGCGGCCTTCTCGGATCTGTTCACCATGACGATCCCGAACCGCATTTCCGTTATCCTGATCGCCTCTTTCCTCGTTCTTGCGCCATTCTCCGGCTTGGAGCTGGAAATGATCGGCATGCATCTTGCCGGCGCCGCCATCGTTTTCGGCGCCTGCTTTGCTCTTTTCGCCTTCAATGTGATGGGCGGCGGAGATGCCAAGCTGTTGAGCGCCACCGCGCTCTGGTTCGGTCTGAATGAATCCTTGCTTTTCCTGATGACCGATGTCGCCGCGATCGGCGGTCTCATCACCTTGCTCATCCTGCTGGTGAGAACGCAGTCCAATACCATCCTCGCCATCGGGCTGCCGGTACCGAACTCGGTCCTGCTCGCCAAGAAGATCCCCTACGGCATCGCGATCGCGATCGGCGGCTTCATGGCTTTTCCTTCTTCGCCGCTCTTCCTCGCCGCGCTGGAAAGCCTGAAATAACGGCATTTTAAATGCCCGTTAACTTAAAATGTAAGCATTCCATTAACCATAATTATACCAATTGCTGAGCATTCTACAGGGCGAACATATCGTGCCCTGAGGAATGATCGATGAAACCGGCCCGCCTTATAATCCTAGCTGTCGCCGTGGCGGCAGCCGGCCTTGCCGGCCTCCTGGCAATGCGCATGGCGGGCAGTGGCGGTGTCGTTACCCAGGTCCAGTCGGTCATCGAGAAGGAACCGACCGTCAACATCCTCGTCTCGAGCGCCAATCTGTCGGTCGGCGCAAGACTGGACGAGAAGTCGGTGCACTGGATGGCCTGGCCGCAGGGCGGCGTCGTTCCCGGCCTCATCACCGAAGCCGACAAGCCGGATGCGATCAAGGATCTGCAGGGCGCCGTCGTGCGTCTGCCGATCTTCGAAGGCGAACCGATCCGGCCGGAAAAGATCGCCGATTCCAGCAGCCGCATCCTCTCCTCGCTGTTGCCGGCCGGCAAGCGCGCCGTCGCGACCGAGATATCGGTGGCAACCGGTGCCGGCGGTTTCATCCTGCCGAATGATCGCGTCGACGTCATCATGGTCCGCAAGGGCACTGAGTCCGACAAGCTCATCACCGAAACCGTGCTGAGCAATGTCCGCGTCCTCGCCATCGACCAGCAGATCCAGGAAAAGGACGACGGCTCGAAATCGGTGGTCGGCACGACCGCGACGCTCGAGCTCACGCCCGATCAAACGAAGGTTCTTGCCGTCGCCCAGCAAATGGCAGACCGGCTGTCGCTCGCGCTGCGCTCGGTCGCCGATGCGCAGGAGCAGGATACCAGTGCCGCCGATTATTTGCTGAGCGGCGACAACGGCAGTGCGATCATCCAGGTCATCAAATCGGGCGCCATCGTCACGGATGCCGCCGCCGCGCCGAAGGCGGAGTAAGGGACGTGCAAATGGGCAATTCAACGCGGCGCGCCGGACCTCTCCTGACAGGTTGCCTTTCGCTGGCAATCGGCGTCTCCGGTATAGTGCCGGCCCCTTTCGCCCCACTTTTCGGAGCAGGCGAGGCGCGTGCCGATTCCGATAGCCTGGTCCGGATTTCGCAGACCGGCTCCAATGCCCATCGCCGGCTGAAGATCGGTCTCAACAAGGCCGTCGTCGTCGATCTGCCTGAGGATGCGCATGATATCCTCGTCTCCGATCCGACCATGGCCGATGCCGTGACCCGCACCTCGCGGCGCATCTATCTGTTCGGCAAGAAGGTCGGCCAGACGAATATCTTCGTCTTCGGCGCCGGTGGACAGGAGATCGTCAATCTCGACATCGAGATCGAGCGCGACGTCTCCGGCCTCGAAGTCAATCTCCGCCGCTTCATTCCCGACTCCAACATCAACGTCGAAATCGTCTCCGACAACATCGTGCTGACCGGCACGGTGCGCACGCCGCAGGACGCTACGCAGGCGGCCGATCTGGCGCAGGTGTTCCTGAAGGGCGGCGAGGCGACGACCAGAACCGAAACGGCATCCGGTACCGGCGGCGACAGCTCGGTGGCGCTCTTTGCCGAAGGTCGCCAGAGCTCTCAGGTCGTCAACCTCCTGCAGATCGAGGGCGAGGACCAGGTCACCCTCAAGGTGACGATCGCCGAGGTCCGCCGCGAGGTGCTGAAGCAGCTCGGCTTCGACAATCTGGTTTCCAATTCCTCCGGCATGACGGTCGCCCAGCTCGGCAGTCCGAACGCCGACAGCGCCGCATCGACGGTCGGCGGCGGCCTGGCGGCGCTTTTCAAGAGCTCGATCGGCAAATACGACATTTCGACCTACCTCAATGCGCTGGAACAGGCCAAGGTCGTCAAGACGCTCGCCGAACCGACGCTGACGGCGATATCGGGCCAGGCCGCGACCTTCAATTCCGGTGGCCAGCAGCTTTATTCGACGACCGACAACGACGGCAACGTCACCGTCGTCCCGTTCAACTACGGTATCAACCTCGCCTTCAAACCGGTCGTGCTGTCATCGGGACGCATCAGCCTGCAGATCAAGACCAATGTCTCCGAACCGGTGGCCGGTAGCGGCAACGCCACCTATCAGCGCCGTTCGGCGGAGACCTCGGTGGAGCTGCCCTCGGGCGGCTCGATCGCGCTCGCCGGCCTTATCCGCGACAATGTTTCCCAGACGATGGGCGGCACGCCCGGCGTCTCGAAGATCCCGCTGCTCGGGACGCTCTTCCGCCAGAAGGGGTTCGAGCGTCAGGAAACCGAACTCGTCATCATCGCAACGCCCTATCTGGTGCGCCCGGTGGCGCGCAATCAGCTCAACCGGCCGGACGACAATTTCAGCCCTGAGAATGACGGTGCGACCTTCTTCCTCAACCGTGTCAACAAGGTCTATGGCCGCCGCGAGGCGCCCGTTGCCGATGCGCAGTTCCACGGCTCGATCGGGTTCATCTACAAATGAGCGGGGCACGATCGGCAGCGATGGCAGAAAACAGAGATCAGGCGATGGCCCATATGAATGCGACGACACCCCGCCTCGGAATCTCGAAGGCGCTTTTTGCCACGGTCGCCATGTCGGCGGCGATACTTTCCGGATGCGCCGGCCCGCATGACCAACTAACGACCGGCGGCATTCCGGACGATTACCGCGCCCGCCACCCGATCATCGTCACGGAGGCGGAGCAGACGGTGGATATACCCGTCGCCTCCACCGATCGCCGCCTGACCATCGCTCAGCGCGACCTCATTCGTGGCTTTGCCGCAAACTACATCTCGCGCGCCTCGGGGCCGGTTTATGTGCTGTCGCCGCAAGGCTCGCCCAATTCGGCCGCAGCCTATCAGCTGCGCAATCAGGTCCGTGCCGAGCTGACATCGAGGGGGATCGCAAGCTCGAAAATCGTCAACACCTCCTATGCCGCGGTCGGTCCTGGCGATGCGGCGCCGATCCGGCTGAGCTTTACCGGCACCACCGCGGTCACCACGCAATGCGGTCAATGGCCGAAGGACATATCGAACGATTTGACCAACCAGAACTACTATAATTTCGGCTGCGCCTCGCAGAACAACCTTGCCGCCCAGATCGCCAATCCGGAGGATCTGGTGGCGCCCCGCGGCATGACCCCGATCGATGCGCAGCGGCGCAACAATGCGATCCAGGAATACCGGACGACGACGACGACGATCGAAGATGCCGGCGATAGCGGATTCTGAGGCGGAACGGAACGATGAGCGCGATCGAATACGAAATCAGGAATCCCAGCGAGCTTCGCAACGCCGAGGAGGCGGTGCGCATGGCGGATCTGGAAAACATGCGGCCGTTGCCGCGCATCTCCGTCCATGCCTTCTGCGAGAGCGAGGCCCTGCAGCAAGTCATGGAACGCTGCGCCAATGATCGGCGCGTCGCGAAAGTCAGCATGCGCATCACCAGCGGCGGCATCGCCGCTGCCGCCAATATGTTTTCCGGCGCCCCGACGCCGAATCTCATCATCCTTGAGACCAAGGCGAATGCCGCGAACCTGCTCGGCGAACTCGCGCCACTCGCCGCCGTCTGCGATCCGACGACCAAGGTCGTCATTATCGGCTACTACAACGATATCGGGCTTTACCGCGAGCTCATCCGCAACGGCATTTCCGAATATATGGTCCAGCCCGTCGCCATGCCCGATATCCTTACGGCGATGGCCTCGATCTTTGTCGATCCGGACGCCGAGCCGCTCGGCCGCAGCATCGCCTTCATCGGCTCGAAGGGCGGCACCGGCGCCTCGACCATCGCGCATAATTGCGCCTTCGGCATTTCCAATCTCTTCTCCACCGAGACGATCCTCGCCGATCTTGACCTGCCCTTTGGCACCGCCAACATCGACTTCGATCAGGATCCGGCCCAGGGCATTGCCGAAGCGGTCTTCGCACCCGATCGTCTCGACGAGGTCTTCCTCGACCGCCTGCTGACGAAATGCTCCGAGCATCTGTCGCTGCTTGCCGCACCCTCGCTGCTCGATCGTGCTTATGATTTCGACGGCCAGGCCTTCCAGCCGGTGCTCGACGTCCTGCAGCGCAGCGCGCCCGTCACCGTGCTCGATGTTCCGCATGCATGGTCGGAATGGACGCGCTCGGTGCTGTCGAGCGTCGACGAGGTGGTCATCGCAGCGGTTCCCGATCTCGCCAATCTGCGCAACGCCAAGAACATGCTGGACGCGCTGCGCAAGATGCGGCCGAACGACAGGCCGCCGCATCTCATCCTCAATCAGGTTGGCATGCCGAAACGGCCGGAGATTTCGCCGTCGGATTTTTGTGAGCCGCTGGAGATCGATCCGATCGCGATCATCCCCTTCGACATCAGTCTTTTCGGCAACGCCGCCAACAGCGGCCGGATGATTTCCGAAGTCGACCCGAAGTCGCCGACGGCGGAAACCTTTTCGCAGATATCGCACATCGTCACCGGCCGGGTCGCGATCAAGAAGGCGAAGAAAGGCGGCCTGCTGGGCCTCCTGAAGCGCAAGTAGACGACGAGCATTTCCAGCAAAAGCGGGCAGCGGTTTTGCATCCGGAATTGCGTGAAAACAAAAAGATAGAGCATTTCCCTCAGTCGGAGATCGGGAAATTCTCTAGAACGAGCAGATTGGATCGAGTGGCATGTTTGGAAAACGCGGAAACGAAGGTTCCGGAAAGGTCGGAGGGGCGATTGCTCCGCCGCCGCCGGTTCCGGCCGCCGCCCTTGCGGCCTCTTCCCCCTCCATTCTGGTCGAACCCTCGCGCGAGTCCGCACGCCAGCAGGTGACGCCGCCGCCGATGCAGGCGCCGCAGCGCAAGCGCCCGGCCCGCACCGATGAATATTACGACACTAAGGCGCAGGTCTTTTCCGCGCTGATCGACACGATCGATCTCTCGCAGCTTTCCAAGCTCGACGGCGAAAGCGCCCGCGAGGAAATCCGCGACATCGTCAACGACATCATCACCATCAAGAACTTTGCGATGTCGATCTCCGAGCAGGAAGAACTGCTCGAGGATATCTGCAACGACGTCCTGGGCTACGGCCCGCTGGAGCCGTTGCTGGCGCGCGACGACATTGCCGACATCATGGTCAACGGCGCCGGCCAGACTTTCATCGAAGTCGGCGGCAAGACGATCGAATCCGAGATTCGCTTCCGCGACAATGCACAGCTTCTCTCGATCTGCCAGCGCATCGTCAGCCAGGTCGGCCGCCGCGTCGACGAATCGAGCCCGATCTGCGACGCCCGCCTGCCGGATGGTTCGCGCGTCAACGTCATCGCGCCGCCGCTGTCGATCGACGGGCCGGCGCTCACCATCCGCAAGTTCAAGAAGGATAAGCTGACGCTCGATCAGCTCGTCCGTTTCGGTGCGATCACGCCGGAAGGCGCAACCGTGCTGCAGATCATCGGGCGCGTACGCTGTAATGTTGTCATTTCAGGCGGCACCGGCTCGGGCAAAACCACGCTGCTGAACTGCCTCACCAATTATATCGACAGGGACGAACGCGTCATCACCTGCGAGGATACCGCCGAACTGCAGCTGCAGCAGCCGCATGTCGTTCGTCTCGAAACGCGCCCGCCGAATATCGAAGGCGAGGGCGAGATCACCATGCGCGATCTGGTCAAGAACTGCCTGCGTATGCGTCCCGAGCGCATCATCGTCGGCGAAGTGCGCGGACCTGAGGTGTTCGACCTGCTGCAGGCGATGAACACCGGTCACGACGGCTCGATGGGCACGATCCACGCCAACACACCGCGCGAATGCCTGAGCCGTATTGAATCGATGATCGCCATGGGCGGCTTTACCCTGCCGGCAAAGACGGTCCGCGAGATCATTTCAAGCTCGGTCGACGTCGTCATTCAGGCGGCGCGCCTTCGCGACGGTTCGCGCCGCATCACCCAGATCACCGAGGTGATCGGCATGGAAGGCGACGTCATCATCACCCAGGACCTGATGCGCTACGAGATCGAAGGCGAGGATGCGAACGGCCGCCTGATTGGCCGGCACATGTCGACCGGCGTCGGCAAGCCGCATTTCTGGGATCGCGCCCGCTACTTCAACGAGGAAAAGCGTCTTGCCGCCGCCCTCGACGCGATGGAAGCGAAAACGAAGGAATAGGCGAGATGTTCGGGTTCGATCCGATAGTGTTGGCAATCGTCGTCCTCGCCGCCGTCTCCGCGGCGGCGGTCGCCTATGCCTTGTTGTTTTCGAAGATCGAGGCCGACAAGAAATCGGCAAGCCGCATCAATCGGGTCAAATCGGCCGAAAGCGACCGGGTCAAGGTCAAGGCCGCCCGTGACCGGGTGCAAGAGCTGTCGAAGCGCCGTAAATCGGTGCAGGACAATCTGAAGGATCTGGAAAAGCGCCAGCACGAGAAGACCAAGAAGACCGTGTCGATGAAATCGCGGCTGGTGCAGGCCGGCCTGACGATCACGGCGGCGAAATTCTATCTCATCAGCGCCGTCTTCGCCTCCGTGCTGCTGCTTGTCGCCTTGGTCGTCGGCGCATCGTGGATGGTCATGGTCGGTATCGCCGTCGTCGCCGGTCTCGGCCTGCCGCGCTGGGTCGTCGGCTTCCTGATCAAGCGCCGCCAGACCAAGTTTTTGAACGAACTCCCCAATGCGCTTGACGTCATCACGCGCTCGATCAAATCGGGCCTGCCGCTCAACGATGCGATCCGCCTTATCGCCACCGAAGGCACCGAGCCGGTCAAGAGCGAGTTCCTGCGGGTGATCGAGGCGCAGCAGGTCGGCCTCAGCATTCCCGACGCCTGCGCCCGCATGACGATCCACATGCCGCTCCAGGAAGTCAACTTCTTCGCCATCGTCATCGCCATCCAGTCGCAGGCCGGCGGCAATCTGTCGGAAGCGATCGGCAACCTCTCCAAGGTGCTGCGCGAGCGCAGGAAGATGAAGGCCAAGGTCCAGGCGCTGTCAATGGAAGCCAAGGCGTCGGCCGTCATCATCGGGGCTCTGCCCTTCATCGTCGCGACCCTCGTCTACATGACGTCGCCGAACTACATGATGATCCTTTTCACCGATCCGCGCGGCCATTTCATCATGGGTGTCTCGGCGATCTGGATGTCGATCGGCATTTTCGTCATGCGCAACATGGTCAATTTTGACATTTAGCCGGAAGGACGCACCATGTCGCAGGATCTTGCCGCAACGCTGACCAATCCGAGCATGCTGATCGCCCTTCTCGTCGCGATCGCCGTCTTCGCCACTTTTTACACGATTGCCGTTCCCTTCTTCGAGCGCGGCGATCTGAACAAGCGTATGAAGGCTGTCTCCACAGAGCGCGAGCAGATCCGTGCCCGCGAACGCGCCCGCATGAACACGGAAACCGGCGCCGGCAAGGCCTCGCTCAGGAACCAGAACAACCGCTCGGTCCGTCAGATCGTCGAGCGCTTCAACCTGCGCAAGGCGCTGGTCGACGAAAACACGGTCAACAAGCTGCGTGCCGCGGGTTTCCGTTCGGAGAATGCGCTGAATAGCTTCCTCGTGGCGCGTTTCCTGCTGCCTTTCCTTTTCCTGGCGCTTGCTGCCTTCTGGGTCTTCGGTCTCGGCAACCTCGCCGAAAAGGGCACGCCGATCCGCCTCTTTGCCGTCATCGGCGTCGGTTATCTCGGATTCTACGCGCCGAACATCTATATCTCCAACCGCATGGGCAAGCGCCAGCACTCGATCAAGCGCGCCTGGCCGGACGCGCTGGACCTGATGCTGATCTGCGTCGAATCCGGCATCTCGATCGAGGCCGCGATGCGCCGTGTATCGGAAGAACTCGGCGAGCAGTCGCCGGCGCTCGCCGAGGAGATGGTGCTGACCACGGCCGAACTCTCCTTCCTGCCGGATCGCCGCGTGGCGCTCGAAAATCTTGCCACGCGCACCCAGATCGAACTGGTGCGTTCGGTGACTCAGGCGCTGATCCAGGCCGATCGCTACGGCACGCCAGTCGCGCAGGCGTTGCGCGTTCTCGCCCAGGAAGGACGCGACGAGCGCATGAACGAAGCGGAAAAGAAGGCGGCCGCGCTGCCGCCGAAACTGACGGTGCCGATGATCCTGTTCTTCCTGCCGGTGCTGATCGCCGTCATTCTCGGTCCGGCCGGCATTCAGGTGGCAGACAAGTTCTGACGGTTGCGCCGGCCCGGAAAGCGGATGCCGCTTTCTGTAGAAGAGGATGTTGCCTCAAAGACCGTCGGCCGATTGCGGCCTTCAAACACGCGTGACCGCCGCCGGCATAGCTGTTAAACGGGATGGACGACCATTGGCAAGCGCGCCGATGCAGCCGCAGTGCCCCTGGCGCGCGTTCAATCCAAAAGAGAGGTGTCCGATGTCTTCTGCCGGCATTTTCATCAGCATCATGGCAGCCCTGGCGGTCGGCGCGATGAGCCCCGGCCCGAGCTTCGTCGTCGTCTCCAGGATCGCCATCTCGCGTTCCAGGCTGGATGGCCTTGCGGCCGCACTCGGCATGGGCGTCGGCGGTGTCGTTTTTGCCGTGCTGGCGCTTGCCGGGCTGACGGCGCTGCTGTCTCAGTTCGAATGGCTCTATGTTCTGCTGAAGGTCGCAGGCGGCGCCTATCTCGTCTATATCGCCGTCAATATCTGGAGGAGCGCCGGTCAGCCGCTCGAAGTCTCTGACGCCGTCAACGGCAATCGCGCGCTGAGATTGAGCTTCACGACTGCCCTGCTGACCCAGCTCAGCAACCCGAAAACCATCATTGTCTATGCCAGCCTCTTTGCTGCACTTCTGCCGAGGACGGTGCCGCTCGATCTCATTGTCGCGCTGCCGCTCGGCGTCTTTGCCGTGGAGGCCGGGTGGTATTCGACCGTGGCCTTCGCCTTTTCGGCACGCCATCCGCGGCGTCTCTATCTTGCCGCCAAGGGCTGGATCGACCGGGCCGCCGGTGCCGTCATGGGCGGCCTAGGTTTGCGTCTTATTCTTTCGGGCCTGAGCGCCCGTTAAGATCATGATCACTCCGAAAGCGTAAGCCTTTCGACGACATGATTGGGTCAATTGGTGTTGCTGTCGCCTGCAGCTTGCGGCGTCTTGTCCTTGGCAGCGAGTTTTTGCCAGGAATTCTGCTGCGAGAGCATGCCTCTGAGATAGGCGACATTGGCATCGGCCTGCTGCGGCGAAAGTTCGCGCCGGGCGATCTGCTCGGCTTCCGGGAAACGCCCCTGCAGACCGACGACGAGGGCAAGGTTCTGCCTGACGCGGCTGTCGGCAGTCGGCTGGCCGGCGGCGGAGCGCAGGTAGGTTTCGGCCGTGCGCAGATCGCCGGTCAGCACGTAGGACATGCCGAGGTTGGAAAGGATGGAGGGCTCGTTCGGCTGGATGTCGAGCGCGTCGCGGTAGCGCTGCCTTGCATCGCTTGCCCGGCCCATCTGGTCGAGGATAGCGCCTTGGGCCGAGATCAGCTTCCAGTCCGGACGGTCCGGCGTCTGGGCGCGGCCGATCGTGTCGAGCGCCTGCTGGAACTGGCCGGCCGCCGCCTGTGCCTTGCCGTAGGCAGCCAGCACGTTGCGGTCGCCGGGATTGGCGATGGCCACCTGCTGCATGACGGCGAGCGCCTGCGTGTCGCGGCCGTTCATGCGCAGCAGATTGGCGTAGTTGATGCCGGTGACGGGATCGCGCGGGTTCTTTTCATAGGCCTGACCGAGCCGGTCCGTCGCCGAGCGCAGCTCGGTCGCATCCATCTCTTCGACCGGTTTGGTGAGTTTCGGCACCGAGCCCGTCGTCATCCGGTCCTTGGTCGTCGAGCAACCGGCAAGTGCCAAGACGAGCAGCGATGCCGCAGCGCCCTGCAGGATACGATTGGTGAATGTGGTGGTGAGCGAGGCAGGCATGGCGCGTTCCTGGATTCCGAAATCGGCGCCTGACCTCGAAGCGGAACAGGGAAAGGTTTGACGCGTAATCTTCGCTCCAGCAATAGTCTGTTAACCCTAACAGACCGTTAAGGAACGATTCCTTGCGACCGCCGAAGGACAATCATGGCCCCCTATCAGTTCATCGAGAGACCGACCCCTTTCAACACGAAGGGCGGTTTGACGCTGCCGATCTTTGCCGTCACGCCTGCCCATATCGAGACCGGCACGATCGATCCGATCGCGCTCGATTGGGCGCGCAGGGCAGGCTACAAGGCCGAAAGCGGGGCGCTGCTGCTGATCCCGACGGCCGAAGGCCATCTCGGCGGCGCGCTTTACGGCCTCGGCACCAATCCATCCGAGCAGCCTTACATCACCGGCAGGCTCGCCCGTGCGCTGCCGGCCGGCGATTGGCACATCGAGACCGCGCCGCTGACGGCAAATCGCTTGGCCCTCGGCTTTGGCCTCGGCAGCTACCGTTTCGACCGTTACAAATCCGAAAAATCGCCGGCGGCGACGCTGATGATCCCCCGCGATGCCGACGCCGCCGACATCAAGCGCCAGCTCGCCGGCGTCTTTCTCGCCCGCGACCTCATCAATACGCCGACGAACGACATGGGTCCGAACCAGCTCGAGGCCGTTTTCCGCGGTCTGGCCGGGCATTACAAGGCGGAGATATCGGTTATTACGGGTGACGACCTGCTCAAGCAGAATTTCCCGCTGGTCCATACCGTCGGCCGGGCCAGCGCCGATGCGCCGCGCCTTCTCGAGCTGCGCTGGGGCAAGAAGGGCCATCGCAAGGTGACCCTCGTCGGCAAGGGCGTTTGCTTCGATACCGGCGGTCTCGACATCAAGCCTGCCGCTTCCATGCTGCTGATGAAGAAGGACATGGGCGGGGCGGCGAATGTCATGGGGCTTGCCTTGATGATCATGGACGCCAAGCTGAAGGTCGACCTGCGCGTTATCGTTCCGGTTGTCGAAAACGCGATCTCGTCCAATGCCTTCCGGCCCGGCGACATCTACCGGAGCCGCAAGGGCCTGACCGTCCAGATCGACAATACCGACGCCGAAGGCCGTTTGATCCTTGCCGATGCGCTTGCCTATGCCGACGAGGAAGAGCCCGAGCTGCTGATCGACATGGCGACGCTGACCGGCGCCGCCCGCGTTGCGCTTGGTCCGGATCTTCCGCCTTTCTTCACCGATGACGCCAATCTGGCGCATCACCTCACCGAAGCGAGCCTGGAAACCGACGATCCGATCTGGCGCCTGCCACTCTATTCCGGCTACGAAAAGGATATCCGCACCAAGTTCGCCGACCTCACCAACGCGCCGGCCGGCGGCATGGCAGGGGCGATCACCGCAGCCCTCTTCCTCAAGCGTTTCGTCAGCAAGGCGAAGAGCTGGGTGCATTTCGACATTTACGGCTGGGCCCCGTCCGAACGGCCGCATTCGCCGGGCGGCGGCGAGGCGCAGGCAATCCGCGCGCTCTTTCACCATATCCGCGAGAGCCTGCGCTGACGCCATGCCAAAGTAGGCGCTGAGGCGCGTGGCATGATCCCGGTTCACGCGCCGCGCCTTGCTGCCGATCGTTAAAATTTTATTCACCTTGCCGGGCGGCAATTTCTGCCGCCCCTTGCATGTGCGTGGCAACTGCCGGAAAATGGAACGTTAGCGTAACGATCTTCCGGAGGGGCCGTGCCGATCGAACTGACCGCCTCGCAGGCGCTGGGGCTCTGGCATGGGGTGGCGCTCGATCAGGTCCGCCACGACGACCGCGATTTGACGTTGCGCCAGATGGCGATCCTGCTGCATATTTATCTGGTGCCGCCGCCGCACACCGTGCGCGGGCTTGCCGCCACGCTTGAGGTCACCAAGCCGGTCATTACCCGTGCCTTGGATACGATGGGCGAGATGGGCCTGGTAGACCGCGTGCGCGATGATGCCGACCGGCGCAATGTGATCATCAAGCGCACTGTCGGTGGTGCGCTTTATCTGGAAAAGCTCGGCGATCTCATCCGAGATCAGGCCCGCCGGTTGCCGATCTGAAAGGAATGCGAATGACGATGCTCGACCGCCGCCTGCATGCCTACCGGCCTGATCTCGCGGAAGCAGGGCTCGAAGGCAAGGTCGAGGCGTCGCGTTTTACGGAAGGCGTGCCGGCGCGTGTCGCCGTTCCTGTCGTGGCCGTGCGCCCTGAGCCGGACCTTGCCCGCGGCATCGATACCGAACTGCTTCTCGGCGAGGACGTGACGGTTTTCGATCGCGCCGACGGCTGGTGCTGGGTGAAAGCCGCCTCGGACGGCTATGTCGGTTATGTCGCGGCGGACGCGCTCTCGGAAGGCCGGCCGGCGCCGACCCATATGGTCACCGTCCAGCGCAGCTTCGTCTATCCCGAACCGGAACTGCGCAAGCCCCACCAGGCGATCCTGTCGATGGGAAGTCGCGTTCATGTCGCCCGTGAGGCGGAAGCGCGCGGCAATCGCTATGTCGTGCTCGAGGACGGAACGGCGATCTTCGCCAAGCACGTCCAGCCGATCGGCGCGCTCGATGGCGCCGATTACGTGGAGATCGTCGCCCGTTTCCTGGAAACGCCCTATCTCTGGGGCGGACGTTCCGGCCTCGGCATCGATTGCTCCGCCCTCGTCCAGCTGGCGATGTTGATGACGGGCAGAGCTGCGCCACGCGATACCGATATGCAGGCGGCAGGCCTTGGCCAGCCGATCGACCGATCCGAAATCCGCCGTGGCGACCTGGTATTCTGGAAGGGTCATGTCGCCGTCTTCGAAGATCCGGAAACCATTCTGCACGCCAACGGCCATAGCATGACGGTGGCGCGCGAGAATTTCGAGGCCGCGGTCGAGCGCATCGGCTGGCTCTACGAGCAACCGACCGGCTATCGCCGCCCGATCAGCTGATCAGTCGATCGGAGGCTGCGGCCAGGATCTCACTCCGCCGGTCCAGTCCTCGAAGGCTTTCGACAGTCTCAGCACCCGCATGTCGTCGAAGCGCGGCCCGACGATCTGCAACCCGATCGGCATGCCCGAGCGGGAGAAACCGCAATTGATCGAGGCGGCCGGCTGCTCCGACATGTTCCACGGAACCGTGAAACCGATATGCTCGAACGGCAGGGCCGGATCGTTGGTGGGAGATGCCCATTCTGCCGGATAGGAGATGATCGGATTGGTCGGCGAAAGCAGCGCGTCGACCTCGGTGAACAGCCGTCCGCAGCTCTTGCGCATCTCGATCGTCTGGTTGAAGCCTCTGACCGCATCGACGCCGCGGATGTCGGCGCCGCCCTTCGCCCAATCCCTGATATAGGGCAGGATGCTGTCGCGCCTGTTATCGTCGAGATCGGCGATATCGCCCCACAGCCGGGACCGCCAGAAATTGTCGAGCCCATCCAGCATCGCGCGCGTCAGCACCGGCTGGACCGATAGAATGGTCGCGCCGGCCGCCTCGAACTGTTTCGCCGCCGTTTCGACCGCGGCCCTGATCTCGTCGTCCACCGCAAGCCCGCAGCCGGCATCGAGCATCAACCCGATCTTCATGCCCGACAGGTCGATGTCGAGATCCATCCAGTTGAAATCGTTCGGCTGCAGGCTGGTGCCGTCGCGCCAGTCCGGCCGTGACAACGTCGCCATTGAAAAGGCCGCGTCCTCGACCGTGCGCGCCATCGGCCCGACGCAGCGCCCGACATAATAGGGATCGGCCGGAATGCGCCCATGGCTTGGCTTGAAGCCGAAGATGCCGGTCCAGCCGGCGGGAAGGCGCACCGAACCGCCGATATCGGTGCCGATATGCAGTGGTCCGTAACCGGCCGCCGCCGCTGCGGAAGCCCCGGCACTCGATCCGCCGGGATTCTGCGTGATGTCCCATGGATTGCGGCTGAGAGGATGAAAGCTCGAAAGGCCGGAGGACAGCATGCCGTAATCGGGGCAGGTGGTCTTGGCGAAGATCACCGCGCCGTCTTCCCGCAGCCGGGCGGCGGCAGGTGCATCGGCGTCCGCGGGTTTGAGTTCCACTGCCCTTGTGCCTGATGGCACCGGCTGGCCCTTCGTGGCGATCAATTCCTTCAGCGTTACCGGGATGCCGTCGAGGGGGCCTAGCGTTTCTGCCTTCGCCCAGCGCTCCGTCGACGCTTTCGCCTGGGCGCGCGCCGATTCCCGATCGTAGAGGTAGAGTGCCGAAATCGAAGGCTCCCAGGCGGCGATATGGTCTTCGAGGGCGAGCCAGTATTCGAGAGGGGAGAGGCTCTTATCGGCGAAGTGCTGCCTGAGTTCGCGGATGGTAAGGTCGGTTTCGGTCATGGCATGGTCTTTCGGGCTTTTCGTCTTGGGAGGACATCAGCGGCTCGCTTCGCGCGGGTCGAGCAGATCGCGCAAACCGTCGCCGAGCATGTTGAAGCCGAAGACGGTGAGCGCGATGGCAAGGCCGGGCAGGATCGCCAGCCAGGGAGCGAGCGCCAGATAGGTTTGCGCATCGGCAAGCATCCGGCCCCAGGTCGGCGCCGGCGGCGCCATGCCGAGCCCTAGGAAGCTGAGGCCCGCTTCGGTGAGGATCGCCAGCCCCAGCTGAATCGCGCCATGCACGATGATCTGGCTGACGATATTCGGCAGCACATGGCGCAGCGAAATGGTCAGGCGCGTATTGCCGATGGCGCGCGCCGCCGTCACATAGTCGCGGCTCCAGGCCTGCAGCGAGGTTGCAAGCGTCACCCGGGCAAAGACCGGGATCATGAAGACGGCGATCGCGGTGATCGCGGTGAACCGCCCTGGCCCGAGAAAGGCGCCGAGCACCATGGCGGACAGGATCGGCGGCAGCGCAAAGATGACGTCGCAGATGCGCATCAGCAACGCTTCGAAAGGACCGCGGATCGCCGCTGCCGAAATGCCGGCGATTGAGCCGAGCGTCCCGCCGATCGCAACCGCTGTGATGGCGATCGACAGTGAATTCCAGCATCCCGCCATCAGCATCGAAAGCACATCGCGGCCGAACTGATCCGTGCCGAGCAGGCCGAAGGCAAACGGCGGCTGCAATTTGTGGATGATCTGCATTTTCGCCGGCGGCAGCGGCGTCCAGACGAGCGACAGCAGTGCCACGGCGGTGAGCAGGCCGATGATGACGACCCCCGAAATCAGGTTCATTCGCCGGCTAAGTCTAAAGACCCGGCGGCGGCTGATGATGGCGGTGGACACGATCGGTGCCATGCGTCAGGCCGCCTTTCTCATCCTGGGATCGATCGCCAGGTAGGAGAGATCGACAATGAAATTCATCACGATGACGAGGCCTGCGAAGAATAGCACGACATCCTGCATGACGATGATGTCGCGCTGAGAGAGCGCCTGAAGGGCGAGCCGCCCGAGGCCAGGCAGGTTGAAGACGTTTTCCACCAGTACCGCGCCGGCGACGAGAAAGGTGAATTGCAACCCGATCATCGTCAGGATGGGGATCAGCGCATTCGGCACGATATGGCGCCACAGCACCGCACTGCGTGACAGCCCCTTGGCGACTGCGGTGCGGGCAAAATCCTCGTGCATCGTGTCAAGCACCGCCGAGCGCGCCACCCGCGTCAACACGCCCGCCTGCGGCATCGCCAGCGCGACGGCGGGCATAATCAGCGCCTGCAATGCCGGCTTGAGGCCGGCGCTCCAGCCCGGGAAACCGCCGGCCGGCATCAGCCCGAGCATCGTCGAAAACAGGATGATCAACAGCAGCGCCACCCAGAAGGCGGGCACGGCGATGCTGATCTGCGAAAACAGCGTCGCGATGACGTCGAAGACACCGCCGCGGCGCGAGGCGGCCAGCACGCCGAGCGGCAGGGCAATCGCCACCGAAAGCACGATCGCCATCAGCGCCAGCGGCAGCGTCACGACCAGCCGCTCGACGATCAACCCGGCGACCGGTACGCCATAGGTCAGCGAATTGCCGAGATCGCCGGAGAGCACGCCGGCCAACCATTGCCCATAGCGCATCAACAGCGGCTGGTCGAGGCCGAGACTGTGACGGAGGGCTGCAAGGGTTTCCGGTGTTGCCGAGGTGCCGAGCATGATCGAGGCGGGATCGCCTGGCAGAAGGTCCATAACGGCGAAGATCAGCAGCGAGACGACGACGAGCGTGACGATGAGACCGGCGAAGCGGCGGGCGAGGAGTGGGATCATATCAGATTGAGCACGGCCGCAATGGGACGCGGCACATCCTCTCCTCCGTCATTCCTGTGCTCGTCACAGGAATCCAGCCACGGCGCGTCGGCGCCGTGAAAGACTCTCATGCGATGAAGTCGTTCTCTCGCGCCCAAGGACTTGGGCGCACTGGATTCCTGTGACGAGCACAGGAATGAGGGAGCGAGAGGTTCGCGTGAATCGACCAAATCCGGCTGTCCTGCTTCAGGCACCAAGGCCATCACCTTCATCGTACGCCGCCTAGCCTGCCACCTTCACTCATCCCAGGAAACGCCGGAGAGCACGTTGGAAGGGATCGGCTCGTTCTCCCACAGGCCCTTCAGCTTTTTGTCCCAGACGCCGAGTTTCGGCATGACGAAGAGGTAGAGCGCCGGAACGTCCTCGGCGAGGATCTTCTGCGCTTCGCCATAGATCGCATTCTGAGCGGCAGGATCGGCCGTCTCCTGGGCCTTCTTCATCAGCGCGTTGAAAGCGGGGTTCTTGTAATTGAAATAATAGGGATCGCGGGCATAGATGTCGATGTCGAGCGGTTCGGCATGGGCAACGATCGTCATGTCGAAGTTGCGGTCCTTCATGACGTCCTGGACCCACTTCGCCGGAAATTCCGTCGGCTCGATATTCATCGTCACGCCTATCTCGGCAAACATCGCCTGCATCACCTGCGCACTGCGCGGCGCATAGGCCATCTGCGGCGACTTGATCGTGAAGATGAAACCGTTGGGGTAGCCGGCTTCGGCAAGCAACGCCTTCGCCTTCTCGACATCGTAGGGCAGCACATTGGTCATGTCCTGATAGCCCGGATCGTTCGGCGTGTAGTGGCTGCCGATCGGCGTGCCGAGGCCGGACCATGCGCCGTCGATTACCGTCTTGCGGTCGATCGCCATCATCAGCGCCTGGCGGACGCGTTTGTCGTCGAATGGCTTCTTGGCAGTGTTCATGCCGGCAACGACCTTGAGTTCGGTATTGCCGATCCTGGTGACGAGCCTTGCATCGCCGTCGAAAGAACTCATCAGCTCGGGTGCGGCAAATTCCGGAAAGGCATCGAGATCGCCGGATTTCAGCGCAGCCGCCTGCGCCTGCGGATCGGCAATGAAGCGGAAGGTCACCTTGTCGAGCTTGGCGGCCGCACCCTTGTTCCAGTAATCGGCATTTCTGGCGAGTTCGACCTTGTCACCTTTTGCCCAGCTGGCGAATTTGAAGGGACCAGTGCCGATCGGCGTCGTCTTGTCGTCGGCAGCCGTCTTCGGTGCGACCATCACCGAGGCTGGCCAGCCGAGCCAGTAGATCAGGCTGCCGGTCGGTGCCGAAAGATGCAGCACCAGCGTTTCGGCATCGGGCGTATCGATCGAGGCGATCGAGGCGAAAAAGCGCTTCTGCGGATTGACCGAATCGGCGCCGCGGGCGCGGTCGAGCGAAAACTTGGCGCTCGCGGCATCGAAGACCTCGCCGTCATGAAATTTGACGCCGGTCTGCAGCTTGAACGTATAGGTCAGGCCATCGGGCGAGATTTCCCAGCTTTTTGCCAGCTGCGGCTGGATCTTGCCGGCCTGATCGATCGTCACCAGTCCCTCGAACACGTTTTGCCAGGTCACCTGGCCGATTGCGACCGGTGCAGCGATCGTCGGATCGAGACCGGTCGGCTCGACGCTCATGCCGAGATTGAGGGTGGTCTTCGCCGCTTCCGCCGGCGTCATCGCCATCATCACCAGGCTGGCCGAAAGCGCAGCACTGAGCGAAAGCCGCCGGGCGAAACGCGCTGAAGGCGCAAACGAAAGCTTGATCATCATGTTCCCTTGTCTGGCCGCGCGTCGATGACGAAAGACCTTTTGCGAGGAGAGTGACACTATGCCAGTGCACACACAATGACGATTTTGTGTGCTCAGTGTAGCCGAAAAAGCTACACCGTAAATCTACGGGCAATGCAAGCTCGAAGCGTCAGTCTTTCGCATCGGTCCGACGGTTCGTACGCTCGCGCATGAACCTCTCGATGAAGTCGAGCAGTTTCGTCGCGGCGAAGGACAGCTGTCGGTCCGGCGCGACGCAGAGATCGACATGGGTGCGAATGCCGGTTTTGCCGGCCAGCGGAATGGCAAGGAGCTGACCCGCCTCGATCTCGCGGCGGACGGTTAGCGCCGGTAGCAGCGTGACCGCAGCTCCGCTGAGCACGAGTTCCTTCAGCATTTCGAGCGAGCTGGTGACGAAGACGGGATCGAGGCTCAACCCCTCCTTCTCGAACAGCGCGTCGAAGGCCTGGCGAAAGCCGAAGGATTGATCCGGCAGCGCCAATGCGTAGTCGGCAAGCGTCCTCAGCGGGATCTCGGCATGCGCGGCGGCCGGATGCTGCGGCGTGGCGATGAGATCATAGGCGATCTCGGAGCGCAGCCGCACCTTGGTGCCGGACATCGGTGGCGCAAACAGCGTCACCGCAATATCCGCCTCGGCGCTGTTGACGGCATCGACCGCCTGCCGGGCGCTGGTGATCGTCACGGTAAAACGCAGTTTTGGATATTTCAGGCTGAATTCGGCAAGCGCCGGCGCCAGCAGATTGGCGACGGTCGCCCCATTGGCATAGATGCTGACGCGGCCGCGCTGCAGGCCCTTCAGGTCTTCGATCAGCTGCTGCACATGATCGAGCTCGCGCAGCGTCCGGCCGGCGCGGGCGGCAAGCAGTTCGCCGGCGGCCGTCAGCTTGACACCACGGGCGCTGCGTTCAACGAGCGGCGCGCCAAAATGATATTCGAGGTTCTCGATCTGCCGGCTGATCGCCGTCGGCGCGACGTTCAGATTTTCGGCCGCCTGGCGCATCGAATTGGTCCTGACCAGCTCGTCGAAATACATCAGCGCCCGGATCTGCATTCACGTCTCTCCGCCATTCGGCACGTTGTGGGTTCCGGTTCCGACCCTAATGCATGTCGCCCAAAAGTGCTCAGCGGTTTTGGGGCGACGACATCCACAAAAACAAAGATCTCAATCAACGGCCATTCGGGTAGCGGTCGCGCCATGCCTTTTGCGCGCCCTCGACCGGAAGGGCGGTCGCTGCGTAGACGCCACGGGCGATCGCCCGCGCCATGACGATGGTCGCAAGGTGGCACAACTCCATCAGGCTTGCCATGTCGTCTCTTCGATGCTGGGCCGTCGAAGCGGCAAAGACGGTATCGCCGTCGAGCGGCAGGTGCGCCGGCAGCAGTGCCCTGGCAAGGCCGTCATGGCCGGCAACCGATAGCCGGTGCGCCTCGGCCTTCGTCAGCTGCGCATCGGTCACGACAGCGCCGATCGTCGTTGCCGGCGTGTTCATTCCCTTGAGCCGCATCCTATGGTCGGCCACCGCAGGCATGCCGAGCCCGCCGAATTCCGCGTCTTTTTCAAAGGGTGCCGCCCAGAAATGCGGCCCGTCGCCGATCGTTGCCGAACCGAGCGCATTGACGGCGACGATCGCCGCGACACGATGCCCGGCGCTGCTGACGGCACTGGCCGAGCCGAGCCCGCCCTTGACGGTGGCCGTCGTCGCTCCCGTCCCGGCACCTGTCGTGCCGAGCGCGAATGTGCCCTTGGCCGCGGCCTGCAGTGCCGTATAACCCATGTCGCGATAGGGCGAGTGAAGGCCCCAATCCTTGTCGCCGCCGTTCAGCAGGTCCATCAGGATCGCCTGCGGCACGATCGGAATACGCACCGACCCGACGGCAAAGCCGCGGCCGAGCTCGCGCAGGCCCGCCTGCACGCCGCCGGCGGCATCCAGCCCGAAGGCCGAGCCGCCGGAGAGCACGAAGGCATCCACGGCATTGACGGTCATCGACGGATCGAGCAGGCCGGTGTCGCGCCCGCCGGGCGCACCGCCGAGCACCGTGCCGGATGCGACGGCCGGTTCGTCGAAGACGATGACCGTGACGCCGGAACCGAGCGCAAGGTCGGTTGCATGGCCGACGGAAACGCCTTCGATGTCGGTGATGAGGTTCAGAAGATCGGGCAAGGGCGGATCCTTATGCGGAAAGGCGGCCGGTAGGACTGTACTGCATAATTCCTTAAATCGGAATCGATTTAAGGATAAAATTATGCAGCAATTCAAAGTGTTACAACGTCCTTTGCGCGTCTGATAAAGACGCGCGGCGCTGTAATGCCCTCAAAAAACAAGACCGGCCCCATTTGGCGGGACCGGTCGGACATCGGGAAAAGCCGTGAATTCTAATGGCGGCCTCATGCTGTCAGGCATGAAGCGGCTTCGGATGACGGCGGGTCATCAGGTCATGGATTGCCAGCCGCACCTCGTCCGGCGAACCGAAACGCTGCTCGTCGAGGTCGTGGACATGAAATTTCACGGCGATGAACTTCAGCCGGTCTTCATCGGGAATGACGATCCCGACGGGAACGCCTGCATATTCGATAACTTGCTTCTTCATAAATAGAACTCCTGCCGCGCGACATGCGCAGCCATGGCGAATTGACTTGTCTGATACCGTTGAAAGGAGGACGAACGTCACATTCGACAGTTCGGGCGGGAGAGGGCGCCCGGACGGTCATTGCCAAGCACAGATCGCCCAAGGAGATCGGCGAGAATATCGATGTCTATCATGCTCGTTCCTTGTGTTGGCGTTGCACTTGAGTGGTCCCGGTAGAGCCCGGGGCCGGTGAAGGCTGCCTTCGATAATCCACTAACTTGGTAGAGATTACCCGATAGCCTGTCAGAAACATATTCCTAAACGTGTCAAAATATCGACGATCCGAAAAAATTCATTCCGTCGCAGCCCGAACTTGCAGAAAGAAACATATCAGCTCTTCGTTAAATTCGCATGACAGAATCGAAGTTCAATCGATCACCGCGGCAGAGATAGGAAGTCCTGCTGATTCCGGCAATGGCCCGCTTCATTAAAAATCGACATGCCTCGAAATGACCGAATTGGTTAATGCCGGAAGCCCTGTGTCACCAACCTTCTTTGAGCACCTTCTCCAGCATGTCCGCGAAAAAATCGGCGCTGTCGATGCTGAGGCAGAGCGGTGGTTTGATCTTCAGCACATTTTGGTGATCGCCGGTCGGCTGCATGATGACGCCGAGTTCGAGAAGCCGGTCGCAGATTGCAGCCGTCTCTTCCGTCGCCGGCTCCAGCGTCGTTCTGTCGCGGACGAATTCGAGACCGAGATAGAGGCCCATGCCGTGCACGGCGCCTGCAATCGGATGGCGGTCGATCAGCGCGGCAAGCCGCGCCTTCAGATGATCGCCGACCGTCCGGGCATTTTCCTGCAGCTTTTCCTCGACCATGATGTCGAGCACCGTCATGCCGGCGACGCAACTGACCGGGCTGCCGCCGGTGGAGGAAAAGAAATAACCTTCCTTCTCCAGCGATTGCGCGATCTCCCGCGTGGTGATGACGGCGCCGAGCGGATGGCCGTTGCCCATGCCCTTGGCGATAGTGATGATATCGGGCACGACCCCTTGCTGCTCGAAGCCCCAGAAATAATGTCCGAGCCTGGAATAACCGACCTGCACCTCATCGGCGATGCAAAGGCCGCCGCGGGCGCGCACTTGCGCATAGATTTCCCTGAGATAACCGTCCGGCAGCGGAATGCCGCCGGCATTGCCGTAGACCGATTCGCAGATGAAGCCGGCAAGGCCGTTGCCGCCGGCGTCGATCGCCTCCAGCACCGGCGTTACTGCGCTGAGATAGTTTGCCGCCGTATCGGGACCACGGAATGCGCCGCGATAGGTATTCGGTGAAACGACGGCATGCACCCAGTCCGGCCGGGTGGTCGGTGCCTGCGGATTGTCGGCGATCGAGGTGGAGACGGCATCGCTCGCCGCCGACCAGCCATGATAGGCTTCGAGCAGGCAGAGCATGTTGCGCGCTCCGCTATGGGCTTGCGCGAGCCGAAGCGCCAGATCGTTCGCCTCCGAGCCGCTGTTGACCAGGAAGACCGCGTCGAGCCCATTCGGCGACAGGGCGGCGAGGCGTTCGGAAAATTCCGTGATCGCGGCATAGTGGAAGCGCGAATTCGTGTTGAGCCGCAGCCATTGCGCGCCGATCGCCGCCGCGAGCTTGGGATGGCCATGGCCGAGAATGGTGACGTTGTTGACCATGTCGAGATAGGCGCGGCCCTCGACATCGAACAAATGCTCCTTCCAGCCGCGCTCGATCTGCGGCGGCGCCGCATAATAATTCTTCTGCGGCCTTGCGAGATGCGCCCGCCGCCTGGCGAAGAGTTCGGCGGTTTCAGGTTGCGGCGCATCCGCTTGCGGGCTGAGAAGCAGCGAAGGCGAAGGGCAGAGCACCGACCAGGCCGCCGCCGCGCGCGGTGAGGCAAAGAGCGGCGGTTCGAGACCTGCGACGCTGCAAAGCTGGACGCGCAGCCCGCCTAGCGACGACGCCTCTCCGAAAACCGTGCCGAGCGAATCGCCGGCGGCAATCTCGGCTCCGTCCTCGACCGAGAGGTCGAGCCCATCGAGATGCAGGGTCATGTTGTCGCCGGCGATTGTCAGATGCTGGTCCTTCCAGCCGATGCGGCCGGCAAAGGGCGCGGCAATCGCGCTGCCTGCGGCAAGGCATATGTCGATATGCAGGGCGCAGGTCGCCTGTCCCTTCGCAGTTGCCGCGCGGGAAAGCCGATATTCGCCGTAGCGCGTCGCTGCCGTACCGTTTTCGGTTGCCATGCGGGCAAGCAGCCGCCAGTCCATGTCGGTATTCAGCCAGTTGCCGGCGGAAAAATGCGGGCTCCGCACCCCAAGATCGACATAGGCGATCCCGGCGGGATCGATGTCGGGCAGCAACGGCAGCCATCCCGATGTTTCCGGCGCGGCGACATCGGCGCCGGCTGCCTTGAGGATCGCCGCTTCCATGAGATCGAAGGGAACCGACATCGCCGTATCGAAGATCGCCCGCTCGCGGTCGAGATTGTCGCGGACATAGTCATTGTCGGGATCGACCGAAATCTGCTGTTCGCCGCTGGCGACGAGAATGACCGCGCGTGCGACGATCAGTGGCCAGAGCGCCTTCAGTTCCTCGTCGCTCAGCGGATAGATCGCCTGATAGGCGGTGACGGCGGGCAGGATATGAAAAGGGTCGCCATCGGCCTGATGCAGCAGCGAAGCGCAGGTGACGGCGAGGTCGCCGACCAGCCAGCCGCGGATGATGTCGCCGAAATCGATCACCCCGTCGGGGACGATATGGCCACGGGCGTCACGGTGGCCGACGACATTGTCGCCGGTGACGTCGTGATGCACGGCCTGCAGCCGAAGCGACGGCGCCAACGGCTGGATGCGGCGAACGGCCATCACCATGGTTTTGGCAATCCGGTCGCGCGCGGCGCTGTCGGTGATGGCCGAAAGCAGCTGCACCGCAACGGGACCTGCCCGTCTGAGGTCCCATTGCAGGCTGCGGTCGAGACCGGGATGGTTAAAATCGGCAAGCGCCTGCGCCAGCCTGGCGCAGAGCGCGCCCAGCGCCGCAACGGAAGCCGGCGCCAGATAGGTCAGCTCCGTCAGCCCATGGCCTTCCAGATATTCCAGCAGCCGGGCCTGATAGCCCTGCCCACGCACGGTAAGGACGACGATCTCCCGCCCGTCATTGGTGGCGATCACCTTCGGAACGCGCGGCGCATCTTGCTTACTTTTGAGATGATGGATCGCCGCATTCTGTGCTTCGAGCTCGCGGGTCTCGTAGGCTGCATGGCAGATCTTCAGGACGTAGCGGCCACGATCGCTATCGACGCGATAGTTCCGATCCTGCTGGCTGCCGAGTTCGACAAGCGTGCCGGAGAGGCTGTAATGAGCAAGGAGGATCTCTTCCGCGTCGCTGGCGGTCACGTCGGGGCGCGGCAGCGCCATGCGATCAACAAGCGCCTTGTCGGTCATGACACCCCTCCCGCAGCATGATTCGATTACCTATTGAACGAGATAATCAAGTACTTGCCGCTGGCAGGCAACGGGGATTGTCGTTTGCCAGCAAAAGAGATGCAGGGCTGCGCTCAGCCCATGCGTTCGGAGGCGTAACCACCGGGGCTGGCCGGGAAGACCACGGTGCGGTTGCCGTTCAGAAAGGTGCGGTGATGGATATGGGCGTGGATGGCCCGCGCCAGCACCTGGCTTTCGACATCGCGGCCGATCGAGACGTAGTCGTCGGGCGACTGCGCATGGGTGATGCGCGCCGTGTCCTGCTCGATGATCGGACCTTCGTCGAGATCGGCAGTGACGTAATGCGCCGTCGCCCCGATCAGCTTCACGCCGCGTTGATAGGCTTGTTTGTAAGGATTGGCGCCCTTGAAGCTCGGCAGGAAGGAATGGTGGATGTTGATGATCTTCCCGGACATCTTCTGGCACATCGCATCCGAAAGCACCTGCATGTAACGGGCCAGCACGATCAGCTCGGTGCCGGTCTGCTCGACGATCTCCATGATCTGGCCTTCGGCCTGCAGCTTGTTCTCCTTCGTCACCTTGATGTGGTGAAAGGGGATGTCGTGGTTGACCACGACCTTCTGGTAGTCGAAATGGTTGGAGACGACGCCGACGATATCGATCGGCAGCGCGCCGATCTTCCAGCGGTAAAGCAGGTCGTTGAGACAATGGCCGAAGCGCGACACCATCAAGAGGACCTTCATGCGGGCATTGCCGTCATGGATCTCGGCATCCATGGCGAACCGCTTGCAGATCGGCTCGAAACCTTCCTTGAGTTCGGCAAGCGGCACACCTTCCTCGGAGATGAAGCTGACGCGCGTGAAGAACCTGCCGGTATCGAGATCGTCGAACTGCGAACTATCGACGATGTTGCAGCCCTTGTCGGCCAGATAGCTCGAAATCGCCGCCACGATGCCGCGCGTCGACTTGCAGGATACCGTCAATACGTAACTTGTCATGTCTTTCCCTCTTCCCTCTCCAAGGCCGCCGCTGTGCTTAGATCAAAGCCCGGACCGCGAATAGGCCGGCGCACTTTCATTCATGCGACAAATTGCAAGATAAACCATCACGTTTGTGCAAGTTCTCTCATTGCTCAGTCTGAAGCTTAGGAGAAGTTGCGCGAAAAACTGTACCGTCAGCGCCGCTTGGATGCGTATTCTCGCCTTCGACGCGCTTTAGGCAGGCGGCCGGCTCGCCACCGCGACCTGCCGGCGGCGCGGCGAGGTGATCTCATGGATGATCGCACCGCCGATCGACGAGAGCACCAGCGAGAGGATCACGAAGAGCACCGGCTGTTGCAGGATGCCGATCGGCAGGCGGTCGGCGGCGACCCTGAGAAAAGCCAGCGTGAAGGCGTGGGTGATGTAGATGCTGTAGGAGCAGTCGCCGAGATAGTTCAGCCATCCGATCACCGGCAGCCTGGAGAAGTCGATGGAGATCGCGCCGTAGACGATGAAGATCGCCGGGATTCCCCAGGCATAGAACCGGCTTTCCGGCGGCATCAGCGCCTCGTTGATGAAGAGAAACGCAAAGCCGATGGCAAGCGCCGCCCAAGCCCAGCGGTTCGGCAGCAGGACCTTCTGCCCGTAGAGCCAGCCGAGCACCACACCGGCGAGGAATTCCAGCATGATTGGTTCGCGGTAGAACCGGGTCACAGTCGTTTCCGGCAGCAGCCGGCAAGCGATCAGGATGACGGCAAAGACGGCAAACATCGCCGGGATGCGCCGTACTTCCTGTAGCGGCAATAGCAGCGCAAAGACGAAGTAGAAGAACATTTCGTAATTCAGCGTCCAGCCGGGGACGACCACCGGCGCGATCGTGCTGGGATCGGCAGGATTGGCCCATGGCAGGAAGAACAGCGAGGCGATGAGATGCGGCAGGTCGAATACCGTCGATTTCAGCAATGATGGAGCGACCAGCGCCACAGTCGCCGAAAACAGCGTCGCCAGCCAGTAGAGCGGCACGATTCTCTTGATGCGCCGGCGGGCGAAATCGATCGGGCTCATCGCGCGTCCGCTCGTCGTCAGCCACATCACGAAGCCGCTCAAGACGAAGAAGATGTCAACGCCGGTTTCGCCATAGACGAAGGCGGTGGCGTCGACTGCCGGATTGACCTTGGCAAGCTGCAATACCGCGTGGAAATAGACGACCATCAGCGCCGCGATGGCGCGCAGATATTGAAGCTGGACAAGCATCGAGCGTCTTGCTCCCAGAGCATGATGCCGAAAAGTGTGGGCGGTTTTCGGACGACATCATGCTCTATTTCTTTGATTCAGAACAGGATTCAGATTTTAGGCCGATCCGGCCTAAAATCATCCTGTTCTAGGGCTCGCACGGACAGGCGCCGCTGCGGTCAACTCAGTACATCTGCCGGACGATCCTGCCGGATGCGCGGGCTGTCGTGGAAACGCATATATCCGACGACGAACCAGAGGAGACCGGCAATCTTCATCGAGAAAACCGCGGTGCCCCCGATCATCATATTCAGAAAAATGAAAAGAGAAAGTGAATGGGCGCAGCGCCGCTGTGCTGCCGTGCGCCCGGCGGGAAAGAGGCAGACGAACAGCCACAATGCGATGACGCCGAAGATCGTCGCCGCGTAGATCAGGTAGACATAGCCGCTGTCGGCGAATTCGGCGACCCGGTCGACCGAAAGCCCAAGGACGGCGAGCGGATCGAGCTCCATGATCTTCTTCATCGTCAGGTTGATGCGGCCGGTGAAATTGTCGCCGGTCGCGTTGGGTTTCAGGACGTAGACGAGGAAGCCCGCGGCGACGATCAGCGGCATCAGCGCCAGATTGAAATTCTTCGGGATCTTCGGAAAGACGAAATAGCCGATGATGCAGGCAAAGCAGAAGATCAGCATCGTACGCGTGTCGTTCGTCACCAGGATCAGCACGGCCGTGCCGATCATCAGCAGCCGGTCCCAGCGGCCGAGCCTCTCCCACATCGAAATCAGGTAGACCGCGATGACGCCGCAGAAATTGGCGAGCGACACCTGTTCGAGGAAGATCGACGAGGAACGATGGTCGATGATGCCGAAGGAGAAGCGCTCGGGAAAGCCGAGTGCGTTCTGGAAGAGGCCCGTCGTGTTGTAGCTCAGCGGCAGCAGCCCGCGCGTATTGGCGAAGTAATCGGACGGATGGACGATGCTGACGTAGAAGGGCACGCTGACGATCTCGAAGATCAGGAAGATCATGACGGCAAGGCTTGCCCAGCGAAAGGCGAGCTTCATCGTTTTCTCGTTGCTCCAGCCCCCGAGCCCGGTAAAGCAGAAGATGATCAGCACGTTGCGGAAGTGATCGATGAACAGCAGGCGGTTGAGTACGCTGACATAGATGGTCACGATCAGCGTGAACAGCAGGAACAGGAAGGCCGGAAGGTCGGTCTCGTAGATCCCCTTGTGCAGGATGTAGATGATGGCGCTCGCCATGATCAGGCCTTCGCTGGCGGCGACATGCGTCATCGAGAGCGGCACGATATTATGGTTGATGAAGGCGAGAATGCCGTTGTAGAGCACGGAGAGCAGGCCGAGCCAGAGCACCGTATGATCGGTGCGCGATGCCTCGCGGACGGCATCGAGCCGGTTGCCGGCGACGGTGCCGGCTACAGTGAATGTTGCTGCCCTCTGATCGACGACCGCCACGCTCATTTCCCCGCGGGCTTGACGGCGGAGCAAGTGCCGGCACCGGCTTTTGCCACCTCGGCAAGAAGCCGCATCTGCGGCCGCTCGGGACCCTTGCGCGGCTGGACGTTGAACGGCTCGTTCGCCGGCCACCAATCGCCGGCCGCCCAATAGGACCAGCCGAGCCAGACGTCGCTATTATCAGACATGGTGGCATAGATTTCGGTCAGCCCGCTCATGCAGTCCTTGTCGGCGGAGGCGCCGAATTCGCCGAGAAAGCCGCGCTTGTGGTTCTGCTTCAGCCAGGCGGTAACGCCGTTGATCGCCGCGACCGCGGCGCCGGCACCTTCGCAGGTCGGATGGGTTCCGGAGGAGTCGGCGTCGAGATACTGGTGGACCTCATAGGCGTAGAAGTCGAGCGGGTCTCGCACGCCGAGCATCACCGTGCCGTTGGCGCCGCCGATCACGTCCTTTTCCCAGCTGCCCGCACCGCTCCATGCCGTGCCTGGCACCAGGATGAGGTTGCGCGCGCCGACGGCGCGGATGCTGCGGATCGCGGCATTGGCCGCATCCAGCCAGTCCGTCGCCTTGATGTCGTGCGGTTCGTTCATCAGGCCGAAGAGAACGCCGTCGTGATTGGCGAATTCGACGGCGAGCCTTGCCCAGAAATCCCCGAAGGCGGCATCCGTCGCCGGCGCCGTGCCGACCTGGGTCTTGTCGTAATAGCCGAAATTATGCGGGTCGAGCAGAACCGCCATGCCGTGCTTGCGGATCAGGCCGATCGTATCTTTGATCCGCTTGAGCTCATCCTCGTCGAGCCGCCCGCCAAGTGCGGGCTGCAGCCGTTCCCAGCGGAAGGGCAGCCGGATGATCGTCATGCCTTTTTCGGCGAAATAGCTGATCGTGTCTTCGCTCGGATAGGTGTAGTTGGTGCCGTAGATGCCGCCGCGCTCGCCATATTCGCCGCCGGACAAATTGACGCCGCGGTAGCAGGCGGCCTCAGCCGCAAGGGCCGGCGACGGGATCAGAGCGGCTGCAAGCAGCAGCGCTGTCAGATGTCGTGTCGTCTTCATGGCCATCCTCGCTATCGCGGCAAATCGCAACATCGCGCCGCTCCGGTTATTTTAACGGTCCGTTAGCTAAGAATTTCTAAAGTCTCAGCACCTCGGCTTCAGTCTTTCACGCTGGGCAGGACACGAGTGCGCGTATGAACCAGTATGACAGGAACAGGGTAAGCCGGCTCCCTGGCTGGCGCAGTTTTGAGCCATCTCAGACTGCGCCGGAAGGCGTACGCATGCGCAGCCCGGTCATCCGCCCGGATGATTTCGCCCGGCCTTCACCCGAACCCGCTTCGCCCCCCTTCGTGCCGCCGGCAAGTATTGCGGAAACCCGCCAATATGAGCGCCCGGCGCCTCCTCCTCCTCCGAGACAGCCTGTCGTGGACGCGCCGCCGAATGCAGAGCCCGCGCCTGCCGCACCGCTTCTCGACCTCCGCTCGAGTATCGCCGCGATCTGGAGCCGGCGGCTGATCGTGTTTGGGCTGGCGCTTCTCGGAGCCCTCGCCGGCGGGGCGGTGGCGCCGCTCATCGCCCAGAAATTCACGGCCGTAAGCAGCCTCTATTTCGATCCGCGCCAGATCGGCCTTGCGGATGCGGGCGCGCAATCGTCGGGTCCCTCGCCGGAAATGATCTCGGCGCTGATCGATAGCCAGGTGCAGATCCTCACCTCGGGCAATGTGCTGCGCCGCGTCGCCGAAGCCATGAAGCTTGACCAGGACCCCGAATTCACCGGCGGCCGGACGGATGGCGCCGCCGTGATCGGCACTCTGCAGAAGGCGCTGGTCATCACCCGTGAGGCCAGCACCTATGTCGTCTCGCTTGCCGCCACGACCAACGATCCCGAAAAATCCGCAAGGCTTGCCAACCAGGTCGTCACCTCCTTCACCGAGGAAGAGAACAGCGCCTCGAACGGCATTTACGAAAACACCTCCTCGACGCTCGACGGACGCCTCAACGACCTGCGCCAGAACGTGCTGGAGGCCGAGCAGGCTGTCGAAACCTTCCGCGCCGACAACGACATGGCCGCGACCGAGGGCAATCTGATTTCCGATCAGCGGCTCGTTTCGCTGAACACGATGCTAGTGACGGCGCAGGAAAAGACCATCCAGGCGAAGGCGCGCGCCGATGCTGTCGCCAATCTCCGCGTCGAGGACATCGTCGCCGGCAACCAGGCAGAGGGCGGCGTCACCTCGCCGCTCGTCAGCCTGCGTCAGCAATATGCCACCCAGGCCGCCGCCGTCGGCAGCCTCGAAAGCCAGATGGGCACGCGTCATCCGCGCCTGCAGGCGGCCCGCTCGTCGCTGCAGAGCATATCAGTCGAAATCAGGGGCGAATTGCAGCGTCTCGCCACCTCGGCAAGGGGCGAATACGAGCAGGCCAAGGCCGCCGAGGACAGCATCGCCAAGGAGCTTGCCGTGCAGAAGGCGCTGCACGCGAGTTCGTCGGACAAGCAGGTGGAATTGAACGAATTGCAGCGCAAGGCGACCGCGGCGCGCAATATTTACGAGACGGTGCTGAAGCGCTCCAGCCAGACGAGTGAGGAACAGAACCTCAACCAGAGTAACATTCGCGTCATCTCGCCGGCCGAGCCGCCGGTCAAGGCCGACGGTCCCGGAAAGACGATTCTATTGGTCGCCGGCGTCATCGGCGGTTTTCTCGCCGGTTTCGTCGTCGGCGCGGGCTTTGCGATCCTCGCCGGCCTCTTCGGCCATCCCGTCATCAGAAGTTATTTCAGGAAGTCGCCCGCTGCGGCCGCTTGATGACGGTCGTCGGTTTTCCTACATCGGGGAAGCGGCCTATAGAGCAATTCCAGGAAAAGTGCGAAGCGGTTTTCCGTCCGGAATTGTGTAAAACAAAAAGTTAGAGCGGTTCTGCGTTTCCGTGAAAAGCTGAACCGCTCTAGCCGGCAGGAGAGTTCCCATGCGGCTAATGATGATGCTTGTGATATCGCTCGCTGCCGTGCCTGGCCTCGCCCCGGCGTCCGCCCTTGCCGTCGACTGGACGAAATCCGTCGATTCGCGCGTTCAACCCCTCTATCCCTACAAGGGTCTTCCCGGCGTCAAGGCGCAGCCGGACAAGAAGGAAGAGGAATCCTACAATTGCCGCACCGAAACCGTCCAGGTCCGCCGCCGTTACGACGAGATCTTCCGCTCGGGCGGCATGCCGACGCTGATGTATGTTTGCGAACGCGACGGCTTCGTTACCACGGGTGGCAAAGTTCCGCTCCGCGGCCACTATCAGCCGGTGCGGTGAGGAGCTTCAGGCAGTCAGCAAAGCAGCTGGATGCGCCTGCCGGAAACGCTCGATAGGGAGCTCCATCCTCAGATAGTCGAAGCCGGCATTTGCTTCCGATCGATCGACGATCGAATATTTGACCATGCCTTCTTCCTCCGCGCGCCGCAGCGGCAGGCTTTCGGCCGCTGCAAAGCCCAGCCGCTTGTAAAGGCCGATCGCTTTTTCATTGTGGGAGAACACGTGCAGTTCGGCCGTTTCGACCCCAAGTCCGGAAAACATCCACTCCAGCAATACAATGCCGCATTGAAACATCAGGTTACGAGTATCGCTCGCCCTGCCGCGGATGACGTTGTCGAATTCGGCCGAGCCGGGCTGAATGTTGCAGATGCCGAAATTACCGAACCGGTTTCCGCCGGGATCGCAAATGACGAATAGGATTCGGTCGGCGGCGGGCAGCGAGATGGTTTCGAGCCAGCGCCGCGTGCGTTCCTCCGTCGCGTTAAACTGGCTGAGGAAAAACGGCATCGACTGGTTGCGCCACGTCGTCAGATCGTCGATCAGGCCGGGCTCGTCGAGCATCGACCTGTCGATGCATTGCAGGTCGCCCACATGCCTGCCGTTATCGTCCCTGATCGGAAGTCGGAGCCGCCTGGCCGGATCCGCATTGTCCTTGAGGCTGACGATATCGACCTGCGCCATGAACGACTATCCCTAGAGCATGTCGCGCAAAAGTGTGCAGCGGTTTTGCGATAACGACATACGTAAAAACAAGGACCTAAAGCGCGAGGAGCGAATCTGAAAGATCGCGACGCGCTTTAGGTCCGCTCACGCCTTTCGGCAGACGCAGTAGCCGCCCGGCGAGGAAGACAGCACGAGCTTGCCGTTCAGAACCGGATCGACCTCAAAGCGGTCGGTTTCCGCCAGATAATCGGTGACTGCCTTCAGCGGCTCGTTGCCGCGCAGCCAGACCTTGGAGCGCTTTGTGAAGGCCTGTTCCTCGGTCAGGTGGCCGATGAGCGTGTCGGCGACGACGAGGTAGCAGCCTTCCGTCACCAGCGGACCGTAGGCGCGGCATTCCGCCAGAACATGCTCGTAGGAATGGTCGCTGTCGAGCACCACCATCACGCGGGCGCCTGGCGGGATCTCGGCTTTCACGGCGGCGAGCACGTCGTCGTCGACGGAACCGCCCTGAATCATCTTGATCCTGTTCGACATCGGATGGGATTCGATCGACTCGCGATTATGGGCTCGGATGTCGATGTCGACGCCGACGACCTTGGCCTTGTCGTTGCCCATGGCGGCGAGGATCGACGCCATGAAGATCAGCGAGCCGCCGCGCGCAATGCCGGTTTCGATGATGACATCGGGCTTGGTCGCCCAGATGACTTCCTGGGTCGCCAGGATATCGACCGGAAGCTGGATGATCGGCACGCCCATCCATGACCAGAGATAGAAATAGTCGAACTTGTCGAGCCCGATCAGCGTGTTTAGCGATTGTTGGAAACTTGCCTCGTCCTTGCCGAGTGCAAGTGACATCTCCCGCTTGTGGGCTTCGAATTCGAGACGATCGTCCTTCGTGGTCATGACTGTTCTTTGTCCTTCGCTGTAGGGCTGTCTTAGACCGACTGCCGCAATGCCGTGCTGTTATGATAGATCCGCCCGGCCGCCATATCGAGCAGCGTTGCCGCTACCCGGTCGATATCGGCTTCGCTCATGTCGTGATAGCTCGGCAGGTTGATCGCGCGGCCCGGAATGCTCCAGGCGTTCACGTTCTCGTGCCGATCTTTGAACATGGAGAGGCTGGAGAGGGGATAGAAGAAGACGCGCGCGTCAATATTGGCGGTCTCGAAGGTTTGCTGCATCATCTCGCGGGTAATGCCCGTCGACGGATGAAAGACCGCGGTTGGCATCCAAGCGCCGTTGATCGTGCCGGTGTATTCCGGGTTCATCGTGATGCCCGGCAGGGCTGAAAGCCGGATCATGTAGGAGGCCAGAATTTCGCGCTTGCGGTTGACGAGTTCGTCGATGCGCTCGAGTTGGGCGCATCCGATGGCCGCCTGGATGTTGGACATCTTGTATTTGAAGCCGATCGCATCCGGCCAGAACTGCTTCGTCTGTCCGCGAGCCCGGCCGTGATTGCTGAGCGTCAACACCTTTTCGTAAAGCGCGGCGTCATTGGTGACGAACATGCCGCCTTCGCCTGTCGTCAGCGTCTTGGTGCCGTGGAAGGAGAAGGTGCCGAATGCGCCCATCGAGCCGGCGCGGCGGCCGTGCCAGACGGAGCCGACCGCTTCAGCCGCATCTTCGATCACCGGAATGCCCGTCCTCTTGCCGATTTCCAGCAGCGCGTCCATGTCGCAGAGGTTGCCGTAGAGATGCGTGGCGATAATGGCCTTGGTCTTCGGCGTGATATGGCGCTCGACCTCCTCGGGATCAATGCACCACGTGTCGGCAAGCACGTCGACAAAAACGGGTCTTGCGCCGAGGTGGACGATCGGCGAGACGGTGGCGACCCAGTTCGTATCGGCGAGGATCACTTCATCGCCGGCGCCGACGCCGAGCGCTGCAAGCCCCATGTGCATGGCGCCGGTGCAGCTCGAGGTCGCGATCGCAAAGCCGCTGCCGAGATAGGATTTGAAGTCACGTTCGAAACGGTTGAGATAATCGTAGCAGCGCGCGCCCCAGCCGGTGGCGGCGGCATCGGCCGCATAATCCGTTTCGAGCTGGGTGATCGAAGGCTTGGTGTAGAAGATCCTGTTTGTCATGCCGCTAATTTCTGTTGAATTGAAATCAAGACGCAGGCGCCCGCCACGACGCTAGTTTTTGAAGCTGGCGCGAGGCTCACATGATGATGTGCCGGGCGACATCGTGCTGGTGGAACACGAGATTGGGCAGGTAGCCGAGTGCTACGAAATACTCCCGGTCGCTATCGGCACTGATGAAGACGGCGGTGCTTTCCAGCGGACTGTCGCTGAGTTTCACCGTCACCTTCACCTTTTCGTTGAGGCCGAGTTCGCGTATCAGGCCTTCGAGCGCGGTAATTTCCGGGAAACCGCCGAGCAGCAGCGTATCGATGCCGATTGCCGAATTCACTTCGCTCACCAGCGTCTGGATGGCGACCATCAGGGGCAGCCTTTCACGGAAACTGCGAATTTCCGGGTGGTCGAGCATCCCGCCCCACATGATGCGGGTATAGAGTTCATAGGCCTTGATGAAGTTCTTGCGCTCCGCCCAGAAGCGGAAGGCGACCGCCATGCGATTGAGCGTGAAGGCCTTGCACATCTCGTCATATTTGAGACGCGTCTCGGGCGTGAGTGGCAGCGCCCCCCGCGCCTGACGCCCGTATAGAGAAAATACTCAAGCCCGCCGCGATAGCGGTCCCAGCTCGTCATGACGTCGTTGGTGCCTTCTTGCGGGCGGTCGCGGGCGATCGCCGAATTGACGATCAGGATGTCATCGTCGGCGAGATAGATGAGGTATTCGCCCTTGCCGAGGCGCAGAGCGCTCGTGACGTTTGCCGCGGCGCCAGCATTGGTTTCACGCTTGTAGTAGCGGATCGGCAGCCCGCGGGCGATGAATTCCTCGACCACCTGCTGCGTGCCGTCCGTGGAGGCATTGTCGCAGATGACGATTTCGAAGGGAAAGTCGAACTTGTAATCGTTCTCGCAGTAGGTCAGCGCGTTTCTGAGATAGGCTTCGCGGTTATAGGTCGGGATGCAGATGCTGAGTTTGATACCGCTCAAAGGCTTGTCTCCTGGCCGTAGCTGTCAAGCGCGGCGTCGCGCTCGCTGATGATGCTCGGCGTGAACGGCCAGGCGATGGAAAAGGCGGGATCGTCCCAGCGAACGCCGCGGGCAAGCTCTGGCACGTAGGTTTCCGACATCTGGTAGAAGAGTTCGCAATCATCCTCGAGCGTCAGGAAGCCGTGTGCGCATCCGGCAGGTATGTAGAAGGCGTTGTGACTGATAGCATCGAGCTCGACGGAGGCCCATTTGAGATAGCTCGGCGAATCCGGCCTCAGATCGAGCGCCACGTCGAAGACCCTGCCGCGCGTGGCGCGCACCAGCTTGATCTCCGGCCGCGGTTGGGCTTGGTAGTGCATGCCGCGCAGCGTCCCGCGCTTGTGGTTCTGCGAGACATTGCACTGCGGGTAGACGGGCACGAGACCTTGCGCCGCAAAGGTCTGCGCGTCGAAGGTTCGTGCGAACATTCCCCGGTCGTCGGAGCGTGCGTCGACTTCCACGACAAAGGCACCCGAAACCGCGGTCGGAAGGAATTTCATCCGAGCACCGTCAGTTCCGGCACGGCAACGGCGAAGCGTCCACCCCAGGCGCCGATCCTGCTGTTGGCCGCAACGACCTCGTTCTTGATATTCCAGGGCAGGATGAGCACGTAATCCGGCTGAGTCTCGTCCATCTTCTCCGGCGCGTAGATCGGCAGCTTGCTGCCCGGCAGGAAATGCCCCTGCTTGTGCGGATTGCGGTCGACGACATATTCGATGAGATCCGTGCCGACGCCGCAGAAATTCAGCAGCGTGTTGCCCTTGGCGGCAGCGCCATAGGCGGCGACCTTCTTGCCGCTGCGTTTGGCTTGTTCGAGGAAGGCGAGCAGCCCATCCTTGATCGGCGCCACGCGGCTCTGGAAAGCCTCATAGGTCTCGACCCTGTCGAAGCCGGCGGCGGCCTCCTCAGTGCGCACCTTGGCAAGGCCATGGCCGATTGCGTGAATCATGGACGTTGCGCGGCAGGCAAGCACGCGGAGACTCCCGCCATGGGTCAGCAATTCTTCCACGTCGAAGACCTCGAGGCCGTGCGCCGCGAACACCTTTTCGACGGCGAGCAACGACAGATAGTAGAAATGCTCGTGGTAGACGGTGTCGAACTGGATATTTTCCATCAGCCGCAGCAGATGCGGGAATTCGACGCTGACGACGCCGTCCGGCTTCAGCACGGCCGAAAGCCCGCCGACGAAATCGTTGATGTCAGGCACGTGCGCCAGCACGTTGTTGCCGATGACAATGTCGGCGGCAAGGCCGCGGGAGACGAGATCGGCAGCGGTTTCCTTGCCGAAGAAGCGCGCTTCCGTGGGAACGCCGATCTGCCGCGCCACTTCCGCGACGTTCTCGGCCGGCTCGATGCCGAGTACCGGCACGCCGGCTTCGACGAAATGCTTCAGCAGATAACCGTCATTGCTCGCCACTTCGATGACCTGTGATGTGGCGTCGAGGCCGAAGCGCTTGCGCGCCATGATGGTAAACTGGCGGGCATGCTCCACCCAGCCGTCGCTGTAGGAGGAGAAATAGGCATAGTGGCTGAAGATATCCTCCGGCGGGACAAAGGCATCGGCCTGCACCAGCCAGCATTCCGAGCAGACGAAGGCGCGCAGCGGATAGGAGGGCTCCGGCTGCCCGAGCTGCTCTTCCGTCAGATAGGCATTGGCGAGCGGCGTCGAGCCCAGATCGACGAAACGATGCTTCAGCGGAGCGTTGCAGAACCGGCAATTATGCGCTGTCATGATACTGTTTCCTCATAAGCCGCGATCTGCCCGAGCGAGAAGTCGCGCATGTCGACTCCCTCGCGATTGGCCTTGTACCATGCGGCTGTCCAGTCGATTGTTTGCTGCAGGCTGAGGCGCGGACGCCAGCCGATCGTGTCGAGCGCCAGAGCGGAGCTCAGCGTCAGCGCCGGCGCTTCGGGCAGATGTTCGCCCGGCGCAAGCCGCCACACGTCTTCGACGCGATGAGCGCGTCCGAGCGCTTCCGCAAGTTCGGAGACCGTCGCGAAGCTCTGCGGATCGGGACCGAAATTGAGTGCTTCGGGCAGCTCCTGCTCGCCGGGAAGTGTCAAGGCCTCGGCGAAGGCGAGATAGCCGCCGAGCGGCTCCAGCACATGCTGCCAGGGGCGGATCGCTTCGGGATAGCGCAGCAGGATCGGCTGGCTGCTTTCGAAGGCGCGGATGAAGTCCGGAATCAACCGGTCTTTCGACCAGTCGCCGCCGCCAATGACATTGCCGGCACGTACCGTCGCAAGCCTGATATCGCGCCCCTTGAAGAAGCTGTCGCGGTAGCTCTGGACGACGAGTTCGGTGCAGGCCTTGGAGTTGGAGTAGGGGTCCTTGCCGCCCAGCATATCCGTCTCGACGAAGGGAACGCCGCTGCCGTTGTTGGCATAGACCTTGTCGGAGGTGACGACGAGAGCCGTCTTGACCGAGGGCGTTTCCCGCACCGCGTCAAGCACGTTTGCCGTTCCCATCACATTGGTCGCGAAGGTTTCGGTCGGATTTTCGTAGGAGCGCCGCACCAGCGCCTGCGCTGCCATGTGGATGACGATTTCAGGCTCGAAATCGATGAAATGCTGCTTGAACGTCGCTGCTTCGCGGATGTCGGCGATGTGGTGTCCCTGTCCGTTCCAGGGCGCAAGCCGCCCATAGAGCGAGGGATTGGTCTCGGGTTCGAGCGAGACCGCCGCCACTTCCGCACCGAGCTTTTCCAGCCACAACGACAGCCAGGATCCCTTGAACCCAGTGTGTCCCGTCAGGAACACGCGCCTGCCATTCCAGAAGTCTGTCAGGCCCATAGCTTCCACGGTGCCTTTCCGGAATTCCAGAGTTCTTCCAGATGGGTGCGCTCGCGCAACGTATCCATGGGTTGCCAGAAGCCGTCATGCTTGAAGGCGGCAAGCTGGTTGTTGGCGGCAAGCCACTCCAGTGGCCCGGCTTCCCAGATCGTGTCGTCGCTTGGGATGAGATCGACCACCGAAGGGTCGAGCACGAAGAAGCCGCCATTGATACGCTGGCCGTCGCCTCTCGGTTTCTCCACGAAGGAGGTGATGAACTGGCCTTCGATATTCGTGGCGCCGTAACGTCCGGGCGGGGTTACCGCGCACATCGTCGCCTTCAGGCCGTGATCGCGATGGAAGGCGACTTCGGCAGCAATGTCGATGTCGCCGACACCGTCGCCATAGGTCATGCAGAAGGGTTCGCCTGGTGTCAGATGGTCGCGAATGCGCCCGAGGCGGCCGCCGGTCATCGAATACATGCCGGTATCGACCACAGTCACGCGCCAGTTCGGTCGTTTGCCGCCGTGATAATTGATGCTGTTGGAGGCGAGGTCGACGGTGATGTCGTTGTGGTGCAGAACAAGGTTTACGAAATATTCCTTGATCATATAGCCCTTGTAGCCGGCGCAGATGATGAAATCATTGAGCCCGTGATGAGCATAGATGCTCATGATGTGCCAGAGGATCGGCATGCCGCCGATTTCGACCAGAGGCTTGGGTCGGATACTGGTCTCCTCGGCAAGACGAGAGCCAAGGCCACCGGCGAGAATTACGACTTTCATCCCAAGCGAACTCCAGAGTGTCTAGTCAGGTTTTCCGACCACCCTCAGAGCCGCCCGGCTCTTTACAGGCGGAACGGTCGTATGTTCATCCTTGCCCCGGTATCCGATTTCGTTCTTGTGCGAGGCTTGCGGGGGCTATCGGAACGGGCAGCCGCGCGTCTCGCAGGCCGTGCGTTGAGCAATGGAACAGGCTCGCCGTTCGGGAATCACGTTGGCCGAAGGCACGTCCTTCCAGTTTTACGAGGAGCGCCAAGCGGGCGCAATTGATCCGACCAGACGCGGCCGATCCTGACAGGAAAGCGTCAGATAGCCGGCCGATTGCCCCGGGCAAAGGCCCGGCGCGTCGGCCCGAAGAAAAAAATCCCACTTCGGAATCCCGAAATTCCCCCGCTTCGGGATCCCGAAATTCGCCGCCTTTCGCGGGCTGTCGCCGCCGAGAAACATCCAATGATTTCAGGCCCCCAACCAATTTCGGGATTCCGAAGTGCTATATAGATTATGGTGGGAGTTCTCTACGCGCCGCCATACCTTGGCCGGGTCGTTGCGTCTAAGCCTCTAGACTAGTGCCCGTCCACAAACGGTAAACCACTGAAATTATTGGAGGAATAGCGATATTGCGACGGGCAAAGCCCGGCGGTTTCAGGTATACTTTAGATCAAGCCATTGATTCTAAAGACAAACCCGCAACCGCCGGAGCCGACAATGCGCCAAGAACGCACCGTCCAAGCCAATATATTCGATCTTTTCGCCGAACACGAGATCGGCCGCGAGCTGAAAGCCATGTCGCAATGGCTGGATGAGCATCGTGATCTGCTCGGGCTGGTAGCGCAGGACCTGCGCCGCCACGGCGTCAAGGAGACCGGCCGCGAGGGCCTGCCGGCGGAGGCCGTGCTGCGTTGCGCCCTGCTCAAACAACACCGTCAGTTGAGTTATGAGGAGTTGGCCTTTCATCTGGAAGATTCCGCCTCGTTCCGGGCCTTTGCCCGGCTGCCGTGGGGGTGGAACCCGAAGAAGTCGGTCTTGCACAAGACGATCAGCGCGATCCGGGCCGGGACCTTTGAAGCGATCAATCGCGTGCTGTTGACGAGCGCCCGGCAGGACAAGGTGGAACGCGGCAAGGTCGTGCGCATCGACAGCACCGTCACTTCGGCGCTGATGCACGAACCGAGCGACAGTAGTCTTTTGTGGGACTGCGTGCGGGTGATGGTGCGGCTGTTGCAGCAGGCGGCTTCCTTGGGCAGCGCCATCTCATGGCACGATCACTGCCGCGCGGCGAAGAAGCGATCCCGGGCGATCCAATTTACCCGCGGTCGTCCGAAACGAGTTCAGCACTATCGCGCGCTGCTCAGGATCACGCGCACCACCTTGAGCTATCTCGAACAGGCGGCGGCGCAACTGCCCTTGGCGGCGGGCCCGGCGGTCGAACTCTGGCAGGCCCAACTCCGCCACTATAAGCCGCTGATCGAACGGATCATCGCCCAGACCGAGCGGCGGGTCCTGGCCGGCGAGGCGGTGCCGGCTGGCGACAAGCTGGTCAGTTTGTTCGAGCCGCATGCCGACATCATCGTCAAAGGCAGCCGCGACGTCGAGTATGGCCATAAGATCAATTTGACCACCGGCACAAGCGGGCTGATCCTCGACCTCGTCGTCGAAACCGGCAACCCGGCCGACAGCGAGCGCTTGCTGCCGATGCTGGAACGCCACATCGGCATCTGGGGCGAGGCGCCGCGTCAGGCGGCGGCCGACGGCGGCTATGCCAGCCGCGATAATTTGAGCCGAGCCAAAGCCTGGGGCATCTGCGACATGGCCTTCCACAAGAAGTGCGGCCTCAGGATCGAAGACATGGTCAAGAGCCGCTGGGTCTATCGCAAGCTGCGCAACTTCCGCGCCGGCATCGAGGCCGGCATCTCCTGCCTCAAACGCGCCTACGGCTTGGGGCGCTGCACCTGGCGTGGGCTCGACCACTTCAAGGCTTATGTCTGGTCCTCGGTGGTCGCATACAATCTCGCCCTCTTCGCCCGCCTCAGGCCGACCTGACATCCCATGTCGCCAGCCAAAACCGGACCGGCGTGACGCCGGCAGTTGCCAATGCGCGCATGTCCACCAGAAATCCTGGCCGCCGCAATTAGCACCCATGAGCCACACCGCATGGCTTCAAAGCGGCCACCAAGCGGAACCCAAGTGCGCTGCAAGCTCAAGAAAACCAGCGTTTATGGACGGAAACTAGACTAAGCTGGAGGGAAGTGTCGTCTGCCTCGACGACCTTGGACTTACGTTTTGTTGCCGCACGGCGTGCTGGCTTGGTGGTTTTCGGTTGAGTGTCGGAGCCGAGCTCGGCTGCCCCGGAGCTGGGCAGCAGCAGGCCGGCCGCAGGCGCCGCGGCGGCTACCTCAATGACCGGCTTCGGGGGCGACATTTCATTGGCAGGCTTGGCAGCTGACACCTCGCGGGCCTTTATAGGCTCGGGTTTGTTGGCTGCGGACGGGGCGTATCGGATCATCAGCAAGACTCCATTATGTTCGCTTTATGTTCACATTTAGGAGTGAGGAAGTCAATGCAGGTCAGCTATCAAGAGCGACGGAAACAAGCGTCTGGAAATGAGGATTTCGGAGAGTTCTTGCGAGCTATTGAGCGAACAAGCCTTTGAGCGCATCGTAGTTGGCCTTTGTTGCAAGGCACCTGCGCAACTTTAGTTGAAAAGGCGTTAACTCCTTGATCTTGGTAGCGATCAAGAATGGAATGGTGCCCAGAAGAGGACGGGTCTCATTTGCGATAGTGAGATTGATTTTATTGTGTTTTTCACAACTTTGTCCTTGTTTTGTGTGACAGTCTTGTGTAGCACAAAGTGGCGCTTCTGAACAAGCGCGTAACGCAATCTCTTAGGGCGAGGTGTGAAGTGCATAAGATCGTGGGGCAGTGTGAAATTGAGGTACGGCGGCGCGTGATATACGTGAAAGTGTTCGGGTTTGAGTTCTGCTGGACTAAAGGCATCGGCTTGGCAGTAGGCAACAAAGCTGTGTGGGGAGCGTTCTGAACCAGCCTAACGCCTACCTACTGCGCGGCCCTCGGTTCACTATAGCGCGACGATCAGGATGAGACGCCGCATTGCCTCGCCTGAACTGCTCCCTGAGAATGGGTTATTGCCTCATCTAAATTGCTCCCGACGAATCAACCTCGGGAGCTTTGATGAGGAAGGTAAGCATGGCGACACGTGTGGAATTGGTGGCGGCGATCAGTTGTCGCTATGTGTTAGGCGGGCGGGCCGAGAAGGCGAGGATGTTGGACGAGTTCGTGGCGCTCACGGGCTTTCATCGCAAGCATGCGATGCGACTGCTGCGAGGAGAACGCGAACCGGCGAAGGGTGGTCCTCGGCCAGGGCGCCGGGTTTACGGCGATGACGTGCGGGCGGCGCTCGTCGTTGTTTGGGAGGCGTCGGATCGAATTTGCGGCAAGCGACTACACCCCCTGTTGCCAACACTGATCGAAGCGATGGAACGTCATGGACATGGCGATATGAATAGCGAGACGCGCCGGCGACTCTTGGCGATGAGCCCAGCGACGATTGATCGGGTCCTCAAGGAGATTAAAGCGAGCGCCACAGGTCCGCGGCGCCGGAAAGGATCAACAGCGATTCGGCGTAGTGTTCCCGTTCGAACCTTCTCGGATTGGGATGACCCCGCACCCGGCTTTGTCGAGGCTGATCTCGTTTTTCATTCCGGCCCGTACGCGAGGGGTGCCTTCTCGCAAACGCTGGTGTTGACCGATATAGCCACGGGCTGGACGGAATGCGCGCCGCTGCTGGTTCGCGAGCAAACGGTACTGATCACTGCGTTGGCCGAACTGCGCAAGTTGCTGCCGTTCCCGCTGCTGGGCTTCGACACCGACAACGACAGTGTGTTCATGAACGAGAGTGTTCATGAGTATTGCTTGCGCGATAATATCGAACTTACCCGTTGCCGCCCTTACCGAAAGAATGATCAGGCATTTGTCGAGCAGAAGAATGGCGCGATCGTGCGCAAGATCGTTGGATACCGACGCTTCGAGGGGCTGCGAGCCACCCGGGAGCTGGCCAAGCTTTATTCCTCAATGCGGTTGTTCGTGAATTTCTTTCAGCCATCATTCAAGCTGAAAGAAAAGCACCGTGACGGAGCCAAGGTGATCAAGCGCTATCATCGTCCCGCCACGCCTTATCAGCGGCTGCTTGACGACGCACGCACGCCGGAGGATACATGCCTTCGGCTCAAGGCGATGTACCTGACGCTCGATCCGGTTCGGCTGCTCCGCGACATACGGCTGGCACAAGAGAGATTGGTCGAAATTGCTGACAAGCCTGATGGTCCGCCTGCCACCGACGGCGAGGCATTACCGCTCGAAGACTTTCTGTCTGGCTTACGGATTGCTTGGCGTGGTGGTGAAGTGAAACCGACTGCCCGCTCCAAGCCAGCGGCCAAGCGAGAGCGGCGGAGGCCCGATCCTCTACTCGCCGTCACTGCCGAACTCGAGGATTGGTTCGAGGCGGAGCCTTGGCGAACTTCGCGAGAGTTGCTTGAACGCTTGCAGGTCAAATACCCCGGCGTGTATCCCGACGGCCTCATTCGGACCGTGCAGCGTCGAATGAAGATCTGGCGCAGTACACAGGCCAATGCGCTGGTGTTCGGGCCATTCGCCGATGCCGCGCGGCAGACGCAAAACGTAGAGGTCGTGCAGTGAGGCTCTTACCGCCAGGTTGGCCTTCGACAACCCGCGGAAAACATGATGAACGCCCGCGAAGCCGCCCGCTCGCTACAGCGCTATTGAGGGCGCGCTCGCGAGCGGCTTCGCTACCTCCGTCACCTTGCACCAGGTGCGGGGACAAGATCGTAACAACCCGTGAGGCATTCGAGAACATCCGAGTGAGGCAACGGCATTATTCTCCGGGAACACTCTTGGGTGAGGCAATACGAGTCTCACCTTGTTTGTCGCCGCGCAGTTCACCATCGGGGGCCTTTTCTGTTGTGGCGTGAGCTTCGCACAGCGCTGGCAGCGCTTCAGGGTAGGATAATCCCTGCGAGGGCTAAACGCTCGCGTGTGGTCGTCGTATTGCTGGCTAAGCCGAGCGATCTTTTCGCGCTGAGAAACTTCTCATTTCCCCGATCAGAGCGGACACTTGCCGAAAGGTCATGTGCTCAGTCGACCATACGACGTTCCGGGTCTGGCGCTCCGACAACGGCTTATGAGTTTTCCCGCTGAATGTTTCCCAACCGGTTGTCTCGCCTGTCTCCAGATCCATCACAGCGTCAATTCTGTAGTGGGGAGGGTGGATCTCGCCATTAAGGCAAACCCGCACCTGAGCATCACCAAGCGATCTATCACAGTCCAGTACTTGGCTCAGAACAATGCGAACATATTCCACCGGCAGCGTCGTGCTCAGTGTTCGCAACGTTGTTCCGTCAGGGCGGAAAGGCATCTAAATTCCCCGATTTGCAGTCCTTGAGCTGCCTATTTGCTGGCCTATCATCTTCAGCCGGGTTCGGTCTAGCGCTTGGATATCTACCGGCTCGGCATGATGCGAGCTTAAAGGGGCGCGCGATCAGCGTGCTTTATCGGAACGGATTGCGCACTGCATCCAATGTGAGCCAGTAAACGCAAACAGAGGAGGGCGCACATATACGCATGGCTTATTCGAAAGCCTTGCATTGGATGCATACAGCAAAGCCGCCCAATGGTTTCCCATGAGCAGCTTTAGAATTGCAGGTAGCTTGGCTGGCCCTATGCTGCCGCTTGCTCCTTCTTCGAAGCGCGAAGGATGCGCCAATAGCTGCTTTCGCTGATGTCGAGGACGGCTATGATCTCGGCCATGGTCTTGCCTGAGGCCTTCAGCTTTAGCACCTCCTCGCTCTGGCGCTGGGCAGTCGGCTGGCGTCCCGTGTACTTGCCTTCGGCCTTGGCCTTGGCCACGCCCTCGCGCTGGCGTTCAAGCATCATCTCGCGTTCGAACTGAGCGACAGCGCCCAGCACGCTCAGCATGAGCTTGCCCGTGGGCGTGCCAGTGTCGAGGTTCATGGCGAGGATGCGGAGAGATACGCCCTTCTTGTCGAGCCGATCAATGATTGACATGAGGTCGTGCATAGAGCGAGCGAGGCGGTCCAGCTTGGTCACAACAAGCGTGTCGCCCTCGCGAACGTAGTCAAGGCAGCGTTCAAGCTCGGCGCGCTCGGCAACCGATGAGACTTGCTCTGCGAAGGTCTTAGTGCAGCCGTGCTCTTTGAGGTCGCGAAGCTGGGCGTCGAAGCCCGCCTTCTGGTCAACTGTAGAGGTGCGGGCGTATCCGATGATGGTGGCGGTCATGAGTGAAGGTGTCCCCATTGGCAAGCGACTGTCACTTGCATCAAGGGTGTTGTGACAGTGCGAGTGTCAAAAGTCAATCCCTATCCATGTGACAGGTTCAGCTTTCTCATCTGCGCTCTGTCACACGATGCTGCCCTAGTGACAGGCAGTGCTCAGCGATAGATGCGTAGACCCACGGCCTTCATATGGAGGGCATAGGGCAAGCGCCCGCCAGCGTGCCGAGACCATGCGGCGCAGCGTGAAGGGCTGAGGCTGGCGGGGCTGTGTCATCTCAATGCGGGGCATCAGCGCTACGGCCTGTAGAGCATGAGCGCAGAGCGCGGGCCTATCGCTGGCCACAGTGCGCCCATGGCTGGCCTCGGGTCTCTGTCTGCCGGAATGTCCAGTAACAGCAGAAGGACCGCACAAGGCCAGCCGTGGGCAAGCTGAATGCCTAACGCTGAGCGTGGGCGCGCGTGCCGAGAATGATGCAGGGCGGGAGCACGGGCGACGATGCCGCCGCGATTGCCATCAATGCCATCAATAGGCCGCGAATTGGCGGGGCATGGGGGTGATCTGCGCGCTTCGTTCCATCATATCCCCTCCCTAATTTTCGGCAGAATTTTACCGCTAGGAGATTATCGCCGCTGCTCTCGGGACCACGGAAACCTGAAGTCGCACGCCTCAGGCTCAGCCAGCGCCAGGTTAATGAGACCCTGCCGCCTTGCCTTGGCGATTACGCCGCTGATCAGCGCCGCGCTTACTTGCAGCCGCCTCGCAATGTCGGCCTGTTTCGTCCCCTTGGCGTGGAGTCTGAGGACGTGCGAAAGGTCTAGTGCTGCGCCTTTGTGATTCCGTCTGTGCTCTCGCGCTGGGGAGATGGCGCGGGCGACGGTAGACGGCGGTATGCCGGTGCGTGCAGATATTGCAGCGTCCGTTAGTCCGTCCTTATGCAAAGCGATAAGCATTGCGTTGCGCTCTGCTGTCTTAGGCCGCTGGCCCATCCTGACAAGCGCAGCCTCCCGCCGCTGCTGTCGCTCGTGCGTGGTGTAGATCGTGGCCCGCGACGGGTCGAGAACAAGCGCTTTCCAACTGAGGTTGCTGGGGTCGAGATTGGTCACGTCTCCGTCTGCATAGGCGAGGACATGCGAAGGCGAAGGAGCAGGATCGAGCCACGCCGCCGCGATGATAGAGGCCGCGCGGTACGTGGTCCTTACGCCATCCTTGGCCAGGGCGCATAGCGGGTGCTTCCGCTTTGGCGTGGTCGAGCTATAGGCAATGTGGAGGATGCGGAGCGGGGCCCTCTTGGTGATCTTGCGCAGGGCGAAGGTGCCGGGGGCCGCGCCTCGGGCTTGCTTTAAGTCCCGCTCGGGGACGATCTCAGGAAGTCGAATAAGGTAGCCGTCAGCCCTGACAAGGTAGGTCGGATGATCCGCCACAATGCGGTAGCGATCGAAGGGGTTGAGGGTACGTCTCTTGTACATGGTGTTCCTTAGGCTGGCCGCAAGCTGGGCCTTAGGCTGGACAGTGTGCGTGAGCACTGGATAGGCGCTGCCGTGCAGACGGTGAGTCGCTGAGAGGCGTTAGGCTTGCGCTGGGGCGTGGGTAGCCGTGAGACCCAAGGACGCGCTGTAGGAGTCGTATGGCCGAAGCGTGAGGGGTGGCCTGCTGCCGGTTTCATGGACACGAGGTTAAGGTGTTCCTCCTGAAACCGGAGAGCATGAATGCAAAGACGAATATTCAGCCGCGAGTACAAGCTTGAGGCGGTGAAGCTGGTCAGGGAGCGTGGGGTTGCCGTTGCGCAGGCTGCCCGTGATCTTGATGTCCACGAGAATGTGTTGCGCAAATGGGTTCGGGAATACGGCGACGATCCCAGCCAATCCTTTCCTGGAAAAGGGCAAATGAAGCCGGAGCAGCTTGAGATCGAGCGGCTCCGTCGTGAAGTCGCAAAGCTGAAGGCAGAGCGCGATATCCTAAAAAAGGCCGCAGCCTACTTTGCCAGGGACGCGATATGAAGTTCGCGTTCGTTGCAAAGCACCGCTCGATCTGGCCGGTGGCATGGCTCTGTGAAGCGCTGGGAGTTTCTCGTTCAGGTTTCCACGCCTGGTTCAATCGTTCTCCGAGCGAACATGCACGCCATGACGAGGTCCTGCTGGAAAGGATCAAGCAGAGTTTCCAGTCCAGCGACCGCACCTATGGTGCCCGACGGGTCTGGCACGATGTGCTGGAGGAAGGGTTATCCTGTGGCCTCCATCGTATTGAGCGGCTGATGCGCTTGAATGCGCTCAGGGCAAGACCGAGGCGGCGTGGCTTGCCAAAGGATGCCGGTGACCGTGCCGTCATCATGCCTAACGTGCTGGACCGCCAGTTCGTGGCAGACCTGCGTGTTTCACTAATTTCGGGACAGCGATTCCGGTAATTCGCGGACAGCGATTTCAGTAAATACGGGACAGCGATTCCGCTAATTCCGGGACAGTCTCGGACGTGGATTTAAGGTCGATTTTCGCAAGCGCCGTTCTGGCAGATTGCCTCCTCATCATCGGTTGAGAGGGGCCATGCCAAGACGGAAGCAAGCGAGACGAACGACAGTGAAAGACATTCGATCGATACTGCGACTGACGCACGAGCAGGGCCTTTCGGTTCGCGCCGTTTCGGAACGCCTGAAGATCAGCAAAACCTCTGTGGCGACGTATCTGTTGCGAGCGAGGGAGACCGGACTTTCGGTCTGGCCGTTGCCTGCGGGCCTGGACGATGATGCCGCGCTGGAGCGACATCTTTTCCGGCGCGTTGGCCGGCCGCCACAGGACTTGGTCGAGCCGGATTGGCGGTCCGTTTCCGCCGAGCTGAAGCGCAAGGGTGTAACGCTGACGCTGCTCTGGCAGGAATACAGGGCGAGCCATCCCGACGGCTACGGCTACACATGGTTTTGCGACCGTTTTGCCGTCTTCGAACGCCGCGCTCACGCGACGTTCCGCAACCGTCATGAGGCGGGCGCGGTGATGCAGACGGATTATGCCGGCCACACCATCCCCATCATCGACCCTTCGACCGGCGTCATCCATTCGGCACAAATCTTTGTGGCGATGCTTCCCGCCTCGTCGTTGACATTCGCCTGTGCCAGCTTCAGCCAGAAACTGCCGGACTGGATCGAGGGCCAGGAACGCGCGCTGAGCTTCTTCGGCGGCGTCACGAAGGCGATCGTGTGCGACAACCTGAAGGCAGGCGTCGCCAAGGCGCTGTGGTTCGAGCCGACGCTCAACGCCACCTTCGCTGCTATGGCCGAACATTACGATACGACCATCCTGCCGACCAGAAGCCGCAAGCCGCGTGACAAAGCCAAGGTCGAAGGTGCAGTGCTGATCGTCGAGCGCTGGATATTGGCTCGCCTCAGAAACCGACGCTTCTTCAGTCTGGCTGATCTGAATGCCGCGATCTCGGTTCTGCTTGACGACTTGAACAACCGCCCGATGCGCCACATCGGAAAGTCGCGCCGAGACCTGTTCGAGGAGGTAGAGAGAAAGGCGCTTGCGCCGCTGCCAGCAACGCCGTTCGACTATGCGGAATGGAAATCGGCGAAGGTCCATCCCGATTACCATGTCGAGGTCGACAAGACCTTCTACTCTGTGCCGCACCGCTTGATCGGCCGACAGGTTGATGTGCGTCTGACCCACCGGGTGGTCGAGGTATTTCTCGATCACAAGCGGATTGCCAGCCATATCAGGCGTTCTCAGCGATCCGGGCATGTGACGGTCAACGAGCATATGCCCAAATCCCACCAGCGTTATGCCAACACGACGCCGGCATCGCTTTTGAACCAGGCGGCAAGGATCGGGGTGAACACCGCCATTCTGGTCGAGCGGATGATGCGCGATCGTCCTCATCCCGAACAAGGATATCGCTCGGCCTTCGGCATTCTGTCCCTTGCCCGCCGTTACGAGACGGATCGCCTGGAAGCGGCGTGCGAGCGGGCGCTGGTCATCAACTCCATCACCTATTCCTCTGTCGCCGCCATTCTCAAATCCGGTCTCGATCGAACCAAACCCCAGACAGACCCGGCAAAACCCACCCCGCCGCACACCAACATCCGCGGCGGCTCCTATTACCAGTGAAGGAAAGGAAAGACCCATGCTGACACATCCAACCCTCGATCAGATGCAGGCCCTTGGCCTTGCCGGAATGGCAACGGCCTATCGCGAACTTGCCGCTCAGAACAACAGCAGCGATCTCAGCCGCGACGAGTGGCTCGGCCTGATGCTCGATCGGGAAACGGCTCTGCGATCCGACAAGCGCCTGACCAACCGGCTTGCAGCTTCAAAGCTCCGCTTTCCCGACGCCTGCATCGAGAACATCGACTTTGCCGCTCATCGTGGTCTCGACCGCCGCAACACTCTGTCGCTTGCGCAAGGGGCGTGGTTGAAGGCACATGAGAATATGATCATCACCGGCCAGACCGGCACGGGAAAAACCTGGCTCGCCTGCGCCTTCGGCCGTCAGGCTGCCCGGCTCGATCATTCCATCCTCTACCTGCGTATGCCGCGTCTGTTCGAAGATCTGGGCCTTGCCAGGCTTGACGGCCGCTTTCCACGCCTGGTCGACAAACTCGCCCGCGTCCAGTTGCTGATCCTCGACGACTGGGGAACGCACACGCTCACAGATCAACAACGCCTCGACCTGCTGGAAATCTTCGAGGAACGCTATCGCCGGAAATCAACGCTCATCACCGCGCAGCTTCCTGTCGCCCAGTGGCATGACATGATCGGAGAACCGACCATCGCAGACGCAATCCTCGATCGGATCATCCACAATGCGCACCGCATTGCCCTTGAAGGCGACAGCATGCGACGGCAAAAAACACCATCCCACTTGACCGGCGCTGAAAACGGCGAAATCAATCGCTCATGACTTCAACCAGGCAGGCGAAAATCGACCACACCATGCTGTCCCGGAATTAGTGAAACCACTGTCCGCGATTTAGTGAAACGACTGTCCCGTTCTTCCGAAATACGCAGCAGACCGTCCGAACCAGAAATGGGTGGCTGACTTCACCTATATCTGGACCGCGGAAGGCTGGCTGTATGTCGCAGCCGTCATCGACCTGTTCTCACGCCGTGTCGTCGGCTGGTCGATGAATGCCAACATGACAGCCCAACTCGTCACAGATGCGCTGATCATGGCGATATGGCGTCGAGGAAAACCAGATGCTCTGCTGCATCACTCCGACCAGGGCAGCCAATATACCAGCGAGCAGTTCCAGCGCCTCATGGGAGATCACGGCATCACCTGCTCGATGAGCCGCTCTGGAAATGTCTGGGACAACGCTGCAATGGAGAGCTTCTTCTCCTCACTGAAAACGGAGAGAACGGCACGGAAGGTTTATCGCACGAGGAATGACGCCAGAGCCGATGTGTTCGATTACATCGAGCGCTTCTACAACCCGAAGCGTCGCCACTCGACACTGGGCTATCTCAGCCCCAATGACTTTGAAACAAAGGTGGGATTAGCTTAACCTCGTGTCCGATAAACCGGCAGCAGGCCAAACCGCCGCAGTCTGCGACGATTTCCCTACGCGCTATCGCAGCAGTCGCGGTGCGGGAGAACATGCAGACCAAGAGGGCCTAAGCTTCGTCGGAACGATTGGTGCGGCCAAGGGCGGTCTCAGGGTAGTGTGACATTATAATAAGAATTGTCTGACACGGCGGAACGCTCACGCCAAAGCCAACCGCCTTAGCCTACGCCGATCTGAACCCGCAGCGCGCCCGGCTATATGACGCGCTGCGTTCTGTGATGCTGTCGCAACTTTATGCGTCTGTCAGTTGCTCGGCCTTAGGCACGCTGTCGGCCAGCCCTTTGAGGTCGAGCTTTGAGATAGCCTTAAGCATCTCGGGTGTTCCCGAGTGATAGTATCCGGCCGCATCGCCTTCGGTAGAGTGGCCTTGAATTGCATTAACCAACAGGATGTCGCACCCAGAGCGGTTAGCCCGCTTTTCTCAGTGCGCCCCGACGGCGCGTAACACCAGTGGAGGAAGGTTCCACCCAGATAATTGTCGATAGGTCTGGTAGCTGACGAGCGGCTTGGCAGGGTAACCGGCCGGGCCGAAGCCTCGTGACAAAGGCCGCCTTGGGCGGTTGAGCAATCCAGTGGGCCGTAACGAGTGTGAAGCCTGAGCAGGCCTCGAAAGTGAAGATGCGGATGCCGACCCTCCTGAGATTAGGGGAAGGCAGCACGAGCGGGGAAGAAATCGACGAGCGCACCCGCTCGATTCGCCGGGGTAGTGGGCACGGCACGCTGGAAAGGTGGTGCGGGTAATCGGGGGAGACCCGTCCCGGGCGAGGGTAGCGGCCTCAACGGCGTGCTTGGCACGCCGGTCTGGAGCGGGAGTCGGACAGGGTCATACTACTGCTGAGGCCGGGTAATGCCGGTGGAGGGAAGGCCCCTGACTTCTGGTGTGCTTTTGACGATGATGAGGTGGAGGTGATTGGCGATGAGCCTGCAAACGCCTGATAAGATCCGGACTCTTCAGAGGAAGCTGTATCGTAAAGCGAAGGCGGAGCCTGCCTTCCGCTTTTACGCTCTCTACGACAAGATCTGTCGCGACGACATTCTGTACCATGCCTATCGGCTAGCCCGCTCCAATGCTGGTTCGCCGGGCGTCGACGGCGTGACGTTCGCGCGGATCGAGGCGGCGGGAGCGCAGGAGTGGCTGGCGGGACTGCGCGAGGAACTCGTTTCGAAAACGTATCGGCCCCAACTGGTACGACGGGTCATGCTACCAAAGCCTGGAGGTGGAGAAAGGCCGCTCGGTATTCCGACTATTCGGGATCGTGTCGTCCAGACTGCCGCCAAGCTGGTGCTTGAACCGATCTTCGAGGCGGATTTCGAGGATAGCGCCTATGGCTATCGCCCCAATCGGGGTGGTGGTCAGGCGGTCAAGGAGGTGCACCGGCTAATATGCCGGGGTTACACCGATGTGGTCGACGCTGATTTGTCGGGATATTTCGACTCGATTCCGCACGCGGACCTTCTACGATCCGTGGCCCGCAGGGTCGTCGACAGGCATGTGCTGCATCTTATCAAGATGTGGCTGAAAGCGCCTGTTGAAGAACGGGATGGCGACGGCAAGCGGCGCATGAGTGGTGGTCGCAACGCAACGAGCGGAACGCCTCAGGGCGGTGTCGCGAGTCCGATGCTGGCCAACATCTACATGAACCGTTTCCTGAAGCATTGGCGGCAGACCGCACGGGGAGAAGCGTTCCAAGCCCACGTCGTTTCCTACGCCGACGACTTCGTCATCCTCAGCCGTGGTTATGCGGAAGAGGCTCTGTCGTGGACGCGGCTGGTTATGGCGAAGCTCGGGCTCACCCTCAATGAGGCGAAAACCTCGGTGAGGAATGCACGACAGGAGCATTTCGACTTCCTTGGCTATAGCTTTGGCCCCGAGCATTTTCGCAAGGATGGTCATTGGTATCTGGGCGCAAGCCCATCTCGGAAAAGTGTCCAGCGGCTCAAGAAAAAGGTGAGCGATTTGCTCGTGCCCGGTGAGATGGGGACATGGCCCGACGTGCGGAACCGGCTCAACCGCCTTTTGCGCGGCTGGTCGACCTACTTCGGTTATGGCTCCCGCCTTCCGGCATATCGGGCGGTCGACAACCATGTTTACGAGCGTGTGCGAAACTTCCTCACGCGGCGGCACAAGGTGGCAGGGCGCGGGTCGCACCGTTTCTCCGATGACTATGTCTTTGGAGAGGGCGGTGTGCTGCGCCTTCGACGCGTCCACATCGGGCCACCTCCGAGAGCTATGCGGTGAAGCCAGTCGGAAAGCCGGATGCCGGAAATCGGCACGTCCGGTTTGACGAGCGGGGACAGGAAACGGGACTCATGTCACCGCGCCTGTCCTCGACTCTACCCGCCTGGCAGTTTTGGCTCTATAGTTGAAGCTAGTCGGCTGCGGTTTTAGGGCGTGGCATTGAAGGCGAGCGCAGGGGCGCCGCGGCGTGCGGCGATTGGAGTTTGTGCGATGTATCCTGTGTTGTTGGCGGTCGGGGTTTCGATCCTGCGGCATCATCGGGCCGCGGCGCATATTCGGGCGTGTGCCCGGATGAATTCGTCGGCATAGGGGCAAGCCGACGTCATCGCCACTTTGATGCGGCGCACCGAGACGCGAACCTGCGCGCCGATTTTCAAAAGCTTCAGCCTGATGGTGCCGCAGGTGGCCTCGGCGAGCCGGGTATGGACAAGGCCGAGGCGGCGCAGGGCGCAGATCAGGACATAGGCAAACGAGGCGAACCAGAGCCGCAGTTGATTGGCGCGCATGGTATGGGCACTGGTGCGGTCGGCGTAGAGGTCGAGCTGGCATTCCTTAATCCGGTTTTCCATATCGCCGCGAGCGCAGTAGAGATCCTCGTAAAGCGCCTGTGGCGCCCAGCACGCCGGTTTGAGGGAGGTCACGATGAAGCGCGGATTGGCGCCCAGCAGGGTCCATTCGGCCTTTCCGACGACCCGCCTGCGGCGTGTCCAACTGTCTTTCGTCGACCACATGAAGTCGACAAAGACGCGGGCTGCCAGGCCGCTTGCCTTGGATGACAGGCGCGCTTCCTCCAAGGCCGAGGCGATCTGCCCTTCCAGCCGCGAGTTGCGCGCCAGGCCAAAGACATAATCGATCTGATTGCTCTCGCACCAGTCCATCAGTTCGTCGCGAGCAAAGCCGGAATCGGCACGCAGGACGATGCGCACGTTCGGCCAGCTTTGGCGGATCTGCCCGATGATGCGATCGAGTTCGGCTACCGATCCTGCGCTGGCGTCAATGTTCGAACGCCGCAGCTTGGCCGAAAGCAGGTGGCGGCCACAGAAGATGTAGAGTGGCAAATAGCAATGGCAGCCATAATAGCCATGGAAGAATGTCCCCTCCTGGTGGCCGTGCAGCGGATCGTCGGTGGCATCGAGATCGAGCACGATTTCCTCAGGCGGCCTGTCGTGGGCCTCCAGGAACAGGTCGACAAACAGGGCTTCCAGCGCTTGCCTGTCGTAACCGATCTTGTGATAGCGCGTCGGCGCCCCGAGGCGCCCATGCTCCAGTCGGTTCAGCGTCGACTTGCCGGCAAGGACCGCACAGTCTTGCCGCTTCGGCGTCAGGCTCTGCGACAAAAGCCCAAGAACGGGATCGTGGCGCAGCGTGTCATGGTCATCGACGTCCTCGTATCCCAAGGCGATCGCGGCGATGCGCTGGCCAACCAGCGTGCGCACGCTGTGGACCGTGCAAGCCGGATCGCGACCATCGACAAAGCACGCCGCCACCCGGTCGAACAGGCCGATGGCTCTGTCGACATGGCGAAGGAGCAAGGCGCCGGCATCTGAGGTGATCGCTCCGCCGTCGAAATCTGCCACAACTTTGTGGCCGTCGAAGCCTTCAAATTCAAGCTGCGCGCGGATACACTGTGTCTGCATCGGACCCCGTCTTTCAATCTGATAACTCTTTGTTGCAAAAGCAGTTTCTCAGATTCTTGGGGCCGATGCACCCCTTACTTTGAGATATTCAGGTTAGGAAGCTCCGACTTAAACCAGTGCCTGAACGAATGCGTCGGCCCTTTACGCTTGTCGGTGATACCCAATCCGCGTACCCAGGTGCCGACCCGATTACTGACACCCTTCGAAGGGTGCTTCTGGTCGTCTCGCAGCTGGATTGCCGCCTTTCCCTTACTGCCTCCATAAAACAAAGGCCCTTTGCCTCGGGTCTTTACAAACTCAAGGAAGCCATCTGCGATGAGGTCCGGGTGGATTGGTACGACCCTCTCTGATCCCTCGTTCTTAAGCGACCCGCCGTCCGGTGCGGGGGTGATATGGAGACAGGGGTTACCAGCATCATCGGTGATGACCATGGTTGCCCAAAGCTGCGCTATCTCTGCGACACGCGAGCCTGTCTGGGCTTGGAGCCACGGTATCCACCGGAGGTGCGCTAGCGTTTCCTTACGCGCCGCACTGAGTATAAGCGCCACCTCGGGGCGGGTGAAAGGCAGACGCCTTGTTCCTGCCACGGCCTTCTGTGGTGCCTTCACGCCTTCGAAGGGATTGCGGTTGATGCCGGTCGTCTCGCTGTCTCTGAGACCGAAGCGGTAGAGCGTGTTGAGCGCGGCGAGGTAGGTTGTCGAGATCTTCTTAAGGCCTTCAGCTATAAGCGCGTCCTTCCAGCGCAAAGCGTCGGATCGTTCAACCCGGTGCGGATCGTCATGCCCTACGAACTTCGTAAAGCGCGCCAAGTAGCCGCGCCATGTCGAAATGGTAGAAGCAGCGCGCTTGTCCGCCGCCTTCCAGCGGTCGAAGAGATCGTCGAAGGTCTTGACGTACTCGTCGGTCGAGTGCCGCGCGGCGGTGGTCTTGGCTTTCCATTGCGGGTATTGCGCCGCGTAAGGGTCGGCCGCGTAGTTTCCGTGGCTGCGCTGCGCGAGCGTTTCCGCGACCCGCCTCAAAGTCGCCGGTAGCCCTTCGACCAGATCGCGATATGACTTCTCTGACAGCAGCAAGGCGCGGGCGGACAGGAAAGCGTCAAGGTCGACGATGCGGCTAACACGTGCGACGGCGGCGGCTCTGCCCTTGGGCGTCAGCGTTCGAATGCCCTCTTCGGCGTCGGTGATCATGTCCTCCCACTCGGAAAGCTCGCTCCACTCCTCGACCCCATCGTCCACGACAATCTTATGGCGCGCCGGGGGATCGGCCTCATACTGGGCAAGGAGTGCTTTGTGGATCTCGCCCAACAAAGAGGTGATATCCATATGGGAAAGATCTTCAGGCCCGCGCTGCGCTGCATCTAGGAATGCTTCGACATGGCCTAAGGCTGCGGCGTGACGAACTTTAGCCAGTCGCGATGCGGGAGCGCCAAGGGAAAAGGTGATCATATCGCCTAGCGTGACCGTGACCATATAGGTGGCGCTGTCCGGTGCGGTCGTTACGGGAAGATAAATCGAGAGCTTTTTGCCGCGCAAAATGGGCAGGAGAGCGGTAGGGACGCGCTTCTTAAATTGCTCGTTCTTCGTGCCAGCGCGCTTCATTGGTCGGGAGATCCGCATTACCATTGTGTGGCGCTCCTGTGTGACACTGAGGAGCAGTCAACCCCTTGAAATGCTAAAAGAATAACGATTTCAAGGGGGACAAAAGGAAATGGTGCCCAGAAGAGGACTCGAACCTCCACACCCTTTCGGGTACCAGCACCTGAAGCTGGCGCGTCTACCAATTCCGCCATCTGGGCGACGGAGAGCGATGTAAGGGGGTGGCCCCTGACTGTCAACTGGGTTTTTGAAGTTTTTCTGACAGGTGGCGAGAAAGCAGCCGATCACATGGGCGGGAGTGGCCCGAGGCGGGCATAGCGCTTCGGTGGTCACGCCCTATATAAAGGAAATATCGAAAGGAATGCCTCATGCTTGCTCCCCGCACGCTTCTGCTCGCCGGCCTTCTCGCCATGCTCACGCCCGCCATCGCCGGGGCTGATTCGCTGAAGCTCGGCAAGCCGGGGGTTGCGCCGCTGAACACGGGCTCGACGCTCTGCGATTTTCGCGGCTGCTTCGGTTTCGGGCCGCAGCAATGGCATCGCCCCGCCTATGTCCAGCCGAACTACCGTCCACGCGGCGCGACCGGGCCGACTTACTACCAGCCGGGGGCTGCCGGCCGGCCGCAGCTGACCTATGATCCGCCGCCGGTGCGCAGAGTGCAGCCGAAGGCGCGCGACATGAACAGCCATGCCGCCTGGTGCAGCAACGAGTACCGCTCCTACAATCCGCGGACCGACCGTTTCCTCACCTATGAAGGCATCTACAAGACCTGCCGCTCGCCCTATCGCTGATCGACGTGATCAGCTTTCGAGCGAGGCGCGGTCGACATGGCCGAGATCGCGGCCGGGCTCGACGATGTCGCGGACCCGCTGCTTCAGCTCCTTCGGCCCGGGAAAGCCGCCGTCGCGCTTGCGCTCCCAGATCAGATCGCCATTGACGCGGATCTCGAAATTGCCGCCGGTGGCGGGGATCAGCGCCACTTCACCGAGGCTGTCGGAAAATGTGTGCAGCAGTTCCTGCGCCATCCAGCTGGCGCGCAGCAGCCAGTTGCATTGGGTGCAGTAGAGGATCGTGACGCGGGCTTTTTCGGTCATAGCGATGTCCTTTCGTTTGCTCAGATTTAAGGCCTGTCGCGTGCCGGCGCAATTGCTTCGCTAGAGCATGATGCCGAAAAGTGTGAGCGGTTTTCGGGCGACATCATGCTATAACTATTTAATTAAGAACAGGATTCAGGCTTTGGGTCGAACCGGCCTAAGGCCTGAATCCTGTTCTGGCGTCTTGCGCGCCGTCCTCCGTCATGGTCTCTTCCCGTGGTCGGCCATACCGGGAAGAGCCCATGCGCGTCGCAGTCATCGAAAACATGCGGAATACCGGCCTCGGCGCGCTTGCCGCGGCCCTCGACGAGGCCGGCGCGGAGATGGAGTGGTTCCGGGTGTGGCAGGATGGCGTCCTGCCGAAAGATATATCCGGCCATGACGCGCTGGTCGTTCTCGGCGGCGAGCACAGCGCGCTGGATGACGAAACCCACCCCTATCTGCCGGAACTCGTCCGGCTCACGCGCCGCTTCGGTGATGCCGGCAAGGCGGTGCTCGGCATCTGCCTCGGCAGCCAGATCCTCGCCCGCGCCTATGGCGCCGACAATCATTTAGGAATCGCCCGCGAATTCGGCTGGCACGGGATCGGCGTCACCGCCGAGGGCCGGGCCGATCCGCTGCTGTCGGCGCTTGGCGGTGAGTTCACCATCTTCGAATGGCATGCCGATACGTTTTCGCTGCCCGAAGGCGCAGTCCGTCTCGCCTCGAGCCCCGTTGCCGAGAACCAGGCGTTCCGCATCGGCCGCGCCGTCTATGGCACCCAGTTCCATTTCGAGGCCAATGCTGCGGTCGTCGAGCAATGGAAGGCCGAATTTCCCGATACGATCGCGCGCATTGCGCCCGGCTGGCTGGAGGGCCATGCCGAACTGGCGGCAAGACACGCCGGTGCCGCCGATGCCGCAGGCCTTGCCATCGCGCGCGCCTGGGTCAGCCTGATCGAGCGGGAAGAGGTCGAAATGCTGTCGCAGGTCTCGGCTTGAGGGGTGATGCGATGCCGGCCAGCGAACGCGACAAGATGGCGGCAGGCGAATGGTATTGCTGCCTCGATGACGAGCTCGATCTCTTGCGCCGGCAGGCGCGCTTAGCCGTCCACGCGCATAACACGCTGCCGCCGGATGAGCGTGGCGCCGTCGCGCCGACCCTGCAAGCGCTCTTTGCGTGGGCCGCGCCCGATATCTTCATCGAGGCGCCGTTTCACTGCTCTTACGGCATCAATATCACTCTCGGCGAACGCGTCTATTTCAATGCCGGCTGCACCATCTTGGATTCCGGCCGGGTGAGCATCGGCGACCGCAGCATGTTCGGCCCCGGCGTGCAGATCTATTGCGCCGAGCATCACAAGGATCCGGCACTGCGCAGCACAGGTATCGAGATCGCCAGGCCGGTCACCATTGGCAGCGATGTCTGGATCGGCGGCAGCGCCATCATCCTCGGCGGCATCACCATCGGCGACGGTGCAATTGTCGGCGCCGGTGCGGTGGTGACCAGGGATGTGCCGGCCGGCGCAACCGTAGTCGGCAATCCAGCCCGCATCCGCTAACGCCGGCAAGACCGCCATTCCGCGATGATCTGCCATCTCGACAGCAGCGATCATTCCGCTAGATGAGAGGACAAACGGGAGGGAAGCATGAGCGAACTGAATTTACCCATGGAAGGCGGCTGCCGTTGCGGCCGGGTGCGGTTGAAGATCAGCGCCCCGCCGCTGCTCACCATGGCCTGTCATTGCACCGGGTGCCAGAAAATGACCGCGAGCGCCTATTCGCTGAGTGCGGCCATCCCCAGCGAAGGCTTCGAGGTCACACAAGGCGAGCCTGTCATCGGCGGCCTGCATGGCGTCACGAAGCATTATTTCTGCCCGCATTGCATGAGTTGGATGTTCACCCGCCCGGAAGGCATGGACTGGTTCGTCAATCTGCGCGCGACCATGCTCGACGACCCCAGCTGGTTCACGCCTTTCATCGAGACGTGGACGAGCGAGAAGCTGTCATTCGCCGAGACTGGCGCGGTGTACAGCTATGAGGCGCTGCCTGCGATGGACGCGTATGAGGGGCTGGTGAAGGAGTATATGGGCAGGGGGTAAGTCAAAACTGCCTGTATTTCGCAAATGGCAAGCCATGCTTCGCGACATACTCATTTTGCTCCGCGATCGCCTCGGCGTTTTCAATTCGCCAAAGTCTCTCGCGTTCTTCGCGAGGCAACGTCTCATCATCGCTTGTTTTTTGATCGAAGGTCGGAGCTTTGTAGTCCTTTTCGATCTTGGAATCAGTGTTTGCACCCATCACCGATCCCGGTTTGCCCGTCGTTCGGCTTTCATCGTTCATCGCAGAATCCCCCTCGGAAATAACTGTTGACGGAGCCTAACCACTTCTCTTTCGTCATGCTCGGGCCTGTCCCGAGCATCTGCAGCCGTTTGATATGTAGCAGATCCTCGGCACAAGGCCGAGGATGACGGCGAACAAAGAGCGAGGCTTGTCAACATCTAAGGAGACCTACGTCTCCTCGTCAAACGAAGCTCTGCGAAAGCCTATTCGTCGCCCATCTTCAGCGCTGCGATGAAGGCTTCCTGGGGAATCTCTACCTTGCCGAACTGGCGCATGCGCTTCTTGCCGGCCTTCTGCTTGTCGAGCAGCTTGCGCTTGCGGGTGGCATCGCCGCCGTAGCATTTCGCGGTCACGTCCTTGCGCAGCGCCGAGATCGTCTCGCGGGCAATGACGTTGCCGCCGATCGCCGCCTGGATCGGGATCTTGAACATGTGCTTCGGGATCAGCTCCTTGAGCTTCTCGCACATGTCGCGGCCGCGCTTTTCGGCAGCCGTCCGGTGCACCATCATCGACAGCGCGTCAACAGGCTCGCCGTTGACGAGGATCGACATCTTCACGAGGTTGCCCTCGCGGTGGTCGGTCAGCGTGTAGTCGAAGGAGGCATAACCCTTCGAGATCGACTTCAGCCGGTCGTAGAAATCGAACACGACTTCGTTGAGCGGCAGGTCGTAGGTCAGCATCGCGCGTGTGCCGACATAGGTGAGTTCGATCTGGATGCCGCGCCGGTCCTGGCAGAGCTTCAGGATGCTGCCGAGATAATCATCGGGCGTCAGGATCGTCGCGCGGATCCACGGCTCGTGGATTTCCGAGATCTTGACGACGTCGGGCATATCGGCCGGATTGTGCAGCTCGCGCTCCGTGCCGTCGGTCATGTACATCTTGTAGACGACGGAGGGTGCGGTGGCGATGAGGTCGAGGTCGAACTCGCGCTCCAGCCGTTCCTGGATGATTTCGAGATGCAGCAGGCCGAGGAAGCCGCAGCGGAAACCGAAGCCGAGGGCCGCCGACGATTCCATTTCGAAGGAGAAGGAGGCGTCGTTGAGGCGAAGCTTGCCCATGGCGGCGCGCAGATCCTCGAAATCGGCGGCATCGACCGGGAAGAGGCCGCAGAACACCACCGGCTGCGCCGGCTTAAAGCCCGGCAGCGCCTGGGCTGTCGGCCGCTTGTCCTCGGTGATCGTGTCGCCGACGCGGGTATCGGCCACTTCCTTGATCGAGGCCGTGATGAAGCCGATCTCGCCGGGGCCGAGGCGGTCGATATTGACCATCTTCGGCGTCAGCACGCCGACGCGCTCCACCTGGTATTTCGCATCGGTGCCCATCATCCGCACCGTCTGGCCCTTGGTCAGCACGCCGTCGATGACGCGGACCAGAACCATGACGCCGAGATAGGCGTCGTACCAGCTGTCGACCAGCAGCGCCTTCAGCGGCGCCTTTTCGCCGCCGGGGCTCTTCGGCGCCGGCAGCCGGTGGACGATCGCTTCCAGCACGTCGGGAATGCCGAGGCCGGTTTTTGCCGAAATCAGCACCGCCTCCGAAGCGTCGATGCCGATCACTTCCTCGATCTGTTCCTTGATGCGGTCGGGTTCGGCCGCCGGCAGGTCGATCTTGTTGAGGACGGTGACGATCTCGTGATTGTTGTCGATCGCCTGATAGACGTTGGCGAGCGTCTGCGCTTCGACGCCCTGGCTGGCATCGACGACGAGCAGAGAGCCCTCGCACGCCGACAGCGACCGTGAGACTTCATAGGCGAAGTCGACATGGCCGGGCGTGTCGATCAGATTGAGAATGTATTTCTCGCCGTTGTTCGCCTGGTAATGCAGGCGCACGGTCTGGGCCTTGATGGTGATGCCGCGCTCGCGCTCGATATCCATATTGTCGAGCACCTGCTCGGACATTTCGCGCTCGGCAAGGCCGCCCGTCGTCTGGATCAGGCGGTCGGCCAGCGTCGATTTGCCGTGGTCGATATGGGCCACGATCGAAAAGTTGCGGATATGGGACAGCGGAGTGGTGGAATTGGTGCTCATGCGCGCCATATAGCAGCGCCGCCCCCTGCCGCAAAGCGGTAATTATCCCGCCGTTTACGCTATTTCGTCCTGTATCGGGCGCGTATCAGACCGGCCACGTCTCCAGCCGCCAGGCCGAATCCCAGAACATCCATTCATATTGCGAGGCGCGCACGAAGACATCGGTCATTTGCGCCCGTTCAACCGGCGACGCGGCGCGGGCGGCGATGTCGGTCAGCGCGATCACCTCGCGGGCTCCGGCGGCAAATTGCGGATCGCCATAGGTGTTGATCCAGGCCTGGAAGGCATTGCCCTCGATAACAGGCCGGTTCTTGATCGCTTCGCCGACATGCCAGTAGATCCAGAAGCAGGGAAGGATGGAGGACAGCGCCACCGCGTAGGAGCTGTGATAGGCGGTAGCGAGCAGGAAGTTCGTATAGGCAAAGCCGGCAGGCGAGGGCTCGGCGGATGTAACATCGGCGGAGGTGATGCCGAACTGGGTGAGGAAGCCGGCATGCAGGCCCTGCTCGACGGTGATCGCCTTCTGCGCCGAGCCGAGGAAGCGCAGGACCTGCGCATTGTCCGGCGCCTTGGCCGCGACGATCGCAAGGCATCGCGCATAATGCTTGAGGTAAAGCGCATCCTGCAGAATGTAATGCCGGAAAATCTCAGGCGGCAGTGTGCCGTCCGAAAGCCGCTGCAGCAGCGGCAACGCCTCGATTTCGGCCATGATCGGCGCGATCCTGTCCCAGGCGGCAGCCGTGAAGCTTCCTGTCAGTTCCGTGCTCTGTGTACTGGCGTCCATCACTCTCTCCTCGGATTACGCCGCCATATATGGACGGCGCAGCGGCGAAAGCAAGGCGCGTTTGGCCGCTTTTTGTAACCACTTGATTCCATCATCAGATACTGTATTTCTCTTATAGTAGAATAATGGAACTGGGAAATGGAACCGGAACTCGAACAGGCGATCGGCATCCGCATCCGCACGCTGCGGCAGGAAAAGTCTCTGACGCTCGATGATCTGGCTGCGGCCTCCGGCGTCAGCCGGGCGATGATCTCGCGCATCGAGCGGGCGGAGGCGAGCCCGACCGCCTCGCTGCTGGCAAGGATCTGCGCCGCGCTCGGCCTGTCGCTATCGGCCTTCTTTGCGGAAGAGGGGCAGGCCTCGCCGCTCGCCCGTCGGCAGGAACAGCAGGTCTGGCGCGATCCGGAGACCGGTTATCTCAGACGCTCTGTTTCACCCCCCGGCACCGCTTCCGATGTCGATATCGTCGAGGTCGAATTCCCCCCTGGCGCCCGCGTCAGCTTCCCCCCGCATGCCAGCGCCCATGGCATGACGCAGCATATCTGGCTGTTCGACGGCGAGCTGGAGATGACGGCGGCTGAGATCGTCTACCGGCTGCGCCCGGGCGATTGCCTCTTCATGCCGGTCGGCGAGGGTCACGTCTTCCACAATCCCGGCAACGCGCCGGCGCGTTACTGCGTCGTGCTCGATCGCGGCGGCCGATAGAACCATTCATTTCAGGAGAACAGCATGCCCGCTATTCGTACCCTTTCCGCCGAGGGGGCCCGCGCCGCCATTCCGGCTCTATCGGAAGTGCTTGTCGATTGTGTCGCGGGCGGCGCCTCCGTCGGCTTCATGCAGCCCTATGGACCTGAAGATGCCGAGCCCTATTGGCGCGATGTCGCCGATGCCGTCGCCACCGGCGGCAACTTGCTGCTGGTCGCTGAACTCGACGGCAGGATCATCGGCACGGTGCAGGTGAGTGCCGCGCAGATGCCGAACCAGCCGCATCGCGGCGACCTGAAGAAGCTGCTGGTACACCGCTCGGCCCGCGGCAAGGGGCTTGCCCGGCTGCTGATGGAGGCTGCCGAGCGTGAGGCGGCAAGCCACGGCAAGACCCTGCTCGTGCTCGACACGGCAACCGGCAGCGATGCCGAGGCGATCTATCCGCGCCTGGGCTGGCAGCGCGTCGGTGTCATCCCCGATTATGCGCTGTGGCCTGAAGGCGGTTTCTGCGCCACCACCCTGTTCTACAAGCGGCTTACCTGATTGCGCCGGCGCCACTCATGCCGGCCTGGCAAAGACCGGAAGCGCGCCGCCAAGCGTCGTGCCCGCCGTCCATTGCGCGGCATTCCAGCCGAATTGCCGCGCCGCTTCGATATTCACCGCCATATCGTCGATGAAGGCGATCTCGCCGGGCAGCACGCCGGCCCGCTCGGTCGCCAGCTGGAAGAAATCGGGCGAAGGTTTGCTGTGCCCAAGTGCTGCGGAATAGATGATGTCATCGAAATGCGCTTTAAGGCCGATCTGCTCCATAAGGTAGCGTGCCCGCCTATGTTCCTGGTTGGTCGCCAGCAAGAGAGTGATGCCGCTTTGCCTGAGAGCGGCGAGTTCTTCCAGCAGATTGAGATCGAGGCGGGAATCGTTCTCGAACCAGTAATCGATCAGTGCTTCGGCGCTGAGATGGGGCGCGATCTTTGCGAGAACGCCGGCGAGCCGCGGCTCCAGCGGCTCGCGGCCGATGATGATATCGCCCCAGTGCGTCTGGAAGAATTCCTGCTGCAGCAGGTCGACACGCAGCCCGAGATCGCGCTCCAGATAGGTGAAGAGAGGCAGGCCATCGGTCGGACGACCATGAACGAGCACGCCGTCGACATCGACCATCAGCACTTTCATGCGGAAAATTTCCTCGTTCTCAAAACACCGGCGAAGGTGGCGTCATTATTCCAGGCGATCAAGGTCGCTGCGCCACTTTTTTGTCGCGGCCGAGCCGTGTAAATCTCGATTGTCAATCAAGGACAGGATCTGAAATGCGCGTCATCTATTCCGAGGATCACAAGCTGCGCGATGCGAGGACCGAGCTGCACGCCGGCCAACTGGTGACGCCCTTCGAGGCGCCGTTTCGCGCCGAATGGATCCTCGCGGCGGTCAAGGAGGCGGGCTTTGCCGACGTGGTGGCGCCTGATGCGCACGGGTTGGAAACGGCTCGAAAAGTGCATGATCCCGCCTATCTGGATTTTCTCGCCACCGTCTGGGACCGCTGGGTAGCGGCCGGTTTCACCGGCGAGGCGATCGCCAATTCCTTCGCCGTTCGCCGCACCAGCCAGCGCGTGCCCGACAATATCGTCGGTGCGATCGGCCACTATGCCAATGCCGCCGACACCTCGATCACCAAGGGTTCCTACGAGGCGGCGATCGCTTCCATGCGCTGTGCCGTCAGCGGCGCCGACTGGCTGACGCAGGGCAATCGCTTCGCCTTCGCGCTCTGCCGCCCGCCCGGCCACCATGCCGGCATCGATCTCTTCGGCGGCTATTGCTTCATCAACAATTCGGGCGTCGCCGCACAGCGGCTGCTCGACCATGGTGCCAGGAAAGTCGCGGTGCTGGATGTCGACTTCCACCATGGCAACGGCACGCAGGATCTCTTCTATCGCCGCGGCGACGTCTTCACCGCCTCGCTGCACGGCGATCCCATGCACGCCTTTCCCTATTTCCTCGGCCATGCCGACGAGGAAGGCGAGGGGGAGGGTGCCGGCGCCAACCGCAACTATCCGATGCCGCCAGATACGCCTTGGGATATTTGGTCTTCGGCCCTTGCCGATGCACTGGCTCGCATCAAGACCTTCGGCGCCGAGGCGATCGTCGTGGCGCTCGGCGTCGACACTTTCGAGCGCGATCCGATCTCCTTCTTCAGCCTCACCTCCGACGATTTCACCCGCATGGGCGCGATGATATCAGCCGCCGGCCTGCCGGTGCTCACCTGCATGGAGGGCGGCTACGGAGTGCGGGAGATCGGCCTCAACGTTGCCAATGTCCTCAAGGGTCTGGAAGCCTGATCACCACCGATGACCGACGAGACCGTTCCATCCGATATCCCGACATCACGCATGCTGAGCTGGGCGCGCAATTCCGCTATCTATCGCCTCGAGCGGCGGATGATGACGGAAAAGCAGCTCTTTGACGCCATCAGCCGCAAGGCGAAGGAGAAATTCGAGGATATCAGCGCGGCGCAACTCAAGGCCATCGCCGATTTCGCGGTCAAATTTGCCTATGATAACAAGGTACTCGACGATAGCGCCTATGCGGAGATCAGCACGCGCTCTGCCGTGCGCGGCGGTAAATCGAAGCGCGCGATCGCCCAGAAGCTTGCTGCCAAGGGCGTCTCCAGCGACAAGGTCGAGGCAGCACTTGAAGAGGCTGACGATCTCTATGCTGCAGCGATTTTTGCCCGTAAGCGCGCCTTCGGCCCTTTCCGCCGGGTCGAACTTGACGAAAAGCGAAAGGCGAAAGAACTTTCGGCTTTTGCCCGCAACGGCTTCAGCTTCGACATCTGCAGGAAGGTCTTCGACATGAGCTTCGAAGACGCCGAAGAGGTGATCCTTGCTGGCCGTCGCTGATATTAGACAAGAGCTTTTGCTTGGCTGGTTGGCGCCGATAGCTGCCCCTCACCCTAACCCTCTCCCCGTTCCGACGGGGAGAGGGGACGTGCCCTGCGAGAGGTGAGCGGGGAACGGAGAGGTCGCAACATGGTCCCTTCGCCCCGCCTGCGGGGAGAAGGTGCCGGCAGGCGGATGAGGGGCTGCCATCGGCGATATCCCGCACCGCCGGCCGTTCCTTGGCGCCCCAGCATCAGCGCTCTTGATCCCGGCATGAAAAGTTTGAATTTGGTTCTCCCCCGTCTTCGGCTTAGAACCGCGCAGGATCGGGGGCCACATGGACATCAAGAATATCGAGACGGGTACGGACGGCGCGGCCTTGATCGCGCAGCCGGGCGTATCGCCGACTTCGGGCGGCTTGGCGGCCGGTGTCGCCATGTGCCTGATGTCGATGTCGTCGATCCAGTTCGGCGCGGCACTATCTTCGTCAGCCATTGCGACTTATGGCGTTGCCGGCGCCACTTGGCTGCGGCTTGCTTTCGCGGCGATCATCCTTGCCGCTATCGTCAGGCCTTCGGTGCTGCGTTATAGCGGCGCCCAATGACGGGCGACATTGCTGCTCGGCACGACGACGGCTGCCATGACGCTGTGTTTCTTCGCGGCGATCCAGCGGCTGCCCCTCGGACTGGCGATCGCCATCGATTTCCTCGGGCCGCTCTCGGTCGCCGTCTTCGGTTATGGCCTGACCTGGCGGCTCACCTGGCCGTTGATCGCTGCGGCCGGCATTCTCTTCCTCGCCCATGACGGCGAAGGCTGGGTCGGCAATCTCCCTGGCGTCCTCTTCGCTCTCGGCTCGGCTGTGGGATGGGCGGTGTATATCCTGCTGACCAAGAAGGTCGGCGCTGCCTTCAAGGGGCTGGAAGGCCTGTCGATGTCGCTGATCGTCGCTGGCCTCGTCGCAACGCCCTTCGGTCTTGCCGAGACAGGTGGCGCCTTCACGGTGAAGGGACTGGTCGAGGTTCTCGGCCTTGCCATCCTCGTGCCGCTCTTGCCCTACGCGCTGGAGATGGTGGCGCTGCGGCGCATGCCGTCGGCATCCTTCGGCATCCTGATGAGCCTCGAACCGGCACTCGGCGCTCTCGCCGGTTTTCTGATCCTCGCCCAGCCGATGACCGCGTTGCAGATGCTCGGTACGGCACTTGTGGTGGCGGCCAGCGCCGGCGCCACCGCCTCGGCGGAAAAGGCCTGAGATTTCTCAGGCGAGTTTCCGCGCGGGATCGTCGAGTGCCGGATTGTAGAAGAGCGACAGTGTCAGGCTTTTGGCGATCCGCTCCGCCGTTGCCATGAACCACGCCTTGGCTTCCGGCGTTGGGGCGATATCGTCGAGCGTCGCGGCAAACAGCGACAGCCACTTCGGAAAGAGATCGGGCGTCAGGTTCTGGACACCCGTATGCGCCTGCACCGGCTTGCCGCCATAGGCGCCGCTGCGGAAGGCGACGGCCGACCAGAAGCTCTTCATTTTCGCCATATGCTCCGGCCATCGCCCGGATAGCCTGGCGTCGAACACCGGGCCGAGATCGGGATGCGTCAGCACCCGCCCGTAAAAGGTCTCGACCAGCCTGTCGATGAAGGCCGCGTCGACGCCCATCTCCCGCATCTCGGCCTCCGCCCTTTCGCGGATCGCCGCGACATGGGCAGGGCGGCCCTGAATCTCATTGTCCATTCCAAAACCCCGGCGCCGCGTGATGCGGCGCCCTCCCATATAGGTGTTTATCGCAGCGTGCCAAATTCCTCCGTGCCGCTCGCGGCAATCTGTCAGTTGGCTTGCACGCGCACTTGACCGCTATCACCACGTTCTTTAGATTTAGAATAATTCTAAATTTTGGAGAAAAGCATGCTGGCGCGATTTTTCAGATCCTCGAAACGATCTTTCGAATCGCTGTCCGAGCAGGAGATTCTCGCCCTGGCGATTGCTTCCGAGGAAGACGATGCCCGCATCTATCTCGCCTATGCCGACAGGCTGCGCCGCGAATTTCCGGCCTCGGCCAAGGTCTTCGAAGACATGGCCGAGGTCGAGGATACGCATCGCAAATCGCTGATCGAGATCCATCGCCAGCGTTTCGGCGAGCGCATCCCGCTGATCCGGCGCGAGCATGTGCAGGGCTTCTACGAGCGCAAGCCCGACTGGCTCAGGGCAAACCTTTCATTGGATGCGATGCGGGAAGAAACCGAGGCGATGGAGGAGCAGGCCTATCGTTTCTATGTCGAGGCGGCAAAACGAACCTCGGACGCCTCGACGCGTGAGCTTCTCGGCGATCTCGCCCTCGCCGAACAGGGGCATGAGGATATCGCCCGCATGCTGGGCGACAAACATACGCCCGAAGACGTCAAGCACGACGAGGACGCGACGGTGCATCGGCAATTCGTGCTGACCTATGTGCAGCCGGGTCTTGCCGGGCTGATGGACGGCTCGGTCTCGACGCTGGCGCCGATCTTCGCCGCCGCCTTCGCCACCCAGGATACCTGGCAGACCTTCCTCGTCGGTCTTTCGGCTTCCGTCGGCGCCGGCATTTCGATGGGCTTCACCGAGGCTGCCCATGACGATGGCAAGATCTCCGGCAGAGGCTCGCCGGTCAAACGCGGCCTTGCCTGCGGCATCATGACGGCGCTCGGCGGCCTCGGCCACGCACTGCCTTATCTGATCCCGCACTTCTGGACGGCAACGATCACCGCTGCCGTCGTTGTCTTCTTCGAGCTCTGGGCCATCGCCTTCATCCAGAACCGCTACATGGAAACCCCCTTCCTGCGCGCCGCCTTCCAGGTGGTGCTGGGCGGCGGCCTGGTGCTCGGCGCCGGTATCCTGATTGGGAATGGGTGAGGAGCGGTCGGGCGCAGCCCGAGCAATCGATCCAGTGAATCGATTGCAGCAACGAACGCCCTGAGCCAAAGCGAAGGGCCGGGAGACGGGTGCGTCATCCTCGGCATCAAAGCGCTCCTTGTCTTCGCTTGCGCTCAGTGCACTCGCGGCTTCGCCGCTCACCCCCTCATCTGCCTGCCGGCATCTTCTCCCCGCTGGGGAGAAGCGGAGTCGTGGCGGCGCCTCGCTCCCCTTGCGGCATTGGTTCGAGAATGACACCCGTGCTGATTGCTCCCCCTTCTCCCCAGCGGGGAGAAGATGCCCGTTAGGGCAGATGAGGGGGGTGAGGAGCATAAGCGACGAACGCCTTGAGCGTAAGCGAAAGGCAGCCCTCCCTGTATAAAGAACCACCCACAAAACAAAAAGGCCGGCAAACCGCCGGCCTTTCCACATTCTCTATGCAACCCTTTAGCGCAGCGCGCCGACCAGGACGTCGCGGCCGTTTTCGATGGTGACCCAGCGGCCGGCATTGTAGCTCGACTGGCGCTTGACGAAGGAATAGGGGGTCCCAAACCACGGCTTGACGTCGGCGGCGAGGTTGTCGAGCACGAAATCGCCCTCGGCGGTGCGCAGCGTCAGCACGGCATGGCCTTCACCGTCCGGCTTGCGCACGACGGTCATCAGCAGATCGGCAGCCGGAAAGCCGCGCTGGATCAGCATGCGGCGCTTCAATAGCGCGAAATCCTCGCAGTCGCCGGCGGTGGTCGGATAGGCCCAGACCTCATCCTTGCCGTAGATTTCCTTGTCGGTCATCGGCGTGATCGTGCGATTGATCGTGGCGTTGACCGAACGCACGAGCGACCACTTCCCCGGGGTCATGGCAACGGGGCCGGCGTTGCGGTTTGCGCCGCATTCAATGCGGTGAATCTGACAGAAATCATAGTGCCCGATCGGCTGTGAGGTGGCATTGCCTGTCACCATGGAAGCATTTCTGCTGGGGGCTGGTATGGCGGCCGTCGCCATCGCAAACATGGCCATCATGGCCACAAAGATACCCTTGATCCGCACGCCCGCTCTTTCCTTGCATCGCCCTTATTTATTAACAAAGTGTTAATGGAGAGGGCCGGAAAGAGTCAATCGTTACTTCTTGGGAGGACCTTACGACCCGCCGATATGGTTAAAATGCAACGGGTTGGGGGACTTGCATCAGGCGACTTTGTCCGCCTCTGCCGTTCAAACGGGCATCTGCCTATTTGTTGATGAACGGATGATGCCTTTGACGGCACTCAGGAGAAGCGCGATATCGGCGGGGCGGGAAAGGCGGTGGTCGCCGTCGCGGACGAAGGTCAGCACCACGTCGTCGGCGGGAAGATGTTCGACCAGTTTCATCGCATGCGCATGCGGCACGTCGGTGTCTTTCATGCCCTGGAGAATGTGCACCGGGCAGCCGGTTTCGATGATACCGTCGAGCACCCGGTTCTTTCGGCCGTCCTCGATCAGCGCCCGCGTATAGATGTTCGGTTCCGGGCTGTATTGCGAACGCTCTTCGAAATAGCCACGCTCGGCCAGCGATTTGCGCTCTTTCGCCTTGAGGTTCGGCTCGATCAGCTCCGAGGTGAAATCGGGGGCCGGCGCGATCAGCACCATGCCTGCGAGTTTTGGGCCGTCAAGCGTCACGCCGCCCTGCCGCGCAAGCTCCTGCGCCAGCCTGAGCGCGATCCAGCCGCCCATCGACGAGCCGACGAGGATCACCCGATCGGGCGCGACATGACGGATGACGGCCAGCGCCTCCTCCAGCCAGCGCGAGATCGTGCCGTCGCCGAAGCTGCCGCCGGAAAGTCCGTGGCCGGAATAGTCGAGGCGGATGCAGGCGAGCCCAAGTTCTGCCGCCAGCCCATCGAGTTCCACCGCCTTGGTGCCGCTCATGTCGGAGCGGTAGCCGGACAGCCAGACGAGCGCCGGCGCGCCATTGCCGGCTTGCGCCGGGCGGACGAGCATGGCGATCTCACGCGCCGCCTCGCCCTCGCCGACCGTCAGGAACTGCGGCGCGGAATCGGGCATCTGATCGGACATCGGCGAAACTCCTGTTGTTTTGGCCTATAAAACAGATTCTTGGCAGGCTGACAGCGGGTGATTTTTCCGCTAAAGGATGATATTGACTCCGTTGCAGCGATGACGCGACACGTTTGTGCCCCTGATCGGGAGCGCGAGGCTGCAACGTTCCGAAAACAACGCGAGGAGAATACGACCATTCGCAGACCTTTTAAAACCGATGCGCCCGTGAAGGACGGACCGCGCTCGAACCGTGAAATCCGCATTCCCAAAGTTCAGCTGATCGGGGCTGATGGACAGAATGTCGGCATCGTGCCCACCGACCAGGCTTTGAAAATGGCGGAAGAAGCCGGCCTCGATCTCGTCGAAATTTCCCCCAATGTCGAACCGCCGGTGTGCAAGATCCTCGATCTGGGCAAGCTGAAATATGCCAACCAGAAGAAGGCTGCAGAGGCGCGCAAGAAGCAGAAGATCGTCGAAGTCAAAGAAATCAAGATGCGCCCGAACATCGACACCCATGATTATGAGGTGAAGATGAAGGCGATGGGTCGCTTCTTCGACGAAGGCGACAAGGTCAAGGTGACGCTGAAGTTCCGCGGTCGTGAAATGGCCCACCAGGAACTCGGCATGAAGCTTCTGCAGCAGGTGAAGGCCGATACGATCGAGTTCGCCAAGGTCGAAGCCGAACCCAAGCTCGAAGGCCGCCAGATGATGATGGTGCTGGCGCCGAAATAAGCGCCAGGCAGTTTTTCGCCCAAGGCCGTCCGCAAGGGCGGCTTTTGTGCTTTCTGCCACTGTATTTTGGGAGCAGCGAAGATTCCTCCGCCGCCCCGTTGCACTTTCATGACGCTGCGGTTATAAGCGCGCGTCCGAACTGACCGGCAGGGCATGCCGTGGCAGTTTCGAATGCTTGCGGAACGGTTCGTCGCCGATGCCGCAGATCAACAACAAACGCTCCCGCACCTTGTTGCGACGGCCGGAGAACCGGACTTCGCAAGAAGGGCTTTTTTGATGAAGCGCGCAGGGAGGACAGAAGGAGTAGCAAAATGCCCAAGATGAAGACGAAGTCCTCTGCCAAGAAGCGGTTCAAGATCACCGCAACCGGCAAGGTCAAGGCTGCCGCTGCCGGCAAGCGCCATGGCATGATCAAGCGTTCCAACAAGTTCATTCGCGATGCACGTGGCACCATGGTTCTCGCAGAACCGGATGGCCGCAAGGTTATCAAGAATTACCTGCCGAACGGTCTCTGAGACTCGTCCGCGAACGCTAGATTTAAGGAGATCATGATATGGCACGTGTAAAAAGAGGCGTCACCTCTCACGCCAAGCACAAGAAGGTTCTGAAGGCCGCAAAGGGCTTTTACGGCCGCCGCAAGAACACCATCCGTACCGCCAAGGCCGCTGTCGATCGTTCGAAGCAGTACGCCTACCGCGACCGCAAGGTCAACAAGCGCAACTTCCGTGCGCTTTGGATTCAGCGCATCAACGCCGCTGTGCGTGAATCCGGCCTGACCTACGGCCGCTTCATCGACGGCCTGAACAAGGCTGGCATCGAAGTCGACCGCAAGGTTCTCTCCGACATGGCGATCCACGAGCCGGAAGCATTCGGCGCGCTGGTCAGCGCTGCCAAGAAGGCTCTTGAATACCTCAAGGAAGCCGGCACGGCGAACGAGTTTGAAGGCGCGGTCCGTTGAGCCGCGCGCGTTCGTAAGAACGCGCAAAAGCTGGCTCAACTGCTTTAAGTGGCGCATGTACCTTTCGAGCGGGCGCGCCCGCACGGGACATGCGCTACCAGCGCTTCCCAAGCTTTTGAATTTATGATTTTGGGAAACCCGCGCTGGTTTGGGCTAGCGCGGGTTTTTCTTTCTTTATATTCCTGGCGCCAGCCGGCGCCGCCTGCCTCCCGATCGCCCGCCTGATACTGGACGGAAAGAAGTGACAATGTCAGATATCGACCAGCTCAACGCATCGCTGCTCGCCGAAATCGCTGCCGCCGATGACGAGACGGCGCTCGAAGCCGTGCGCGTTTCCGCCCTCGGCAAGAAGGGCTCCGTTTCCGAACTGTTGAAGACGCTCGGCGCCATGACGCCGGAAGAGCGCCAAAGCAAGGGTGCGGCAATCAACGTCCTGAAGAACGCGGTGGCCGAGGCGCTCACCGCCCGCAAGACGACGCTCCGGCAAGCGGCGATCGATGCGCGGCTGAAGGCCGAGACGGTCGATGTCAGCCTGCCGGTGCGCTCTTCGCCGGCCGAGCGCGGCCGTATCCATCCGATCAGCCAGATCGTCGACGAGATCACCGCGATCTTCGCCGACATGGGCTTCTCGATCGCCGAAGGTCCCGACATCGAGACCGATTATTACAATTTCACCGCGCTGAATTTCCCCGAAGGCCATCCGGCCCGCGAGATGCACGACACCTTCTTCTTCAACCCGGATGAGAATGGCGAGCGCAAGGTGCTGCGCACCCACACCTCGCCGGTGCAGGTGCGCACCATGGAGGCGCAGACACCGCCGATCCGTATCATCATTCCCGGCAAGACCTATCGCCAGGACTCGGACGCCACCCATTCGCCGATGTTCCATCAGGTCGAGGGCCTGGTTGTCGACAAGAAGGCCAATGTCGCCAACCTCCGCTGGGTGCTGGAAGAATTCTGCAAGACCTTCTTCGAGGTCGACAGCGTGACGATGCGTTTTCGCCCGTCCTTCTTCCCCTTCACCGAGCCCTCTTTCGAGGTCGATATCCAGTGCGACCGCTCCGGTCCGATCGTCAAGTTCGGCGAGGGTAGCGACTGGATGGAAATCCTTGGCTGCGGCATGGTCCACCCGAACGTGCTGCGTTACGGCGGGCTCGATCCGGACGAATATCAGGGCTTTGCCTGGGGCATGGGCCTCGATCGCATCGCTATGCTGAAATACGGCATGCCCGACCTGCGCGACTTCTTCAACGCCGATGTCCGCTGGATGACGCATTACGGCTTCCGCACGCTCGACATGCCGACGCTGTTCGGCGGCCTCAGCGCTTGAACGGAGAATTGGGACGATGAAATTCACGCTCTCCTCGCTGAAAGAGCATCTGGAAACGGATGCCGGCCTCGATGAAATCTGCACGCGCCTCACCGAGATCGGGCTGGAGGTCGAGGATGTTGACGACAAGGCGGCCTTCAAGCCCTTCGTCATCGCCAGGGTCGTCTCGGCCGAAAAACATCCGCAGGCCGATCGTCTGAAGGTGTTGATGGTCGATACCGGATCCGGCGCGCCGGTCCAGGTCGTCTGTGGCGCGCCGAATGCGCGCGCCGGTCTCGTCGGCGCCTTCGCAGCGCCCGGAACCTATGTTCCCGGTATCGATGTGACGCTCGCCGTCGGCAATATCCGCGGCGTCGAAAGCCATGGCATGATGTGCTCCGAAAAGGAGCTGCAGATCTCCGACAGTCACGACGGCATCATCGACCTGCCGGACGATGCGCCGGTCGGCCGGAGTTATGCCGCCTATGCTCATCTTGACGATCCCGTGATCGAGATCAACCTGACGCCCAATCGGCCGGACTGCACCTCGATCCACGGCATCGCCCGCGATCTCGCCGCCTCCGGCCTCGGCACGCTGAAGACGCGGCCCGCCCCGTCCTTCGCCGTCGAAGGCGAGACGCCGGTGAAGCTGACGCTCGATCTCGACGATCCGAAGCTCTGCCCGGGCTTTGCGTTGCGCCTCGTGCGCGGCGTGAAGAATGGTCCAAGCCCGCGCTGGATGCAGCAGCGGCTGCTCGCCATTGGCCTGCGCCCGATCAATGCGCTCGTCGATATCACCAATTACATGACCTTCGATCAGGGCCGGCCGATGCACGTCTTCGACGCCGCCAAGGTCAAGGGCAACCTTACTGTGCGCCGCGCCAAGGAAGGCGAAACGGTGCTGGCGCTCGACCAGCGCGAATACAAGCTGTCGCCGAACAACGTCGTCATCGCCGACGAGAATGGTATCGAATCGATCGGCGGCATTATGGGCGGCGAACATTCCGGCTGTGATGAAAACACCGTCGACGTGCTGATCGAATCCGCCCTCTGGGATCCGATGAATATCGCCAAATCAGGCCGCAGCCTCGGCATCATCACCGATGCCCGCTACCGCTTCGAACGCGGCGTCGATCCGGAATATATGGTCCCCGGCCTCGAGCGTACGACGGAACTGGTGCTGGAGCTTTGCGGCGGCAAGGCCGCCAAGGCCGAGATCGTCGGCTACAAGGGTTACGAACCGAAAATCGTCGAATTTCCGTTCTCCGAGGTCAAGCGCCTCACCGGTCTCGATATTCCTGTCGAAGAGATGAAGCAGATCCTGACCCGGCTAGGTTTCGTGGTCACCATGGGCAACGGTGAGGTTGGCTCCTGCTCCGTTGCCGTTCCCTCCTGGCGTCCCGATGTCGACGGCAAGGCCGATCTCGTCGAGGAGGTCATGCGCATTCACGGCGTCGACAATATCAAGCCGGCGCCGCTTGAAAGCCATGCGGCCGTCAACGCCAAGATCCTGACGACGCTACAGATCCGCACCCGCCTCGCCAAGCGCGCGCTCGCCGCGCGCGGCATGCTCGAAGCCGTCACCTGGTCCTTCATTCCCGAAGACCAGGCCAAGCTCTTCGGCGGCGGCTCGCCCGCCCTCAAGCTTGCCAACCCGATCGCCGCCGAAATGTCGGATATGCGCCCGTCGCTTCTGCCGGGCCTGCTGTCTGCTGCCCAGCGCAATGCCGACAAGGGTTATGGCGACGTCGCCCTCTTCGAGGTCTCCGGCACTTATGAGAACGACAGGCCGGACGGTCAGCGCCGCGTCGCCGGCGGCATTCGCCGCGGCACGGCCTCGCTTGCCGGCGCCGGTCGCGCCTGGTCGAACTCCGCCAAGGGCGGCGGCAAGCCGGTCGACGTCTTCGACGCCAAGGCCGATGCGCTCGCTGTCATCGAAGCCTGCGGCCTGCCGATGGGCAATATCCAGATCGAGCAGGGTGGACCGGAATGGTATCACCCCGGCCGCTCCGGCACGATCAAGATGGGGCCAAAGGTCGTGCTCGGCTATTTTGGCGAATTCCATCCGCTGTCGCTGGAATCGCTCGATGTTTCCGGCGCTCTCTGCGGCTTCGAAGTCTATGTCGACGCCATTCCGGAGGCCAAGCGCAAGGCGACGCGCACCAAGCCGGCGCTTGAGCTGTCGCCCTTCCAGCTGGTGCGGCGCGACTTCGCCTTCGTCGTCGACAAGACGGTGGAAGCCGGCGCCATCGTCAAGGCCGCCACCGGCGCCGACCGTAAGCTGGTCACCGGTGTAAATGTCTTCGATGTCTTCGAGGGCGCATCGGTCGGCGACGGCAAGAAATCGGTGGCGATCGAGGTGCAGATCCAGCCGGTCGAGCGCACGCTGACGGACGAGGATTTCGAGGCGCTGACGCAGAAGATCGTCGCCAGCGTCATGAAATTCACCGGCGGTGTCCTCAGAAGCTGAGCTTCATCCAACGTCGCCAGATAATGGACCGGTCGCGAATGGCGGCCGGTCTTTTCACCGATGCAGGTGGAAGAGTTTGCTGACGATCGTCCAGCGGCCGTCGATCTTCAGCAGCGAGAGATAATCGGTAAAGCGCATTCCGGCGAAATCGTCGGTGACCTTGACGCTCGCCGCCTCACCCTCGACATCGACACTCTGAATGTCCATGTAGGGCTGCGTGCCGGGCGGCGCCGGCTCCTCCTGCAGGATCGCGGCGATGAATTCGTCCCGCGTCAGCCATTCGACGGCATTTTCGTAATGGCCGATGATCGAGCTTTTCGGATGAAAGGCCTTTTTCAAGGCTGCCTCATTGGCGAAGGCCATGCCTTCGACATAGAGATGAACCGTCTGTTCGACTGCCTGCCTGTCCGACATATTGTCATCCCGTTCTCAGAGATGGCATTAGATAGTTTCGCCGGGCCCGAAGGCAAGCCCGGCCGGTTGTGGCCGACCGAGCTTTTCCAGGTTCAGATGTTCGTCATGGCAAGCGATGCGTCCGAATAGCGCTTGCCGGCCACTTGTCCGACGGGGATCGCTTGGCTGAGCTGCTCGAGTTCCGCCGGGCTCAGCACGATATCGGCAGCGGCCGCATTCTGTTCGAGATGGTGAAGCTTGCGCGCGCCGGGGATCGGCACGATGTCGTCGCCCTGGTTCAACACCCAGGCGAGCGCGAGCTGCGCCGCCGTCACGCCCTTCTCGGCGGCAAGCCGCTCGAGTGTCGCGACGAGGGCGGCATTGGCGTCGAAATTTTCCCCCTGGAACCGCGGCACCTGCCGGCGGAAATCGTCGGCAGCGAGATCCTCCACTTTGCGGATTGATCCGGTCAGGAAGCCGCGGCCGAGCGGGCTGTAGGGCACGAAGCCGATGCCGAGTTCGCGGCAGGTGGCAAGCACCTCCTCTTCCGGGTCGCGCGTCCAGAGCGAATATTCACTCTGCAGGGCTGCGATCGGATGGACCGCATGGGCGCGGCGAATGGTGGCGCTTCCCGCTTCCGAAAGCCCGAGCGCCCGGACTTTGCCTTGCTTCACCAGCTCCGCCATCGCGCCGATGGTCTCTTCGATCGGCACGTTGGGATCGACCCGGTGCTGGTAGAAGAGGTCGATGGTCTCGATGCCGAGGCGTTTCAGCGAGGCTTCGGCCACGACTCGCACATGCTCGGGGCGGCTGTCGACACCGGCGATGGCGGCAGCACCCGGCTTGCTGGCATCGATCTTGAAGCCGAATTTGGTGGCGATCACCACGCGGTCGCGGAACGGCTTCAGCGCTTTGCCGAGAAGAACCTCGTTGGTAAAGGGACCATAGACTTCGGCGGTGTCGAAGAAGGTGACGCCGAGATCGATGGCGCGATGCAGCGTCCTGATTGATTCCGCATCGTCGCTGGCGCCATAGGCAAAGCTCATGCCCATGCAGCCAAGGCCGACGGCAGAGACGGTCAGATCGTTTCCGAGTTTCCGGATTTTCATGATGTGCTCCTCTGAGCTGATTTTGAGCCGCCAGAGCATGATGCCGAAAAGTGTGAGCGGTTTTCGGACGACATCATGCTCTAACTATTTAATTCAGAACAGGATTCAGATTTTAGGCCGTCCGGCCTGAAATCATCCTGTTTTGGATGGTTGCGGTACGAGGAGACCATATCGCTGCGCTATCAATCAGAAAATACATGCAGTTTCTAACAGGTTGTTCTATCATTTCGATCAATGAACAGAACACAGCTCTCGCAACTCGCCGTTCTCGCCGCTGTCTCAGAGCATCGCAGCTTCCGGGCGGCGGCGAAGGAACTCCTCGTCGCGCCCTCGGCAATCAGCCATGCGATATCGAGCCTCGAGGAAAGTCTGGGGGTGCGGCTTCTGGCGCGCACCACCCGCAGCGTCGCGCCGACGGAAGAGGGCCGCCTGCTGCTCGAAAGACTTCGTCCCGCGCTCGAGGAGATCGATATTGCCTTGGAGGCGGTCCGCGACACGCGTGCCAAGCCGGCCGGAAACCTGCGCATCACCGCGCCGCGCTTCGCCTCCGATCTGCTGCTTGCTCCGCGGCTCGGCGACTTTCTCAACCTCTATCCCGATATCACCCTGGAAATCGCCAATGAGGATGGTTTCACCGATATCGTCAAGGAGGGTTTCGATGCCGGCATCCGGCTGGAAGAGAGCCTCGCGGCCGATATGATCGCCGTCAGGATCTCGCCCAATCTGACGACCGTGATCGCCGCTTCGCCCAATTATTTCGAGCACCATCCGAAGCCCGAGCATCCGCGCGATCTCGTCAATCACCGTTGCATCAAGCGGCGCTTCACCAATGGCTCGATCTATCGCTGGGAATTCGAAAAGGACCGGCAGGAACTTGTCGTTTCGGTCGATGGGCCGCTGATCGTCAGCGAAGACCGGCTGGCCTTGCTTGCGGCGCTGAACGGCGCCGGACTTGCCTATCTCTTCGACATGCGGGTCGATGACGAACTGGCGAGCGGCAAGCTTGTGCGGGTATTGGAGGATTGGTGCGCGCCCTATGCCGGACCGTTTCTCTATTATCCCACCCGGCGGCAGATGCGGCCGGCGCTACGCGCCTTCATCGATTTCTTCAGATACAGCGAACAGGATACGGGCGGCCGGTAATGAATGGAAACCGGGCCGCCCGTTCTCATTAGGGCGCCGTGTGCATCAGGCAGCCTTTGCCTTCTGGTTTGCCGCCGTGGTGGCGAGCTGAGAGAGGGTCTTGTCGGTGGCCGTTTCCTCCTGCAGCGTCTGGTCGAGCAGGCTGACGGCATCCTTGAGGCCGAGGGTCGCGGCCCAGGTCTTCAGCGTGCCGTAACGGGCGATTTCATAATGCTCGACGGCTTGGGCGGCCGAAATCAGGCCGGCATCGAGAGCCGCCGTGCCCTTGAATTCCTCCATGATTTCCTCGCCCTCGGCGATAATGCCCTGGATCGCCTCGCAGGTCTTGCCCTGCGCGCGTTTGCCCATCAGTTCGAAAACCTGCTGCAGGCGCTCGACATGTACTTCGGTCTGCTCGCGGTGCTTTTCAAAGCCCGCCTTCAAATCGGGGGATTGGGCAGCGCGCGCCATCTTCGGCAGGGCGCGCAAAATCTGCCGTTCGGCGAAGTAGATGTCCTTCAGCGTGTCGTAGAAGAGATCTTCCAACGTCTTTTCCTTGGCCATTTTCTCAATCCTTGTTCTGGGGAAAACCGCGAATGCGGCGACACATTAAGAAGCGAAGATCGCGCTAATTGTTCCCGATCGATTTCGGGTGGACTGGAAATCGGTGCCGGGCGATGATTCCTGCCGTCGATGTGGGGGTAAGGTCATGCGAAAGCCGAATTCGATGAAGGGTCTGGAGGATCTCGGCCGCGTGCGGCTGTCGCAAAACTTCTTCCTCCGCGATTTCCTGCATTCCGAAATCGCCGATTTCCATCGCATCCCCAATATCCCCGAAGATCCCGATCTGGCGATCGAGGCGGGCAAGAGGCTTTGCGAGGAACTGCTGGAGCCGCTGGAGGCGACGTTCGGGCGCCTGCACATCCGTTCCGGCTATCGTTCGCCCGCGGTCAACAGGTTCGGCAACGAGAACAAGCTGAACTGTTCGACCAATACCGCCACATCAGCGCATCACATCTGGGATATGAGGGATTTTGACGGCTGCATGGGCGCGGCCGTCTGCATTGCCGTGCCATGGATGATTGACCATTACCACGATGAAAGCGACTGGCAGCGGCTCGCCTGGTGGATTCACGACCACCTGCCTTATGCCTCGCTCTGCTTTTTCCCGAAGCTCTGGGCCTTCAATATCCAGTGGCACGAACGGCCGAGGCGGGTGATCCAGAGCTATATCAGCCCGCGCGGCATCCTGACCAAACCGGGTATGGCCAATTGGAAAGGCGATCATTCCGAATGGTATGGGAATTTTCCATCGCTCAAAAGGTGATCCTATAGCGGATATGGCCGTCGCTCTCGACATAGCTGTCATAGAGCGCTCGCGCGGTTCTGTTCTGCTTGCTCGTATGCCAGTAGAGCCGCGACCAGCCCTCGGCTCTGCAGGTCGAAACCAGATCGTCCATCAGCGCCCGCCCGACACCTTTGCCGCGCGCATCGGCATCGACGAACAGGTCTTCGAGATAGCAGTCCCTGCCGCGGATCCACGTGCCTTCATGGGTGAGATAGACCGCAAAGCCCATGATCCGGCCATCGACGTCGGCGACGCGCATCGCGATCGCCGACGCCGGATCGAAGACCCGGCGCCATGTGGAATCGGTGATATCGGCATCGACGGTGACGTCATAAAAGGCGAGATAGGCCGCCCAGAGCTCGCGCCAGCGGGCTTCGTCCTCGGGGCGGGCATCACGTATCGTCACGGTCATGGCGTCTCTTTCTTTCAGGCACCGGCTTGGTCGAGCAGCGCCATCGCCTCATCGGAAAGCGCAAGTGTCGCCGATTTCGCCAGGCTTTCAAGCTGCGAAAGGTTGGTCGCGCTGGCGATCGGCGCCGTCACGCCCTTCTTGCGCAGCAGCCATGCGAGCGAAATTTCTGCCGGCGCTGCACCGGTCTCGGCCGAAACTTGTGTCGAGCGCGGCCAGAATACGTAGGCCCTTGTCGTCGAGATATTGCGAAACGCGGCCCTCGCGTGCACGGCCCTGCGTATCGGCCTTGCTGCGGTATTTGCCAGTGAGGAAGCCGGCGGCGAGGCTGAAATAGGTGATGACGCCGATGTCTTCCTTGACGCAGAGATCGGCAAGCGGCCCCTCGAAGCTCGCGCGCTCATAGAGATTATATTCCGGCTGCAACACATCGTAACGCGGCAATCCAGCTTTTTCGGCAGCGTCGAAGGAAACCTGAAGCAGCGTCGCGTCATAATTCGAGCAGCCGATGGCGCGGATCTTGCCCTGTTGCTTCAGCTTGGCATAGGCGCCGAGCGTTTCCTCGTGCGGCGTATCTTCATCCGGCCAGTGCGAGAGATAGAGGTCGATATAGTCGGTCTGCAGCCGGCGCAGCGAATCCTCGACCGCTTTCAGGACATAGGTCTCCTTCAGCGTCTTTCCCTGCCCCATGTCGGAGCCGACCTTGGTGACGATAACGGCCTTGTCGCGGGAGACCTTGGCTTGGCTTAGCCACCGCCCGATGATCTCCTCGGAATCGCCGCCCTTGTTGCCCGGAACCCACGAGGAATAGACATCGGCCGTATCGATCGTGTTCAGGCCCGCGTCGAAGAAGGCATCGAGAATGGCGAAGGATGTTTTTTCGTCGGCCGTCCAGCCGAAGACATTGCCGCCGATGACGATCGGCGCGACCGATAGACCTGTTTTTCCAAGCCGGCGCATTTCCATGACGCTCTCCAGAAGTGTGAAGGAATTGAAATCGCGGATACGGCAGAATGCCGCCCTGACCATTTAGTGCGATCCGCGCATCCGGGAAGGCAAACTTCCGTGATTTTAGGCCGCGCCATTGCGCCGCAGCTGAGGCCTGAATATGGTTCGCGGAAATCAGTTTGGGAGACTTGGATCATGCTGCGTTTCGGTATCATTTCAACGGCGAAGATCGGCCGCGACAACGTCGTTCCGGCGATCCAGGATGCGGAGAATTGCGTCGTCACGGCGATTGCCAGCCGTGATCTCACGCGTGCAAGGGAGATGGCCGACCGCTTCTCAGTGCCGCATGCCTTCGGCTCTTACGAGGAGATGCTGGCCTCCGACGTCATCGATGCCGTCTACATTCCGCTGCCGACCTCGCAGCATATCGAATGGTCGATCAAGGCGGCAGATGCCGGCAAGCACGTGCTCTGCGAAAAGCCCATAGCACTCAAGGCCGGCGATATCGACGACGTGATCGCCGCCCGCGACCGCAACCGGGTGGTGGTCACCGAAGCCTATATGATCACCTATTCGCCGGTCTGGCAGAAGGTGCGCTCGTTGATCGACGAGGGCGCCATCGGTTCGCTCCGGCATGTGCAGGGCGCCTTCACCTATTTCAACCGCGACCCCGCCAACATGCGCAACGTCCCCGAGCTCGGCGGCGGCGGCCTTCCCGATATCGGCGTCTATCCCGTCATGGGCACGCGTTTTTCCACCGGCAAGGAGCCGCTCTGGATCCAGGCGATCACCGAGCGCGATCCGGATTTCGGCACGGATATCTATTCGAGCGTCAAGGCCGATTTCGGCGATTTCGAGCTGAGCTTCTATATCTCGACGCAGATGGCCAACCGCCAGGTCATGGTCTTCCACGGCACCGAAGGGTACATCGAGGTCAAGTCGCCGTTCAACGCCAATCGCTGGGGGCCGGAAGAGATCGAGCTTGCCGACCGCAGCCACTCTGAATCGCGCATCTTCCGCTTCCAGGACAGCCGCCAGTACAAGCGGCAGGTCGAGGCCTTCGCCCGGGCGGTGACGAACGGCAAGGAAGAGATCGTCACGCTCGAAAATTCGAAGCTGAACCAGAAGGTGATCGACGCGATCTACCGGGCCAGCGAGAAGGACGGCTGGGAGGCAGTCTAGCGCATAACCCCGAAAATCGGAATCGATTTTCGGAAAGGATTATGCGCCACTTCACAGGGTTAGAGCGGCGCTCTGATCACTCGGCGCGGAAGACGAAGCGCGAATAGCCGAAGAAGCTGAAGATCATCGAGGCGACGCTGGCGATCACCATGGCCGCCAACGGCTGAAGCGCAGGCAGCGACAGCAGAAGCGCGGAATAGAGCCCGTAATTGACGAGCGCTGCCGTCACCCCGACCGAGCCGTAGCGAAAGCCTTCGGCGGCAAGCGAACGGCCGGAGCGATCGAAGGTGAAGCTCCGGTTGAAAGCCCAGGTCGCCGCCATGGCGAAGGCGATCGCCACGAGCCTCGCCAGAAACGGCCCGAGCGGCGTCAGTGCGAGCAGCGCCGACAGGATGCCGGCATCGACGAGGAAGCCGATGCCGCCGGCAATAGTGAAGCGGATGAGCTTTTTCATGCCGCATCCGCCTTGCGGTGACGCGCGCGGGATACCGGCCCTGCATCGCTGAGCGGCGCCTTCGTCGCGCTCGGCCTCTCCAGGCCGATATAATGGATACGAAGCTGATCGGCGCGGGCGCGCGCAACGGAATCCAGGATGACGCCGGCGGTGAACAGCATGAAGGAAATCATCATCAGCGCCGTCGACAGCACCCAGGTCGGCATGCGGCTGACGAGACCCGTTTCGAAATATTCCGCCAGCACCGGCGCCATGAAGCCGAGGCTCGCCAGCATGAAGGTGGCGCTGATCGCGCTGAAAAAGGCGAAGGGCCGGGTTTCCTTCATCAGCATCGCGAACATCCAGAGGATCCTGGCGCCGTCGCGGAATGTCGAAAGTTTGGAATGCGAGCCTTCCGGCCGGCGGCCGTAGTCGAGCTCCAGCTCGCTGACCGGCAGCTTCAGCCGCGAGGCATGCACGGACATCTCGGTTTCGATCTCGAAGCCGCCAGATACCGCCGGGAAACTCTTGACGAATCGGCGTGAAAACGCGCGGTAGCCGGAAAAGATATCGGTGAAGTCGGGGCCGAAGATCATCCGGTAGAGCAGGTTGAAAAGCCGGTTGCCGAGCGCATGGCCCTGACGGCCGGCATCGGCGTGCACACCGCGCCTTGTGCCGACCACCATGTCGGCGCGCTCGGTCAGAAGCGTGCGCACCAGTTCCTCGGCATCCTCGGGTGCATAGGTGCCGTCGCCGTCGGCGATGATGTAGATGTCGGCGTCGATATCGGCGAACATGCGGCGCACGACATGGCCCTTGCCCTGACGCCGCTCGCGCACGACATGCGCGCCGGCGAGCATTGCCTGCAGCGCGGTGCCGTCGGTGGAATTGTTGTCGTAGACGTGGATCGCAGCATCGGGCAGCGTCGCCCGGAAGCCCTGGACGACAGGGCCGATCGTCGCCGCTTCATTATAGCAGGGAAGCAGGACGGCAATATTCAGATTATCGGTACGCGATCGGGCCATGACTCTACTCGTTACACTTAAAGCCGCGCTCAACCTAAATCACGCGCCGTTAATAAGACCCTATGACGCAGGCAAAATCGGCAGCTGCCACAAACGGCTTTACACTTTCTTGATCGGCGGCGGCTAAAGTTCGGGTATCGAAACGAACCGCTAACCACAATGAACGCTGTGCAGCCGATCCCCCATGCATCCTCCGCGATCGACGCTCCCAGGGGCGGGCTGCCCGCTCCCAGGGGCGGGCTGCGCGACCTGCTGACGCGTCTCTGGCCAACCGTCATCGCCTATAGCGTCATCCTTGCTGTCGCCATCCTCATCACCAAGCTTTCCGGCGCTACCGATTACGTCGGCCCCGACAATGATGACGGAATGCGTCTCGTCGAGGTTCGCGATTTTCTGGCCGGGCAGGGCTGGTTCGATCTGATGCAATACCGTCTCGGCCTCGACGGCGGCACGCTGATGCATTGGTCGCGGCTGATCGATCTGCCGATCGCCTCGCTGATCTGGTTCTTTGGCCTGTTTGCGCCCCGCGAGACGGCTGAAGCGCTGGCGCTCGCCGTCTGGCCGGTATCGCTCATCCTGCCCGCCATGCTCGCCATGGCGGTTGCCGGCCGGCGCATCGGCGGTGTTGCCGCCATGCATATCAGTCTCGGCTTGACCGGTCTTGCGATCTACACCGGAAACCGCTTCGCGCCGGGCGCCATCGATCATCACAATGCACAGCTGGCTTTGGTCGCGACGATGATCGCTATGCTGCTGGATCCCGAGCGTCGCGCTTGGAGTTATGCGGTCGCCGGCATCGCGGCAGCGGTTGCCATCGCCATCGGCGCCGAGACGACACCTTTCGTCGCCGCCGTCTGCCTGACCATTGCCCTGCTCTGGGCATGGGAGGGCGAAGATTTCGCTGCCGCCGCGAGGGCCTTCGGGCTGGCGCTGGCGATTGCGATCAGCATCCTCTTCTTCGCAACGGTGCCGCCCCGGCTTTATTCAATGGTCACCTGCGACAATCTCTCGCTCGGCTATTACAGCCTGGCGGCGATCGGCGGCGGGTTGCTGTTGTTTTCGGCGGTTTTTGCCAGCCGCCTGCGCCGGCACTTGCGCTTTGCCGCACTCGCCGTCGTCGGCGCCGGTGTTTTCGGTTCGGCGATCGTGATCGCACCGCAATGCCTGAGCGATCCGCTGGCCGGTCTCGACCCGATGCTGGTCGAGCTCTGGCTCAGAAATGTTTCGGAAGCGCAGTCGGTTTTCGCTCTCGGACGCACGGACCCCTTCTCGATCGGTGCCTTCTATGCGGCCGGCCTGTTCGGCATCGCCGTCTGCATCTTCCGTGTCGTTCAGCGTGACCGCGTGCAGATCCATCTGGTCCTGCTCTTCCTGCTGATGACGAGCTGGGCTATCGCGCTGCTCCAGGTGCGCGGTTCGACGTTCTCGAACCTGATCTCCATCCTGCCGCTTGCCCTGTTGATTATCGATGTCCGCCGCATCTCCAACGGCGACAGCGAGAATGTTGCAGCCGCCTTCGTCTATATCGTCACCGTGCTCGCCAGTGCTCCGGCCGCCTGGGCCGTCGGTGGCGGATTTGTCTCGCTGCAGATGCAGAATGCTGCGCCGAAGAAGGCGGCAGAGCCGGCAAAGAAGATTTCCTGCACATCGCAAGCGGCGCTGGCGCCGCTCGCCGGGCTACCGGCCGGTCTGGTCTCGGCGCCGTCGGAAATGGGCGTGCCCATCCTCCGCTTCACCGCCAACCGGGTTCTCTCCGCGCCCTATCATCGCAATCAGGGCGGCATGCTGACGGAGCTGCATATCGGCATGGCCAAGCCGCAGGAGGCGGAAGCCTTCCTGAAGGGGACCGGCGTGACGGTGCTTGCATTCTGCCCCGGCGACCTGCAGACCCGCGAGATCACCAAGCTGAAGCCGGATGGGCTCTATGCTGAGCTCGGCAAGGGCAATATCCCACCCTATCTGGAACCGCTCCCGAAGGCGGCGAACGTGGGCGTTCAGTTCTTTCGCTATCGGCCGGCGACGAATTGACGCCGGCACTCTTCAGGATGGGATAAAGCATGTCGCGACAACGACATGCGTACAATCAACCGCGGGAAGCCACTGAAAGATCGCGATACGCTTATCAGTGTGAAAACGCGCTGTCAGTGCGTAACGCGCATGGCGCGGCGAAGGCGCTGATTGGCATAGAGCCCGAGCACGAAGAGCATGAGGCCGCCATTATAGCCGAGCACGGCATAGACGAATGCGAGAATAGACACCGGCCCGGGCGAGGTTATCGCCGCCAACGCGAATGTCATTCCGATCAGCGCGGCGACCAGCGCGATCACGCCAGCCGAACGCGTCTGCCCGGCGCTGACGCCCAATGCTGCTGCTGTGAGAATAATCATTTCAGCACCTTCCCAGAGAGAACGAGGGGAAGCATAGGAAGCGCCAACTAACAAAGATTTACCGGCGATCTTCGCCGAAAAGCCTTTGTATTGCGGTGGTTAGCAATCCCTTTCGGGTAAAACGCGTATTCTAACTATCCGTTCCGCCACAAAACATATTTACTCGATTTTGTTGTTTGTTGGCCCGGCTGCAACGATTGCATGTGCAGCATGCCAGGAGATGAGCGCGCTCGACGCAAGGGCGACGAACCCCTCGCGCGACCTATCTCAATGGTCAGGAAAACCGATCCCAATGCCAGTGCCGATCTTTCCGTTTGCCGCCGTTGGACATAGAAAGAGGGGATGAGCAACGTCTTCGACGGCGATTCGCCGACCAACCTTGCCGAATATTCTGTTTCGGAACTTTCCGGCTCGATCAAGCGCACCGTCGAAACCGCTTTCGACCAGGTTCGCGTGCGTGGAGAGATCTCCGGCTATCGCGGGCCGCATTCCTCGGGCCATGCCTATTTCGCGCTGAAGGACGACCGCGCCCGCATCGATGCCGTCATCTGGAAGGGCACGTTTTCGCGGCTGAAGTTCCGCCCGGAAGAGGGCATGGAAGTCATTGCCACCGGCAAGGTCACCACCTTTCCCGGCTCCTCGAAATATCAGATCGTCATCGAGACGCTGGAGCCGGCCGGCGCCGGCGCTCTGATGGCGCTGATCGAGGAGCGCAAGCGCAAGCTTGGCGCCGAGGGTCTGTTCGATGCGACCCGCAAGAAGCGGCTGCCCTTCATGCCCAGCGTGATTGGCGTCGTCACCTCGCCGACCGGCGCCGTGATCCGCGATATCCTTCACCGCATCTCCGATCGCTTTCCCGTGCATGTCCTCGTCTGGCCGGTGAAGGTGCAGGGCGAGGGCTCCGGCGAGGAGGTGGCAAACGCCATTCGCGGCTTCAACGCGCTGGAACCTTCAGGCGCCATCCCGCGCCCGGATGTGCTGATCGTCGCACGCGGCGGCGGCAGCCTGGAAGACCTCTGGAGCTTCAACGACGAAATCGTCGTGCGTGCTGCGGCTGAAAGCCGGATACCGCTGATCTCTGCCGTCGGCCATGAGACCGACTGGACGCTGATCGACTATGCCGCCGATGTCCGCGCGCCGACGCCGACAGGGGCAGCGGAAATGGCGGTTCCCGTCAAGGCGGAGCTCGAAGCGCAGGCCGCCGCTCTTGCCGCGCGCCTGCAGGGCTGCATGAACCGGCAGATGGATCAGCGCCGCCAGTCCGTGCGCGCCCTGATGCGGGCATTGCCGTCGATCGACCAGCTTCTCGCTTTGCCGCGCCGCCGCTTCGACGAGGCCTCCGCCGGCCTTGGCCGGGGGTTGGAGCTCAACACCATCAACAAGCGCCGCGGCTTCGAGCGCGTCGCCGCGCATCTGCGTCCTGATGTGCTGTCCAACCGCATCGCCGAGCGCCGCCAGACGCTGAACGAGCGCATGGCCCGGGCCGAGCGCATGGTCGAACGGCTGATCGACCGCTCGAAATCACGCGTCGATCGCGCCGAAACCATCCTCGCCTCACTGCCTGCCCGGCTGAAGAGCCAGACCGACCGCGGTCGCGAACGCCTTGGCAATCTTTCTCGCCACGCCGATACGGCGGTCCGCCACCAGCTGACCCGCGCGCGCGCCGAGCTTTCCGCGCAGGACCGCGTGCTGCAGTCGCTCTCCTATAAGAATGTGCTGAAGCGCGGTTACGCCGTCATTCGCGATGAGGATAACAATCCGGTCTCACAGGCCGTTCACCTCTCCGCCGGCATGGGCATCGCCATCGAATTCGCCGACGGCCGTGTCGGCGCGATGACCACGGAAGGCGGCACACCGCCGGCCGGTGCCAAGAAGCGCAGCGCAAAACCCGCAGAACCGCCGAAGCAGGGAAGCCTGTTCTGACGATGCGGATCCTGCTGGTGCTTGCCCATCCGCTGGAGGATAGTTTCGCCGCTGCCGTGGCAAGGACTGCGCGTGAGGCGCTGGAAGCCTCCGGCCATGTTGTCGACCTGCTTGATCTCTACCGCGAAGATTTCGATCCGCGTCTTTCGAAGGCCGAGCGCAGCGGTTATTTCGACCAGCCCTATGACACCTCAGCCGTTGCCGATATAGTTATCCGCCTGAAGGCCGCCGATGGCCTGATCCTCGTCTTTCCGCAATGGTGGTTCAATTTTCCGGCCATCCTCAAGGGTTTCTTTGACCGCGTCTTCGCCCCCGGCGTCGCCTTCAGCCATGATGCCGCTGGCGGCCGTATCGTGCCGCAGCTGACCAATATCAGGCTGCTCTATGCACTGACGACGACAGGCTCGCCCTGGTGGCTGGTGCGTCTCTATATGGGCGATCCGGTACGCCGGCTCTTGAAGCGCGGCATCGCCGCCTTCTGCTCGAAGGGATTGAATTTCCGCATGCTCAGCCTGCACGACATGGACCGGGCCACCGATGCAAAGCGCAGGGCGCATCTCGATCGCGTGCGCAGGCTGCTATCGGCGGTTCGATAGCCGCTATTCGAAGTCCGCAAGAAGCTTGCGTAGCAGCCTGTCGAGTTCCGCCTTGTCGGCCGCGCTCAGGTTTTTCGACAGCCGGTGCTGATTGGCGACATGCGCATCGACGGCGGTCTCCACCGTCGCAAGCCCTTTTTCCGTCAGCGCGATGAGCACGCTCCTGCGATCCTCCGGATTGAGGATACGTTCGACGTAGCCCGCCTTCTCCAGCTGGTCGATGCGGTTCGTCATCGTGCCGGAGCTGACCATGGTCATCTCCAGAAGCTCCCCCGGCGAAAGCCGGTGAGGCGCCCCGGCGCGGCGCAACGTCGCCAGCACGTCGAATGCGGAGGACGAAAGCCCCTGCTTCATGAGCACGGCCTCCACCTCGCGGCCCAGATGGGTACTCAGGCGTTTCAGACGCCCGAGGATGCCCATCGGTTCGACGTCGAGATCCGGCCGCTCCCGTCGCCATTGCGCCAGAATCTTGTCGACATGATCCATTTTGCCGTCTTCGCTCATGCTCCATCGATATCATTCATTATCTTGACGTCAAGATAAGAAGGTGTAATGTGAATTTATCTTGAAATAGAGATTCTTGATATGAAGACAAATTCACGCTATGTCGCCGATCTTATGGCAACCGCGCTCGCACCCGCCATCTGGGGAAGCACCTATATCGTCACCACCGCTTTCCTGCCGGCCGGATATCCGCTGACGGTTGCCATGCTGCGCGCCCTGCCGGCCGGCCTGCTGCTTCTCTTCCTGGTCAGAAAGCTGCCTTTCGGAATCTGGTGGGGAAGGGCTTTCGTTCTCGGCGCGCTGAACTTCTCGTTCTTCTGGGCGATGCTCTTCGTCTCAGCCTACAGGCTGCCAGGCGGCGTCGCCGCAACGGTCGGCGCCGTGCAGCCGCTGATCGTCATCGCTTTGTCGCGGCTTTTTCTCGGCAACACGATCCGGCCGCTTGCCGTGCTGGCCGGTCTCGTCGGCATGGCCGGCGTTGGATTGCTGGTGCTGACACCGAAGGCGGGGCTCGATCCGATAGGTGTCGCTGCTGGTCTCGCCGGCGCGGTCTCGATGGCCTTCGGCACGGTGCTGACGCGCCGCTGGGCGACGCCGGTTTCAAACCTCACCTTCACCGCCTGGCAATTGACGGCGGGCGGCATGCTGCTGGTGCCTTTTGCCTTTTTCCTGGAACCGGCGCTGCCGATGCCGACCGCTGCAAACATTGCCGGCATTGCCTATCTCGGGCTGGTCGGCGCAGCCTTCACCTATCTGCTCTGGTTCCGTGGCCTATCGCGCATCGAGCCCTCGGCGGTTGCCTCGCTTGGCTTCCTTAGTCCGTTGGTCGCGACCCTGCTCGGCTGGCTGGCGCTCGGCCAGAGCCTGACGCCGGTGCAGATCGGCGGTTTTGCCATGGTGCTTGCCAGCGTCTGGCTCGGTCAGCGCACGATGATGCCGCTCAGGCCCATTCGCCCTGCCGCATCACCGGAACCCGTGAACCATCCGGCTTAATGCCGTCGATATCGACCTTGTCGGAGCCGATCATCCAGTCGATATGGATCAGGCTGGAGTTTCCGCCCTGTGTCTTGATCTGCTCCTGGCTCAATGTCGCGCCATCGAGGAAGCATTTGGAATAGCACTGGCCGAGCGCGATGTGGCACGAGGCGTTTTCGTCGAACAGCGTGTTGTAGAACAGGATGCCGCTCGCCGAGATCGGCGAGGAATGTGGCACCAGCGCCACTTCGCCGAGCCGGCGCGCGCCATCGTCGGTATCGAGCACCTTGTTCAACACCTCTTCGCCGCGCGAGGCCTTGGCCTCGACAATGCGCCCGCCCTCGAAGCGCACCTGGATATTGTCGATCAGCGTGCCCTGGTGCGAAAGCGGTTTGGTGCTCGACACATGGCCATCGACGCGCAGCGCATGCGGCGTGGTGAAGACTTCCTCGGTCGGGATATTTGGATTGCAGGTGATGCCGTTCTTGGCAGTGGAAGCGCCGCCATGCCATTCATGCCCGTCGGCAAGGCCGACCGTCAGGTCGGTGCCCGGTCCCTGGAAATGCAGCGAGGCGAAGCGCTCGCCGTTCAGCCAGGCGCTGCGCTTGCCAAGATTGGCATTGTGCTCGGCCCAGGCGGCGACCGGATCGCTGACATCGACACGCGAGGCGGCAAAGATCGCCTTGGCGAGCTTGGCGATCGCAATCGGTTCCGGATCGTCGGGGAAGACCACCTTGGCCCAGGAGGGATTCGGGTAGGAGACGATGTTCCAGTTGATGTCGAAATTCGAGATCTTCTCCAGTGCCGGCTTGTAGGCGGTGGAGTTGGCGCGATTGGCGCGGCCGACCTTGCCGGCATCCTGCTCGGAGAGCAGCATCGGATTATCGCCGGCGATCGCAAGACGGGCCGCCCCGTTGGTGTAAGCCTTGGCCATGCCCTCGTAGAGCCAGCCGGAGGCGCGGTCGAAGCTCTCGTCGCTGCCATACTGATAGCGCGCCAGCGTCGTTTCCTCATCGGAATAGAAGGCGGAGACCAGTCCGGCGCCGGCCAAATAGGCGTGTTTGGTGATCAGGCGAACCAGCGGCAGCGCGACGACAGGCGCGGTGATCACCAGGTCCTGACCCTTCTGCAGCTGCAGCCCAACCTTGACGGCGACTTCCGCAAGCTTTTCCAGCTTGACGGGATCAACTGTGCTCTGGCTCTGGGGCATGAAAGTCATGGTTCAACCTGCCTTCTGTCATCGACGGTGGGAGGCTGGAAGACTTAGACCCGTTTGCGGCGAAAATGAAGCGCTCGGCTGCCCGAATTGTAAGCGGCCGGATGAGATGTCCGGCCGCCGGGCGCGCTTCAGGCGGCGGCAGCTTGCCTGAGTAGGATCGAGTTATGTTTTTCGAGGAATTCCATCAGCCGCTGCGGGTAGTCTTCGCCAACGGCGGCCTTGACGCTCGCCCGTTCGGAGAGCGCCTTGCGCCAGCGCTTTACACGCTCAAGCCCTTCGAAGATGTCGCCGTCGCCGAGCGTCTCGAAGAGATCGAAATACCGACAGACCGGCGCGAAGACGGCGTCGACGAGGCTGAAGTCGTTGCCGGCGAAATACGGCCCGTCCGTCAACACCTTCTCGACAGTTGCGAATTTGGAGATGAGCGCCGTGCGCTTGGCGTCCAGCTGGTCCGCAACCTGCGCCGTCTCATAGCCCCAGAGATCGGAAAGCACGGACGAACCGAATTCCATCCAGCCGCGATGGCGGGCACGTGTCAGCGCGTCTTTTGGATGCAGCGCCACACCTGGCTGCGTTTCCTCCAGATATTCGCAGATGACGCTGCTTTCGAACAGCACGGCCTGATTGCCGTCCTCCTCCTCGATCCGCAGCAGCGGCACCTTGCCGAGCGGCGAGATCTTCAGGAACCAGTCCGGCTTGTTGGCAAGATCGATATTGATGCGCTCGAAGGGCACGCCCTTTTCGAGCAGTGCGATCGCGGCGCGCTGCACATAGGGGCACAGGTGATGGCTGACGAGGGTAAGCTTGCTCATGGCGCTCTCCTTGGTAATGATGGTAGATGTAAATGCATCTAATACTGCTTGCAGTCAAATTCAAGATAGATGTAACTGCATTTATGTCTGAAAAACCGTCGAATCCGAGCGAAGCGGTCACCTCTGCCTGGACGAGCATCATGCGCGCCCGCGAGCGGTTGCTTGGCGCCATCGAAGCCGACCTGAAGGCGGCCGGCATGCCGCCGCTTGCCTGGTACGACGTGCTGTGGGAATTGGCGCGCTCGCAAGACGGCAAGCTGCGCCCTTACGAGATCGAGGAGCGGACATTGCTGACCCAGTATAATCTTTCCCGGCTGATCGACCGGCTGGAAAGAGAGGGCCTGGTCCGGCGCGAGGCCTTCGCTGAGGATGGGCGCGGCCGCTGGGTGGTGATGTCGGATGCCGGCCGAAAGCTTCGCGAGCGCATGTGGACCGTCTATGCCAGATCGATCGAGACCCACATCGGCTGCAAGCTTGCCGAAAACGAGGCGAGGACGATCGCTGGCCTGCTCGACCGCTTCCTCTGATCAGACAATCAGCGGCGCGGCGACGGCCTTCAGCGCCTTCAACGCATCCTTTGGGTTGAGCCGCACCTGCAGCCCGCGCTGCCCGCCATTGATATAGACGAGCGGTTCGGCAAGGGCTGCTTCCTCGATCGCCGTCGGCACGGTCTTCTTCTGGCCGAAAGGACTGATGCCGCCGACATGATAACCGGTCAGCCGCTCGGCATCGGCGGGCTTCATCATATTGGCCGATTTGCCGTGAAAGGCGCTGGCAAGTTTTTTCATGCTGACTTCGCGGTCCGACGGCACGACGACGCAGACCGGTTTGCCGTCCACCTCCGCCATCAGCGTCTTCAGCACCCGATGCGGCGCCTCGCCGAGTGCTTCGGCCGCCTGCAGCCCGACGCGCTCGGCATTGGGGTCGTAGTCATAGGCATGAACGGTGAAAGCGATGCCTGCCTGCGAAAGAAGCTGTGTCGCGCGCGTGGTCTTGGACATCTCTTTCCCTCGTGAGTTCACCCGGCCGCCTGTCAGCCTTCGAACATACCCGCGTAAATCTCCGGCTTGAAGCCGACCAGCAGCTTGCCCTTCGCCTCCAGCACCGGCCGCTTGATCATCGACGGCTGGTCGAGCATCAGCTGGATTGCCTTCTCCCGGGTCAGGTTCTCGCGCTCGGCATCGGGCAGTTTGCGGAAGGTGGTGCCGGCGCGGTTGAGGACGGTATCGAGGCCGGCTTCGTCGATCCAGGCTTCGAGATGGGCGCGGTCGATACCGAGCGCCTTGTAGTCGTGAAACTCATAGGCGACGCGGTGTTCTTCCAGCCAGCTGCGGGCCTTCTTCATCGTGTCGCAATTCTTGATGCCGTAGATGGTGACGGCCATGCCCGATCGATCTCCCTGTGATGACAGCGAGATAACATGCACGAAGGCCGGCGCAAACGCCGTGCGACCTTTTATCCCCGAGCGCGTCGACGCGCACTGTGACGGCTGCGAATTGATTGACATTTCAGACAGCAATCGCCGCCGGCAAAGCCGTCCCGGCTCAGTTCTCCAACGTGCCAGCCTTGCGCGAAGCCTTGCTGGGTTCGTCGCAGGCGATCTTCATCAGGTCGCCGCGCCGCCGCACCAGCCGGTCGGAAGTTCGGGTGAGGATCAGCCCGTCCTGCGGCGCGGTAAGCTCGATGCTGCCGCCAGGCTGCCCGGGCCGGGTGACTATCGTCGCCAGAAGATCGCCTTCCGCAACCCTCTCGCCGATATCGCGATAGAAGAGTACGGCTCCGCCTTCTGGCGCGCGGATGATCTCGACATTGTCGAGCGGCACGGCCGGACCGGAAAATACCGTTGCCGCCGGTTTTTCGTCGCCAACGATCCCGCGTGCCGCGAGGAAGCGCCAGAGCCCGTCCGCATCCGATTTCGCCAGCACCGGATCGACGTCGCGTTTGCCGCGCAGCTCGACGGTGACGGAGAGTTTGCCGGGCAGCCGGGGCCGGCGTTCGCCGGGAACTTCATATTTCCATGCAAAACCGACGGCCTCCTCGAAGGCTGAGCTCTCGCCGTCGGAAAGCAGCACGGCCTCCATGTCGAGTGCAGCGGCAAGATCGGCCGCCTCCGGCCAGAAGGCCTCGTCGATATAGGCATATTGCAGGGATTCATCGTCGCAATGCAGGTCGAGCACCAGATCGGCCCCGAGCGCCATGTGCAGCAGCTGCCGCTTCAACCTGTCGGTAGCCGGATAATCATCGAGGCCTTCGATCAGCGTGGCGCGATCCACAATGGAGATCAGCGGAAAATCCCGGTTGAAATTGGTGCGTGAGCCCAGGTCGAAACGGCCCTGCAGCTCGCCGAAATGCGATTGCGCCGCACCGATCGGATTGGCCTGCGGCACGATGGTGATGTCGCCGGCGATCCCGCCTTGGTTTTCCGCCTGCCGCAGCCGCTCGCAGAGGAAATGCAGCAGCACCGTTCCCGGCAGCTCGCCGGCATGCAGTGCCGCCTGGATATAGATCTTCGGCGCCTTCGGATCGTGACCTTTAAAACGCAGCACCGGCAGCCGCCACTCCGTTCCCGGCGTATCTCCAGGGATGATGATCTCTGAAACGTCCATGCTGTCTTCGTTCCCGTTTGCAACCAGCGCTCGGTTAGGCATTCCGAGCTATATGAGCGGAAATAGGGCAAGCGCAAGCGTGGTCCGGAGACATCATTGCCTCAGCCGAGCAGCGGCCAACGATCGATGATCCGATGTTCGGCTTTTCCGAGAACACTGTGGATGAGCAGGAATTCGGACGCCGTCCATGAAACGGGTGTGTCGAGCCTCGTCGGCGGCACGGTCTTGCGGTCGTAGAGCAGCGTCATATGCGGTGTGAAATCGCGGTTGATATTGTGCCGCAAGCCGGCATTGTGCATGTCGACGCCCAGTTGGACATGCACTCGGGTGAGCGGCTTCCGTTCGCCCTCGCCGCAAAGCACAAGCGCTCGCGCCTGCGGGAATCGCATGATCCGGTCAAAGGTGATTGCGATCGGCGCACTCTCGACCATGGCGCCGGCCTGTCGTGCCGCGAAGACCACATCCTCCGGCAGCTTCGGATAGTCTCCGACCCAGATGATCGACACATGCAATGTCGTCAGGCGCGGCCTGCCGGAAAGGGAGAAGGCTCGACGATAGTCATCGGCGATTGCGGCCGCCTGCTGCTCGATGGCATCAGGAGGACAAAGCGCAAAGAAAAGTCGATCTCCGCTGGCGTAGCTTTCGTTCCGCCGTCCGCGCCCATTTTTGTCGTCTCCGAAGTCGAGGGGCATTTGGTTCATGGAATTTCAGGTCGTCATGACCCACCTCGTCGTTGTCAAAACGCGACGAAGAATACTCTGAAAGGAAACGGTATCAAGAACAGAAGAAGAACATAATTTCTCGATATGCTCGACGTCACACTCATCCGAACCGTCGCCCAGGATCGGTTGAAAGTGGAGTTCGACCGACATTGCAGGGGGTGCACCGCAATATTTCCTGGAAGCGCGGCGCGCGCAAGAAACGGGTTGAAACGGCGGCCGTCCCATACGATTTTGAAATCATCGAAAACGCGGAGGCTGTGTCATGGCTGAGACCATACACCACTATCTCATCTTCGAAACCGCGGGTGGTTTCTGCGGCATCGCCTAGCGACGCAGGCATCACCCGTTTCCAACTGCCGACCAAATCAGCGGAAGCGACCGAACGGCTGCTGCTGCGCCGCCTGCCGGATGCCGAAGCCGGCGCGCCGACGCCTGCTGTGCTGGAGACGGTCGCCGCCGTGAAACGCTACTTCCAGGGCGAAGAGACGGATTTTTCCGGCGTCGAACTCGACCTTGCCGGCCAGGATGCCTTCTTCCGGGATATTTATGCGGCGGCAAGGCGTGTCGGCTGGGGCCGCACCACCACTTACGGCGCGCTGGCCAAGGAGCTCGGCGTCGGGCCGGAAGCCGCCCGCGACGTCGGCCAGGCGATGGCGAAGAACCCGGTTGCTCTGATCATTCCCTGCCATCGGGTGCTTGCGGCCGGCGGCAAGATCGGCGGCTTTTCCGCGCCCGGCGGTTCGTCATCGAAGGCCCGCATGCTGGAGCTCGAAGGCGTCAACCTCGCACCGCCGCTGCCTGCCCAGCAGTCGCTGGGTTTTTAGGCGGCGGAGGCCTTTCGTTTTCCGCAATTCCGGACGCAAAACCGCTCTGCGCTTTTGCAGGAACTGCAGCGGTGTCAGCCACTCAATGCGGGCTGGCAGTCGGCCGGATGATGATCTCGCTGACATCGACGTCATCAGGCTGGCTGATGGCGTAGAGGATGGAATTGGCGACGGCCTCGGGGCTGATCGTGATCGCCCTGAAAGCCTTCATAGCGTCCCGCGCCGTCGGATCGGTGATCGTGTCGGCCAGTTCCGATGTCGTCGTGCCGGGAGAGATGACGGTCACGCGGATACGATCGGTCTCCTGCCGCAATCCGTCCGAGATCGCACGCACCGCAAATTTCGTCGCGCAATAGACGGCGGCCGTCGGAGAGACGCTGTGGCCGCCGATCGAAGACAGGTTGATGATCTGCCCCGATCCCTGCGCCTTCATGATCGGAAGCGCTGCCGCGATGCCGTAGAGAACGCCCTTGATGTTGACGTCGATCATCCGGTCCCATTCGTCGACCTTGAGGGCGTCGAGCGGCGAGAGCGGCATGACGCCGGCATTGTTGACGATGACATCCAACCGGCCGAATTCGGACTTGGCAAAGCCTGCGAAGGCTTCCACATCCACTCGGTCGGCGACGTCAAGCTTTCGCAGGCGAACCGACCCGCCCTTTGCGGCGATTTCGCCGGCGAGTTCCTCCAGGCGCTCCGTGCGGCGGGCACCGATCACGATATGGGCGCCTGCGGCAGCCAGCACCTTAGCCGCAGCCTCTCCGATGCCGCTGCTGGCTCCGGTGATGGCAATGACTTTTCCTTTGATATCAGACATTTCAAGCTCCATGTGTGGGCCGCTCGCCTGGCGATGCGGCTGAGGGTTTTCGTGGCGGTTAGCGTGGGAAATCAGCACTGAGCGTCGTCTCTGCCCAGGCGTCGAAGTTTGCGCGCAGCGCATCCAGCCGTTCTCGGGCGATCTTCAGGGCGGGCGCGCCGAGCAGCAGGCGCAGCGGCGGCGCGTCCGCTTCGAACGCTGATATGATCGCGGTTGCCGCGCGCGCGGGATCGCCCGGCTGGTTGCCGGAGATCGAGCGGGTGGCCTGGCGCCGCTTGCCGGACGTTTCGGCATAGTCTTCGATGATCGTGCTGGATTCGACCATCGACCGGCCGGCCCAATCCGTGCGGAAGGCGCCGGGTTCGAGGATCGTCACATCGATGCCGAGCGGTTTGACCTCATGGAAAAGCGATTCCGACAAGGCTTCGACCGCGAACTTGGTGGCGTGATAGTAGCCGGTTGCAGCAAAGGCGACGAGCCCGCCAAGCGAGGAGACGTTGAAGATATGCCCTTGCCGGCGTGAACGCATACCCGGCAGGACGTGCTTGGTCACATCGATCAATCCGAAGACATTGGTCTCGAACTGGGCGCGTATCTCAATATCGTCGCCCTCTTCGATCGCCGAGAGGTAGCCGTAGCCGGCATTGTTGACGAGGACGTCGATCGCACCGAAATGCGTTTCGGCGTCATGAACGGCGCCGGCGATGGCGTTGCTGTCCGTCACATCGAGTGCAAGGGCAAGCGCGCGGTCCCCGTGCTCTGCCGTGAGATTTGCCAGGGTCTCGGGTCTGCGCGCCGTCATGGCGGCGCGCCAGCCACGGGCCAGAACGGCTTCGGCGAGCGCCCGGCCGAGGCCGGACGATGCACCGGTGATGAACCAGATGGGGGTTGGGGAGGACATGATCGTCATCCTTTCCGGCCGTCAAATGCGGCCTTCTCCTGTGTGATGTTGCCTTCCAGGCGGCACATCATTTGCGCCGAAGCACCATGCCGCCGTGGTGGAGGGTATTGCCATCGACGAAATCGCCGTCGGCCGTGAAGCCCGTGTCATCCCAATATTCGATGTGGCTTCCGGTGACTTCGTAGCGTCCCCGGTAGGCGCTTTCCCGGCTGCCGCGGGCTTCGTCGTAGCGGCCATTGGGCAGAAGTTCGTGGCGGACGCGGCCATCATCCGTAACCCACATGCCGACATAGGGATGTTGCTGCATTCTGTTCTCGCTTGTTTGTTGCTGCTGAGTTTCTCGGTGCTTCACGGTATCGGCGCCGAACGAACTGGTCGCCGCGCCAACCAGGGTCACCGCCGTGAAAAACCGCAGGAGGGGGCTTTTGAAAATCCTTCGCATTGCCTTTCCTTTCGAAGCCTTCGTTGACCTCGACTGAAAGATAGTACGGAGGATCTGAGCGATTAAGTTGCCAATTCAGAATGCCTTGGTTAGAAATGCTAACCGATGGTCGATGATCTCGAAGGCATTTCGGTTTTTCTTGCGGTGGCGGAGGCGCGCAACTTTCGGCTCGCCGGCGAGCGGCTCGGCGTCACCCGCTCCGCCGTCAGCCAGGCCCTGCAGCGCCTGGAGGATCGAGTCGGCGTCGCCCTGGTCCAGCGCACGACGCGCAGCGTCAGCCTGACCGAAGCCGGCCAAGTGTTCTTCGACGCGGTTCGCCCATCGGTCCGCCAGGTCAAGGATGCGATGCAGACAGTGCGGGAAATGCAGGCGCGCCCGAGCGGCCTGCTGCGGATCACCGTGTCCTCGATCGCCGAGAACTTCCTGTCCGGCACCTTGCTGGCCGGCTTCATGGAAGCCTGCCCTGACATCAAACTCGATATCACCATCACCGATGACGAATTCGATATCGTCGAGGCCGGCTTCGATGCGGGTGTCCGGCTCGGCGAAGTGATCGAACAGGATATGATCGCGATTTCAGTCTCCGAAGAGCAGCGACAATGCGCGGCCGCATCCTGCAGCTATCTCGAGCGCCGCGGCCATCCCCGCCACCCCCGCGAACTGCAGAACCATGCCTGCATCGGATGGCGGCCACGCCCGGATACGGCGCCTTACCGCTGGGAGTTCACCGAAAACGATCGCGACTTCGACGTCTCCGTCGATCCCACCGTCACGACCAACGACATGGGAATGATGATCCGCATGGCCTGCGCAGGAGCCGGCATCACCTTCGGCATGGTGGAGACCTTCCAGTCCTATATCGACCGCGGGGAACTCGTGCCGCTGCTGGAGGATTTCTGTCCACCCTTTCCGGGCTTCTATCTCTACTACCCCAGGCGTCAGAGGCAGCCGCTGAAGCTGCGCGCATTGGTGGATTATGTCCGCAGGTCGGGTAAGGGTTAGATGTCGTCTGCGAATTCGGGGCCGTCACGGCGGCGGGCCTCGGCCAACATGCCGGCTTCCATCTCTTCCAGAGTTTTCGGCTCGCCGCCGAAGGGAAGCATGCCGAACACACCATCAGGCCGCGTCGGCGCAAAGGCAGGGAGCCGCTTCAGAAGCACGCCTTCCGGGGTTTCCTCGACAACGAGACGCGTTCCAGCCTCCCACTCCCGCCGCTGGCGGATCGTTTTTGGGAGAATGATCTGCCCTTTGGTCGAGACCGTTGCAATAAGGTTTTCGGAGTGAGCCATGAGCTTGAGCCCCGCAGGTAACACAAAGACAAGATATGCGAGGCAGATGGTTCCGTCACCACACTATCGCGAGGTTCAGGGCTTGAGACGGCGGAGTCCTAAGATACCGCAGCTTCGCCAGCGAGGGCCTGGGTTGCCTTCGGCCGAGGACACAGCAGCAAATAGAATGCGAAGACGTGGGTGATCATCAGCAGGGGCACGTAGATGATCGGGATCGCGTATGCGGCGCCCAATTCCCCCGCCCGCGCCGGCAGGTCGGCCTGGATGGCGTGATAGTAGTCGAGGATGAGGTCGCCCATTCCCACCAGATTGAAGGCGACGACGAACAGCCAGAAGACCGGGCGTATCCTGACTGTGATGAGTGCCAGCATGGCAAGCAGCCCAGCCGCGAGGTCGCCATAGGCAGCGAAGGTGGCGAAGCTGGCAGGCAGGTTGGGGCCGACGACGCCTGGGAGAAGGAAGACGAGCCCGAAGAAGCGGAAGCTGTGCAGAGTGGCGATGGCGCGGTGCGCCTTGACCCTGTCCATCGACGTGAGCCAGGGCAGAATATAGGCGCCGAAGCAAAGCAGCCACGCGGCATAACCTAGGACGAGATGGGTTTGGAAGATGGATTCCGTCGACATCGGGGCACTCCTGATTTGTGCGATCCAGATGTACGCCCGCTTCCCGCGATCGACTATTCGCGATAATATCGATGCGGTATGAAGCAGAACTTCACAGTCAGGCAAGCCGCGCTCGACGGCGTTGAGGCGTTTTTAAGCGTTGCCCAGCACCGTAGTTTTCGCAGAGCAGCCGCGGACCTCGGGGTAACCCCTTCGGCAATCAGCCAGGCCGTCCGCGCTCTCGAGGAGCGTGTCGGCGCAGTGCTCTTCATCCGCACGACGCGCAGTGTCGGCCTGACCGAAGCCGGCGAGCGGTTCCTTATGCGCGCAAAGCCCGCCTTCGAGGAACTGGTCGCCGCAAGCGAGGTTGCGCGTGACCTCGGGCAGCGACCGGCCGGCCTATTGCGCCTCACGGTGCCGCCGGCAGTGGTGCCGATCCTGCTGGAGCCACTGATTGCATCCTTCTGCCAGGCCTTTCCCGAGATCGAGGTGGAGGTCGCCGTAAATGAGGAACTGGTCGATATCGCCGCCGAAGGATTTGACGCCGGCATCCGGCTCGGCCAGTTCATCGCAGCCGATATGGTCGCGGTCCGGCTGACGCCGCCGTTCCCGCTGGTGGTCGTCGGCAGTCCCGAATATCTGCGCCGGAGAGGGCGGCCCGAGCGTATCGACGATCTGCGTCAGCATGCCTGCATCCGCATTCGCCGCTCGAACGGCTCAATCGCGCCGTGGTCGTTTGTCAGCGGCAAAAAGCCGATCGAGGCTGTTGTCTCCGGGCCGCTGATCGCCCACGACTTTCCCACCATGCTGGGAGCGGCCGTCGAAGATATGGGGCTTGCGCAGGTGCCGGAGCCAATCGCCGCCGGATCCGTGAAGGCGGGAAAACTCGTTCGCGTCCTGGAGGCGTTCGCGCCGATGGCGCCGGGTGTGTCCCTCTACTATCCCAGCCGTCATCAAGTGATGCCGAAGCTGCGGGCCTTCATCGATCACGTGAAAGGCCGGGCGGACGCTGCCGACAAAACCAGAGTTGACATCGATGACAAGTAAACACAAGGCGCGAAAATGCACTGATCTGGGGCAGCGCGGACTCTAATAGTTGATGTCACTCCGGTACGCAGATCACGATGCTCGATTGACAACAGACCGATGGTTTGTGATGAAGACTGTCGGTCTTTAACCGAACTCGTGGCGCGGAGCCCTGCGGCAGGTCTTTGCCAAGCGCCAATGAGGCCACGATCAGGACGAACTGGCCGACCAGTCCCTGGGCGATGAGACTGTGGACGAAGCTCACTCCGCCAGGTGCCGGTCTTCTTATTCAAAATGGTTCCCATGATCCGAGATGCGGCCAACGCTGGTTGGCCAGATTTCAACCATGCAGCATCGTCTGCCTGCCGCCGATCACGCAATCCTGCCCCGCAGGCTGTCGGCGAGCGCGGAAAGAGCATTGGCGAGTTGCGCCGCGGTTTCCGGCGGCGGAAGCGGTATCTTCAGGCTCCGCGCACCTGTGGCCGAATCACGCTCTACCCAGGGATGCGCCGTTGCATCGGAATCATTGGCCGCAGCCAAGGCGGCAACAACCTGCGCGCCGATCTGAGCCAGGGCTTGCCATGGATCGGAAGCGGCATGGGGCAGCGGCGCTCCGGCGGCTTCGGTGCGCGCGGCCGTTTTGGCTCCCGCGTCTCGCTCGACACCGGCCTTGAGATCGTCGGCGGATCCAGCGTCATCGGCGATGACGAAGTTCGACACTTCCTCGGCCGGTGTCACGGCCTCACCTTCACCCATGCTTCCGGTGACGTTCTCCACCTCTTTCATGAAGCGGTTGAGGCGCGAGCCGCCGAGCGAAATCTCGCCAAGACCGCCGTCGAGAATTCCAGCAGACAGAGAGCGCTTGAATGCCAGAACCGAAAGCATGCCCTCTTCGATGGTGCCTTTTGAGACGAAATTGATGACCCGCACCGGCCGCGCCTGGCCGATGCGATGGATGCGGGCGATGCGTTGTTCGAGAATCGCCGGGTTCCACGGCAGATCCATGTTCACCAGCGTCGAGGCATTCTGCAGATTGAGCCCCGTGCTGCCGGCATCGGTGGATAGGAACACGCGGCACGTGGGGTCGTTGCGAAACCGCTCGACCAGCGCCGGGCGTTTTTCCGACGGCACGCCGCCATGGAGGCTGACATAGCCGATTCCGCGCGCTTCGAGGCGGCGGATGACGATATCGTGGGTGCGGGTCCATTGGGAGAACACGACCGCCTTGGCTTCGGGGTCGGCGAACAATTCGTCCAGTAGCGCCGCCAGTTCGTCCGCCTTGACCCCGTGATCGGTCTCCTGGTCCAGGAGATAGGTGCTGTTGCACGACATGCCATGTTCTGGAGCGCGCAGGTCAGCCGGCGCTGGTCCTTGTCGGAAAGGAACTTCGTCTTGTGCCAGCGCTGGACGATTCTCGCCACGACATCGGCGTTTTCCTGATGGTGAAGTGTCTGACCCTCGGTCATCGGCACCAGGAGGTTCTGGTCGGTCCGGCTGGGCAATTGCCGCAGCACCTCGGATTTGCGCCGACGAATCATGATGGGCGCCAGCGTCTGGCCGATCTTTTCCAGGCCGGTATAACCGGTGACGCGTCCGCCTTCATCCTTGACCTGATGCTCGTGCAGCAGCTTCCAGGTCGGCCCCAAGCGGTGCTGGTCGACGAACTGGACGATGGAAACCAGCTCCTCCAGCTTGTTCTCCAGGGGCGTTCCGCTTAGAACGATCGCGTAGGCGCTGTCGACGCTTTTCAAGGCGCGCGCCGCTATGGTGTTCCAGTTTTTGACCCGTTGCGCTTCATCGACGATCACGAGGTCGGGCACCCAGGCGGTGATCAGGTCGAGATCGGGTTTGAGTTTTTCGTAGTTCGTGATCTTGCAGAAGTCATCCAGAGCGAAGTCCTTCTGCCGTTCCGCCCGGCCACCGTTGATGACACGCGCCGCATTTTCTCCGTCTCGGCCGGAAAAACGCGCAATTTCGCTTTGCCACTGGTATTTGAGCGAGGTCGGGCAGATCACCAGCACCCTCGAAACGCCGAAATGCTGCGCCAGGATTTCCGTAGCGGCGATCGCCTGTATGGTCTTGCCCAGTCCCATGTCGTCGCCGATCAGCGCCCTGCCGGCCCGCGTCGCAAACAGCGCGCCTTCGGCCTGATAGGGATAGAGTGGCACCTTCAGGAGCGTCTGCAGCCCGGGATCGGCGGCACCTTGCGGAAAAAGCCGATAGAGTTTCGAGGCCCGTCTTTCCGCATCCCTTTTTCCAGCGATGAAGTCGAGCGCATCGTCATAGGCGCGGAACTCATGGCCGCTGTCGGACGCCATGGCCATGAAAGGCTCCAGCTCGCCGAAGCGGTCGTCCGGCAGCATGCCGTCGCGGTCGGCGTCGAACAGGGCCGCGGCGGCCTCCTTCATGGCCGGCGGGCATTGGGTTCCAGCACGGAAATGGATACGCCTTTGACCGTCATTGCGCAGGTAGAGTTCGGAAAATACCGGTTGATAGCCCCGCGCGAACGCCGTCTTGGCGCCACGCTTCTTTTCCAGCCGGGCAAGCGTGAATTCGATGTGCTTGCAGGTACCCAGTTCGCTGGTGGCGTAATCGGGGCATGAGCAGAAATTGCCCCCGGGGCCTCGGCCGCGAATCGCCACCCTGTAGCTGGAATTCGAAACGGGATTGCTGACGCGGAACTCGGAGAAGAACGGCTCGTCGGTCAGGTTCTCGAGCCCGAAAGCCTGCCCCCGGCCGAACTGGCGGCGTAAGCCGCGCTGCCAGTCCACCGGCGATAGATCGGCGGGCGCGTGGGTGCGCGACAGCTTGGGTTCCGGGTTCGGCTTGGCCGTGGCTTTCAAGTTTCGGGGCTTGGATTTCATCGAAGCACATCCATTCAGAAGAGTTTTTCGCGTGACATTCTTCCCGGCTTACCCGTGGCATGGGGGAGGTCTTCTGCCGTAGGGTAACCGTTGCCGCAGAAGAATTATCCAGATTCGAAGCCCGATGCACCCTCTCTTCCGAGAAATATACGCAGTTCCGACAGCCGGTAGATATGGTTGCGGCTCCTGGCGAAAGGTTGCCGCTGGCACGCGGTTTTGGTATTCGCGGATCAACGGATGTCTTCATGCCGGTTCTACCGGTCGCCGCTCTTATCCATCCTTTTGCCGGAGAACATATGCTCGACGACGTCTTTCCCGTTCCGGCCAGGGCCTTGATCCGTCAGGGTGGGCGGGCCTGTTTTTATCGCCTCGTCAATACGAGCCCCTTGTTGATACAGGTGCAATCGGGAACGAAGATCGTCATGGCCGATGACAAGGCTTTGCGCCTCGAAGCCGGCGCCTATGGCTTGCTGCCAGACTATCGCCCGTTGACGATGGAGAACATTCCTAAGGCGCCGCAGAAGTATCAGACCCTGGCGCTTCCTGTTCCGCGACCGCTGTTCGAGGAAGCCTATATCAGGATGGGATCGATCGCCGTTCCATCGAGGCCTGTCCCGGCAGGCACCTCGGACCTGCCGGAGGAAGCAGCGGCATTGTTCGACTATTGCTGTCAGCCCGGCAATTTGACGAGGCTTCCCGGCTCCATTGCCAAGGCTCGTTTGATCGAACTCATCACCTGGTTTGCGCTCGGCGGAGCGGTGCTGGGTCAATGCCAAAGTCCTCGGCTCGAGGACCGGCTGCGGCAGATGATTGAAAGCGATCCGGCCTTTGATTGGACGCTGGGCCATGCGGCCCGCTCGTTCAACATGAGTGAAGCGACGCTCAGGCGGAAGCTCGCCGCCGAAAGTACCGGCTTCAGTGAGATCTTGAGCGATACAAGGATGAACCGCGCCTTGGGGCTCATCCAGACGACGACCCTGCCGATGGCGCAGGTTGCGCTTGAAGTCGGCTACGACTCCCCTTCTCAATTCGCGGCGCGGTTCAAGGAGCGGTTTGGCGTCAATCCGCGCCATGTACGTAGTGGTTCCGAGCGTTTTGAGCGGATCGGGGCAGAAGTTGAGCATCGCGGGGCAGATGCGCTTGCGCAATGACGATAGTTTTCCGGCATTATCAACCGCAGGAAAACAGCATGCGTTTCATCACAGCAGTACTTCTCGCTACGTCCGTCTTGGGCGCGACGGCCGCACAGGCCGAAATGAAGCTCACCTCGAAGGATCTGGTCGCCGGCAAGTCCATGGCCGACGCGCAGGTCTTCAACAGCTTCGGCTGCGCCGGCAAGAACATCTCGCCGGAACTGACCTGGTCGGGTGCGCCTGAGGCGACCAAGAGCTTCGCCATCATGGCTTACGATCCGGATGCTCCCACAGGCTCGGGCTGGTGGCACTGGTCGGTGTTCAACATTCCCGCAGATGCCTCGAAAGTTGCCACTGGCGCAAGCGGTGACAAAAAGCTTCCCGCAGGCGCTGTCGAAGGTCACACGGATTTTGGCATGTCTGGATATGGCGGCGCATGCCCGCCGGCGGGTGATCAGCCGCACCACTACCAGTTCACCGTCTACGCACTCTCGGTGGACAAGCTCCCGCTTCCCGAGACCGCCCCGGCTGCCATGGTTGGCTTCTATGTCAGGGCCAATACGCTTGCCAAGGCCTCCGTTGAGGTCACCTACGGCCGCTGAAGCCGGCTTCAGATCCGCAGTCGTCATTTCCTTCATGACAACGGCCGGCCGAGGTGACTGAACCTCGGCCGGCCGTTTCCTGTGCGGCTTATCCGGCCCGCAAACTTAGACCAGCGACCGCCGTCAATGCTTTGAGGCCATTGCCCTTCGGTAAGCTCAGAGCCGCAGCGGCTCTCACGGCTACTGAGCCGCTGTCAAAAGGTTTGCATCGCGCGCCAGCCGCCAACGACCGGCCTCCTTGCGAAACAGGGTGAGGGTGTATCCGCTCCGCAGAATTGGCTCGCCCCCAGGCTGCTTGACCGTCAAGTTGAGACGATTGCGGGTGAATGCCCAGTTACCAAATACCTGGATCTCGACGATCTCGTTTGTCCCATCGATCTGTGCGGCATTCGCGCTACTCGCCGCCGCCTCGAACACCTCTCGGCCGAACGGCTCACGGCCGGGAACCATGAAGATCGCGTCCTCGGTCATTGTCAGCTCCATTTGAACGATATCAATCGTAAACTATCGACGACGTTCGATGGTCGAAGCGCGCTGCCGCCAGGACTTTTCGCCTCGACAAGCTTACATATTTTATCCCCATTCTACTCTGCGGCACGCCGGCTGATCCATGCCAAACCGCAAGATCGGTCGAGCGCTGCGTTGCCTGAGGGATCTAGTTTGAGCTGCCACGGAGACCAAGACGAATGACCGCAGCGCTTCGGAACTATCATCAGCGGATGCAGCGAGTGCTGGACTATATCGACCGGCACCTCGATGACGATCTCGATCTTGACGTTCTGAGCGGTGTCGCGGCCTTCTCGAAGTTTCATTTCCACCGGCAGTTTACGGCGATCTTCGGATTGTCCGTGCATCGCTATATCCAGCTTGCTCGCATGAAGCGCGCTTCATACCGGTTGGCCTACAGGGACGAAGAACGCGTCACCGATATAGCGATGGATGCCGGCTACGATGCGCCGGATGCCTTCGCCCGCGCCTTTCGGCAACGCTTCGGGCAATCGCCTTCGTCGTTTCGGAAGTCTCCCGACTGGGAGCCGTGGCTTGCCGCCTTCGGGCCTCTCGACAATGCAAGGAGCAAGCTCATGCAGAAGACTTTTACCGCTGACGACGTGATAATTCGCAATGTGCTCACCACGCCGGTGGCGATCATGGAGCATCGGGGCGACCCGGCGACGCTCGGTGCTACCATCCAGCGGTTCATCGCCTGGCGCAAGGCCGCTGGCCTGCACCCCGGGATAAGTCCGACCTTCAACATCTGGCGTTCCGAGCGGCGTCCTCAGTCGCCTGCCGATTATAGCGTGGACCTTTGTGTCGGGATCAGCCAACCAATCGAGGCGAACGGCGAAGAGATCAAAGCAGGCGAGATCCCTGGTGGACGCTGCGCGGTGCTGCGTGTCGTCGGCAACACCGACAATCTGGAGCCCGCCGCGCTCTACCTTTATCGCGACTGGCTTCCGGCCAGCGGCGAGGAAGCACGCAACTTCCCGATCTATTGCCAACGGCTGAGCTTCTTCCCGGAGGTGGCGGAGCATGAGGCGGTGGCGGAGCTGTTTCTGCCGCTGAAATAGCGTCCTCTGACGGCGGCTTGTCCATGCTGATCGCTGGTAGCGGACAGGTCGTTATCCATCTCAGGCCGGCCGGTTGGCGACCATCGGCTCGCGGAGCTATGTGCACTTCAAAAACCAATTGCGATATAAAACCAGTTGAGCTAACTTCCAACCGATTGCATAATGCAAGCAGGCCTGCGCGCGGATATGCCGTTTAAGGAAAGGAAGTGAGGATGGCTAAGCTTGTGTTCGGAATGAACCAGTCCCTGGACGGCTACGTCGATCATATGGCGTTTGGGCCAAGCCCGACGCTCTTCCGCCACTTCATCGAAGAGGCTCAGCGGCAGGCGGGCGGTATCTACGGTCGCCAGATGTATGAGGTCATGCGTTACTGGGACGACGAACATCCTGAATGGGATGCAGAGCGACAGGCTTTCGCGGCGGCGTGGCGGAACCAGCCGAAGTGGGTCGTCTCGCGCACGTTGAAGTCGGTCGGTCCCAATGCCAGGCTTGTTGGGGAAGATCTTGAGGCCGCAATCCGCGAGCTGAAGGCGGAACGCGACGGGGAGATCGAAGTTGCCGGCCCCAATTTGGCGCAAAGCCTCACCGAACTTGGCCTGATCGATGAGTATCGCATCTACCTGCACCCCGTCGTGCTCGGTCACGGCAAGCCATATTTCGCCGGACCCCGGCCGCCGCTCCGCCTGATGGCTCATGACCGGATTGGCGAGGATGTGATCAGGTTGACCTACGTTCCGGCTTGATCTCGGGACTCGCCAGATGAAAGTCGCCACGAAAGTCTTGGTCTTGGGTTGGGACCGAAGCGACGGAAACAGCCCGCTTTGGTGCCGTCGACGGAGGTGACGGCGCGCAGCCTACGAATTCATAGGGGTGCCCGTCGCAAAGGTGATGCCTGCGATAGCGGACGGGCGCCTGATCCGGGTGCAGATCAGCCTGCGTTGCTCGAACTGGATGATTTTAGGCCAGATCGGCCTAAAATCTGAATCCTGTTCTAAATTAAAAAGTTAGAGCATGATGTCGTCCGAAAACCGCTGACACTTTTCGGCATCATGCTCTAGGCACAGGCGTGTTGAGCAGCTGCTGCTCCCAGAGATACGCGATACCGCTGCCAGCGGCATGCTGCTTGAGTACCTCAGTCAACTCTGCCGCGTGCTCGGTCCGGGCCCAGTCGCGCTGCCATTCGGACGCCAGCGCCAGCCAGGTCATCATGTTCGCGCCAGCCGCGATCATGCGCTGGATGGCGACCTCGTGGGCCTCGACCGAAGTGCCGCCCGACGCGTCGGTGATGACAGTCACGTCCCAGCCTTCGCCGAGCGCCTGGATCACCGGCATCGCGACGCATACCTCGGTCCACAGGCCGGCGATGATCAGCTGCTTGCGGCCGGTCGCTTTGACCGCGTCCACGACCTTCCTGTCTTCCCAGGTGTTGATGAACGTCCGGTCGATCACCTCTTGGCCCGGGAAGACATCGGTGATTTGCGGGAAGATCAGACCGCCCCGATCGGCGATCACGCTCGTCAGGATGGTGGGAACACCGAAAGCCCTGGCGGCCTTCGCCAGGGCCGTCGAGTTGTTGACCACTGCATGCGGATCGTGGCTGTTCAGGTTCGCGAGCTGGTAAGGCTGGTGGTCGATCAAAACGAGTACCGAATCTTCGGGACGAAGAAGCGAAGCAAGGCCATTACGAAAGGTCATTATTACTTCCTTTGCTGCCGCCCATGAGCGGCATTGGTTTTGCGGGAGACATGCGCCAGGGGCGACGTTGCCTGGAAGCAGTATTGCCGTTCCTACTCGAGATGCGGTAGCACCCTTTTATGGCAAGCTGTGTCGCGAAAAGGGGAACGCTAAATGGACATCGAAGAACTGCAGACCTTCGTGGAAGTGGCTGATGCCGGGGGAGTTTCGCCGGCCGCGCTCCGGCTTGGCGTCTCCAAGTCAATCGTCAGTCGGCGGCTCTCCCGGCTTGAAGCGGAACTTGGTGTCCAGCTTCTTGCACGGACCACCCGGGGCGCCGCTCTCACGGAAGCAGGGGCCACGTTCCGAGATTATGCAGCGAGAGTCTGCGCCGAGATCGACGTGGCGAAGGAAACGATCCTACCCGCCGGTGACCTTCGCGGCCGCTTGCGAGTTGCCGTGCCGCTTTCCTTCGGCCAGACTCACTTCGCTCCCATCCTCGCGGAAATGGCGCGCCGCCACCCCCAGCTCCACATCCACACCTGCTACAGTGATCGCTTCGTCGATCTCATCACAGAGGGTTATGATTGTGCGATCCGGGTTGGCTATCTTCAGGACTCCAACTTGATCGCAAGACGCGTCGGACCGATCTATGGGAAGTTCGTCGCAAGCCCGGACTACATCAAGGCGCATGGGTCTCCGGAGACGCCGGAGGAACTCGTCGCTCACGAGGCCCTCATGCAGGGTACCGAAGCCTGGCAACTCATGGATGGCGACAAGATCATCACGGTTCGTCCGCAGGGGCGCTTTAAGGCCGACAACGGCACTGCTCTCGTCGCCGCCGCGGCAGCAGGACTCGGGATCGCTTACCTGCCCGATTGCCTTACCCATGAATTTATAGCCTCCGGCGCGCTTGTGCCGGTCATGACGCATTATCCACCACCCCCGGCAGGTGCATATGTCATCCGCCCGCCAGGTCAGCATCCCGCACGGAAGATACGGGTCCTCACCGAATTGCTGATTGAGTATTGCGAACCGGCTCCGCACTTTGCAGGTGTCGGTCGCTAGAGCATGATGCCGAAAAGTGTGAGCGGTTTTCGGACGACATCATGCTCTACTTTTTTGATTTAGATCAGGATTCAGATTTTAGGCCGATCGGGCCTAAAATCATCCTGATCTAAAGCGCAAACGGCGCAACATTCGCGGATTGAACGACGTCGCTTCAAGCAATGGCAGCTCGGCTTCCGACCGGATGGCGGTAAGCGTCGCCGGCGACCTGCCGAGCGTCAGTCGCGCGATATGGATAGCCCCGCGAGAAGCGGAGCGTACGCGGCGAGCCTGCCGGATACGAACTCCGTGAAGAGCCGGACGCGCTTCGTCTTGCGTGTCTCCCCCTGTGTGAGAAGCCAGAGCGTTCCATGCATGTGGAGATCGGTGCCCGGCACCCTCACCAGCAGGGGGTCGGCATCCCCGACGAAGCACGGCAGGGTCGTCATCCCGAGCCCTTGCCGTACTGCAACGATCTGCGCCTCGCCGTCCGTGGTCCTGAACGGAACCCCCGTGGTGCGAACCTCGCCCTCGCTGGCCCAGTCCGGGACACCAAACATGCTTATGACGATCCACCGGGTGGGATCCGGCGCACCCGCACGCCACGCGGCCAGTTGATCGCGAGACATGTAGACACCGCTGAACAGCTCCGGTCCCTTCAGGGCGTGAAGATTGAGCGGCAGGGTTTTGCGGTCGTAGACGACGCGGATCGCGACATCGGCCTCTCGGTTGGTCAGATTTGCCAGCTCGCCGGACGACACGATGTACATCTCGATATCAGGATGCTGACGCGCGAAATCGGCGAGATCAGGCATAAGCAGGTGCGTCGCAAGGGTCGGTGCCAACGTCACCCGCAGCAGCCCGCGCACGCTCTGGTCGCGCCCGAAGACGCGCGTCTCCAGCTGGTGCGACGACGCTTCCATCTGGTTCGCGAGCTCGAGGACCTCGTCGCCTGCAGCCGTCAGGCGGTAGCCCGAAGGCAGCTTTTCGAACATCTGCGCCCCGAGCCGTTCCTCGAGCTGTGCGATGCGTCGCAGCACGGTCGAGTGATATACCCCGAGGCCCTCGGCGGCAGCCCGCACCGAGCCTCCGCGCGCCACGGCAAGAAAGTAGCGAATGTCATCCCACCACCCGGTGCGCCTCCCAAGCCAGTATCTAACGCGTCGTACAGCAGTACGGGCAATCATCATAGCCTATGTAGGCAAACACGGCCCGATTCCAAACGGCGGACACCGATCGTCGCGGCTGGGATCAGTCGTCCGGCGGATCGATTTTGCACCACCGATGTGCGCGCTTCCGCACTCAACAATTGATGCCGGCGGACCCATTTCGACGGTCTCGGGGCGTCCCCGAACGACCAAAGGCAGAGCCTAGAAGGAGAAGTCATGGGAAAGCTTGAAGCTAAGGTTGCAGTCATCACGGGTGGGTCGAGCGGCATGGCGCTGGCGAGCGCCAAGCGGTTCGTTGAAGAAGGCGCCTATGTTTTCATCACGGGCCGGAGACAGGAATCGCTGGACGAGGCCGTCAAGCTGATCGGCCGGAATGTAACCGGCGTGCGCGGCGACGCGTCCAATCTCGACGACCTCGACCGCCTGTTCGATATAGTCAAACGGGAAAGGGGTAAGATCGACATCCTGTACGCGAGCGCCGGCACGGGCGAAGCCGTCCCACTGGGCGAGATAACCGAGCAGCATTTCGACGCGACCTTCAACCTGAATACGCGGGGCACGCTGTTTACGGTTCAGAAGGCGCTGCCGCTGTTCAACGATGGCGGATCGATCTTCATGACCGGGTCAGTTGCTTCGCTGAAAGGTTTTCCTGGTTACAGCGTGTATGCGGCGAGCAAGGCGGCGCTGCACGCGTTCGCACGCGGATGGCTCAACGAACTCAAGGGCAGGAATATCCGGGTGAACGTGCTGCACCCAGGGCCGATCGCCACACCGATGCAGGACCAAGTTCTCACCGAGGAGGCGAAGCAAATGTTCGAATCCCTGATCCCGCGGGGAAAGATGGGTCGTCCCGAGGAAATTGCGGCGGTCGCGCTGTTTCTTGCTTCAGACGATTCAAGCTTCGTGAATGGGATGGAGTTGAATGTCGACGGCGGCTTTTCGGCCATCTGAAATCGCGCCGGATCACCGGAAGCGGCTGACCCTCCGGCCGCGCGGAAGTCGTTCACGGCGGGACGTCTACGCGAAGGTCGCACACAGCGGAACGGATAACCCAGCGCCGTTGAGGGCGAGGAATCAATATCAACACGGATCGGAGAAGTATTATGAGCTATGCGATTGTAGGATTCGGCAAGATAGGCCAGGCCCTCGCCCATGCCTTCGCCCGTAAAAACATCGAGGTGACCGTCGCGAGTCGCCGGCCGCCCGAGGCGCTGGCGCCGCAGGCTCGGGCGATTGGACCCAGGGTCGTCGCCAGGTCGCTGCGGGATGCGCTCGAGGCCGACACGATCATCCTTGAGGTCCCGTTCGGGGAACATCGCGAGGTTGCGAAGGCCCTGCCAAGCTGGGAAGGCAAGACCGTCATCGACGCGACGAACGCATTTCCCGTCCCTGAAGAGCTGGACGGCCTCCCGTCCTCCGCCTTCGTCGCCAAGGCGTTCATCGGCGCCAAGCTCGTGAAAGGTTTCAATCACCTGATTGCGGCCACCCTGGCTGCCGATCCGATCGTCGAGGGCGGGCACCGGGTCGTCTTTCTGTCGAGCGACGACGAGGACGCGACCGCTCCCGTGGCGGCCTTGGCCAAACAACTCGGGTTCGCACCCGTCGAGCTGGGAAAGCTCAACGAGGGTGGCGCGCTGGTGCACGCACGCGGCCGCACTTGGGGCCAGCTCATCTTCCAGGATTTGTTCAAGAAGGAGCAGTAATCGATCGACGACCGTGTGATCGACGCCGAGAACTGGTCGCGCGCATTAAGTCCTTAGAGCAGCGCGCGACCAAATATTGAAGGCCACAAAGTCGCAAAGGTTGGGGTGGGCCTCACGGCATATGGAAGCCGCTCGAAGAGCGCGGGAGACGCCTGACAGACCGGCAGATCTTCGGGCCGCCTAGAATCTATCGACTGCTAGGTGCTCCCCTTCACTCCCACTCGATCGTACCGGGCGGCTTCGACGTAACATCGTAGACCACGCGGTTGATGCCGCGCACCTCGTTGATGATGCGGGTCGCGGCGCGGCCGAGGAATTCCATGTCGTAGTGGTAGAAGTCCGCCGTCATGCCGTCGACAGAGGTGACGGCGCGCAGTGCGCAGACGAATTCGTAGGTGCGGCCATCACCCATGACGCCGACGGTCTGGACGGGAAGCAGCACGGCGAAGGCCTGCCAGATGGCGTCGTAGAGGCCGGCCTTGCGGATTTCATCGAGATAGATCGCATCGGCCTCGCGCAGGATCTCCAGCTTTTCGCGGGTGATGCCGCCGGGGCAACGGATCGCAAGGCCGGGGCCTGGGAAGGGATGGCGGCCGATGAAGCTGTCGGGCAGGCCGAGCTCGCGGCCGAGCGCGCGCACCTCGTCCTTGAAGAGCTCGCGCAGCGGCTCGACGAGCTGCATCTTCATGCGCTCCGGCAGGCCGCCGACATTGTGGTGCGATTTGATCGTCACCGACGGGCCGCCGGTGAAGGACACGCTCTCGATGACGTCGGGATAAAGCGTGCCCTGGCCGAGGAAGTCGGCGCCGCCAAGCTTTTTTGCCTCTTCCTCGAAGGTCTCGATGAACAGCCTGCCGATTATCTTGCGCTTGGTTTCCGGGTCGCTGACGCCCTCGAGTTCGCCGATGAAGCGATCGGCGGCATCGACGTGCAGCAGGTGCAGATTGTAGTGTTCGCGGAACATGGCGACGACGCCGGCCGCCTCATCCTTGCGCATCAACCCGTGGTCGACGAGGATGCAGGTCAGCTGGTCGCCGACGGCCTCGTGGATCAGGAGCGCTGCGACGGAGCTGTCGACACCGCCCGAAAGGGCGCAGATGACGCGTTTGTCGCCCACCTGCGCGCGGATCTGCTCGACCGCCTTCTGGCGGTAGGCCGACATCGACCAGTCGCCCTTGATGCCGGCAATGTTGTGAATGAAATTGCCGATCAGCTTGGCGCCGTCGGGCGTATGCACGACCTCGGGGTGGAACTGCACGCCGTAATATTTGCGCTTCTCGTCGGCGATGAAGGCATAGGGCGCGTTGGAGGAGGTGGCGACCACCTCGAAACCATCCGGCAGCGCGGTGACGCGGTCGCCATGGCTCATCCAGACCTGATGGCGCGAGCCGGAGGACCAGAGGCCCTCGAACAGCTGGCAGTCCCTGTCGACATCGAGGAAGGCGCGGCCGAATTCGCGGTGATGGCCGCTCTCGACCTTGCCGCCGAGCTGCATGCACATCGTCTGCTGGCCGTAGCAGATGCCGAACACCGGCAGGCCGCTGTCGAAGATGATCTGCGGCGCTCGCGGCGATCCCTCGTCCACCGTTGAAGCCGGGCTGCCGGACAGGATCACGGCCTTCGGCTGCAGGCGGTGAAAGCCCTCTTCGGCGGATTGGAAGGGAACGATCTCGCAATAGACGCCGGCCTCGCGCACGCGCCGGGCGATGAGCTGGGTCACCTGGCTGCCGAAATCGACGATGAGAACGGAGTCGGGATGTGCTGTCTGGGTCATGGCGAGGCTTTAATGAAAAGCGCCTCGCCTTGCAATCCGGGAAATCGGCGGCATCAGGTTTTTATTGTTCCGATTGTCCCCCGCGCGTCTGACAAGGCGCGCGGCGCTTCAGGGGCTCAGAACCAGAAAACCCCGTCTTCCAGCGCCGTGAACAGGCTGTCGACGCCATAGGAGAGCTTGCGGTCGACGATGTGCAGATATTCGGTCCAGCCGGAAATATGCTGCAGCTCGACGGCGCCGTCGGAAATGCCGCGAAGGCCGATCAGCGGCAGCTTGTAGCCCTGGCAGGCGCGCAGCACCGCATAGGTCTCCATGTCGACCATGTCGGCGTCGATATTGGTATAGGCGGCGCCCGAGATGATGTTGCCGCCGGTGGAAAGGCTTGCTTCGGCAATGCCGGGAATGCGCAGCGGCAGCTCGAGCGTTGCCGGCAGGTCGAGAAAGGGTGTCTTGCCCTTTTCGAAGCCGAGCGGCGAGGCGTCCATGTCGCGGTAGGAAACCGAGGTCACCTGATAGATTTCGGTCTGCTCCAGTTTCGCGGAGCCGGCCGAGCCGAGGGAGACGACGAGATCGGGCAGGTCGTCGACGGCATCCAGCCGCGCCAATGTCTTGCTCAGCGCGATGGCTGCCTCGACCGGGCCGACGCCGGTCATCAGAGGTTCGATGCGCGAGCGCAGGAAGGGGCCGTATTCGGCCTCTGCCGCCATGACGAAAAGGATGGATTTCCCCGCGACCGATTTCAGTTCGAACTTCATCCCGTAATGCCCTCTCTACCGCGGATCACCATCATCGTTCCGGTCATGGAGGCGATGAGTTTCGCCGGCCCGTCGCTGATCGCGTAGCCTCGTCCGTCGGCGACGATGATGGTGGAGCCGGGTTTGGTGATTTCCCCGCGAAACAGGAAACGATCGCCACGCCCCGGCGACATGAGATTGACTTTGAACTCGATCGTCAGGATCGAGGCTTCCGGGTCGATGACGCTGTAGGCGGCAAAGCCGCAGGCCGAATCGAGCGCTGCGGAAATGATGCCGGCATGCAGGATGCCGTGCTGCTGTGTCAGTTTGACGTCGAAGGGAAGCTCGATCTCGACGACGCCGTGCTCGACGCGCGTCAGTTCCGCGCCGATTGTTTCCATCGCCGCCTGGCGCGCAAAATTGCGGCGGATTCGCGCGCGGAAATCGCCCCTGTCAGTCTCGCTCATGTCTGCCCCTCTTGCAGCCGCGAAAGTGGCATGGCGCGCCGCATTCGACAAGCTGGACATTGCTGAAATCGGTCCGGGCGCCGATGGAAACCCGGGACCGTGTCGCCGAGGCAACCCTTCACCTTTCCGTCGCCGTGCAAGCCGGCACAGCTGGCCAGTACCGCTCGAATATGGCGATCCGATCCGAAGACGATTGCAGCTTCGCGTGGTGCGCGTATTCTCCGCATCGGGTCGCGAAATGATGGAGCGCCAGCATGACGACGATATCGCAATCGGTCCGGAATTTCGAGACCTGGCTGGCCGGTGAACTCGGCGACGATCTCGTCAAGGACGATCTCCGAAAGAAGCATGAGAAGATGCGGAGCGACGATTTCGTCTTCCTGCGCGCCACCTATTGGCGCTGGTGCGAGATCATCCTCGATATCTGCCGAGAACTGACGGGCGCGCCTCAGGTGCTGGCGATCGGCGACACGCATCTGGAGAATTTCGGCACCTGGCGCGATGTCGAGGGCCGGCTCGTCTGGGGCGTCAATGATTTCGATGACGCAGCGGTGATGCCCTATGCGCTGGATCTCGTTCGCCTTGCGGCAAGCGCTGTGCTGGCCCGCGGCGGTGACGGTCCCTCGGTTCGCATGATCGGCGAATTGATCTTGAGCGGCTATCGCAGGGGCCTTGAAAATCCGCTGCCCGTCATCCTCGAGCGCGACCACAAATGGCTGCGCAAGGCGCTGCTGCTGCCGAATTCCGAACGCCGGGAATTCTGGGAGAAATACGAAATGCTGCAGCCCGGCAAGAAGCCGGCACCACCAGCCTATGTCAAGGCGCTCGCAGACGCGCTGCCGTTCAGGTCAGGATCCTTCGTGGCGAAGCCGCGCAGCGGCGGCACCGGCAGCCTCGGCCGGCCGCGTTTCGTCGCCTATGCCGAATGGCAGGGTGGGCCGGTGCTGCGCGAGGCAAAGGCGCTGGTGCCGTCCGCCTGGTCGCTTCGCCACAGGCCGCGGGATGTGGCGATCCATGCAAGCGAGATCGCCAATGGGCGGGCGCGCTCAGCCGATCCTCACTATCGGGTCTCCGGCCGCATCCTCGTGCGCCGGCTCTCGCCGAACAGCTGCAAGGTCGAAATCGACCGACACCCCGAGATCCTGCTTTCGCCGACGATGCTGGAATTGATGGGCTTCGAGATCGCCAATTGCCATTCCGACGATGCGGCAGCGGTTGCGGCGATCCTGAAGGATTTGCAGGTGCGGGGAAACGACTGGCTGCACGAGGCGGCAAGGGCCGCGGCATCGAGCGTCAGCGTCGAGCAGAAAGCCTATGCGCGTGCCGGCTAAAACTCTGCTTGCGTGATTAGATCCGCACGATGTGCTGATCCCAGGCGACGTCGCTGCGGGTCGAAAGGAAATCGCCATCATAGGAGGAAACGGCAAATCCGCTTCTTGCCGGCGCGATGCCTGCTGCATCCGGAACGGAAGTCTCGGCCAGCATCTTGCCCGTCCTTGCGTCGATGGTCACCGAGGCGCCGCCCTTCGGCGAGGTGATGCCGACGAGACCTTCACTGCGATTGACGGCGATCGCCCCGACGTAATTGACAAGCCTGCGCGTCGTCTCCTCCGGCAGGTCGATGAAAGAGAGATCCTCGCCCTTGGCGAAATGGCCGACAAGCGGCGGCAAATCCTTGCGGTGACCTTCATACTGGCAGGCGAACCAGATGCGGCCGGCGCCATCGAGATCGACGTGGCGGGTGGAGAGTTCTGCCCATTCCGCCGGCAGCACATGTTTTTCGACCAGCGCACCGGTCGCCGCATCGATCAGCGCCAGCGACGGCTGCATCTCTCCGAGATTGAGCTTGGTGCGACCGAAATCCGGATGCGTCTCGATGCCGCCATTGGCGACGATGAGCAGGCGTCCGTCGTCGGAAACGGTCATGTCGTGCGGACCGATGCCGTAGGTCTCGAATTCGCCGATGCGGGTGAAGCGGTCGGTAGCGTCGTAGAGGCCGATCATGCCGCGATTGCCGTCGAAGTCGTTCTCGCTGGCGTAGAGCAAACGGCCGTCTGGAGAGAAGGCGCCGTGGCCGTAGAAATGCCGGTCTTCCCTGGAGCTGATGACGATCGGCTCGCTTTTGTTCCAGGGATCGAAGATCATCGCATAGGTGCCCGGCCGGCGCGCGAAGGCGACAGTCTTGCCGGTGCTGGCGCTGAAGGCCATGCCGTGGGCGCGGGCGGGAAGCGCCACCTGATCGACGATCTCGCCGCGCTCGGTCACGGTCGCAATGGCAAAGGAGCCGTCGGCTGCCCGAATGCCCGAGGCATAGACCGCATCAGTCCGCTCCAGCGCCATCAGCGACTTTGGCGTCAAGGTGGCAAGAAAGCCGAGCCCCGCTGCCTTGACGAAGCTGCGTCGGTTGATCGCGGCACTTTGCATCATCGTCTCAATCTCCGTCCGAAAAGGAAAAGCCGGCCGAAAGGCCGATGGCTGCGCCATATTCGTCGCTGATCCGGGTGATCAGGTCGCGGCTTTCGGCAAGCAGCGTATCGAGCTTGGCCTTCTCCGCATCGCTTGTGGCGACGTCGATATCGGGATTGAGCTTCGGCACGCTGTCGAGCAGTGATTTGAAATCCTCGTCGATCGAGGCGGCGATCGGCTGTTTATCCGGTGGCAGAAGCTCGGCCATGCCGGCCTTCTGCCAGAGCGTGCGCAGGCCCTCCAGATTGGCGGCCATCGATTTCCAGGTGTTCTTGGAGCGCCAGTAGATCGCCATACGCGGCCGTGGCGCGGTGTCCTTGCCCTTGTAGAATTGCTCCAGCCGCTGGTCGCGGACATTCTCCGCGCCATGGACGAGAATGCCGAGCAGCGCGGTCACCGCTTCCTTGTTGTCCATGAAATCATTGCTCTGCGGCCCTGGATGTTTCCAGCTCGCCTGCACGCCGTCGGGCTTTTCCCAGGCGGCGACGACTTCGCCGGCTTCCCGCTGGATATTGCCGGCGACCGCCTCGCCGTAAAGGCAGCGGAAGCTGCCTTTCTGCCCGATGAGATCGTTGGAGCCATTGCCGTAGAGCACGTATTCCAGCGCCGTCAGGCCCTGCAGCGCAACGCTCTTGCCGGCGATCGCATCGACCGTCGCATCCTTTGGATCGGCCTTGGCGATCAGCGCCTGCACCTGCTTGAGGCCGACGCCCTTGCGGTCGGGATAAAACAGGATGTGCTCGAAGAGATTGTCCTGGATAACAGGCCCGGTCTGGACGATCTCGATGATCGACCAGTAGCGGATCGTGTCGTCGAAGGCGGATTTCGCCTTGTCGAGCGTCTGCTGCGTGCCGTCGGCGCAAAGATCCTTCATCGCCGTCGTCAGCCGGGCGGCCGATTGCTGCATGTTGCGATAGCCGGGACGGATCACCTCGTCGACGGCGCGCTGCATGACGGCGGGAACGGCATCCTCGTTCAGCCCTGCCGGGGGAGTGGCCGTCTGGGCGGCCGCGGATGTCGCGAGGCCGATCAGAGTAAGGCAGAGCAGGGGGTGCCAAAGGCGCATCAAAGTGACTCCAGGAATGTAATCAGGGCCGCCCTGTCGTCCTTCGGCAGGGAGGAGAAAGCGTTGCGGGCCTTTTCAGCTTCGCCGCCATGCCAGAGGATCGCTTCGGTGAGGCTCCGCGCACGGCCGTCATGCAGGAAAAAGCTGTGTCCGCTGACAGTCCGGGTCAGTCCTATACCCCATAGCGGCGGCGTGCGCCATTCACGTCCGCTTGCAAGGCCGACCTGCTGCCCGTCGGCAAGCCCGTCGCCCATGTCGTGCAGAAGAAAGTCGGAATAGGGCCAGATCAGCTGGAAGGACTGCGCTTTTTCTTGCGTATCCCGCCGGGTGACGAATTTAGGCACGTGACAGGAAATGCAGCCGCTTTCGTAAAAAATCCGCTTGCCCTGCAGCGTCTCAGGGAAACTCGCCTTGCGCCGCGCCGGAACGGCAAGATTTCCGGAATAGAAGGTGACGAGGTCGAGAATGGGACCCGGCGCTTCTTCTGCGCCCAGCCGTTTCTGCACCCCGGTCGGCATATCAAGGCATTTCTCTTCCGCCTTGGTGCAATCGCCTTGCGCATTCGGCTGATCGGGCGTCGAGATGCCGATATCGTTGGCGAAGGCATCGGCACTCTGGTCGCGCACCGTGGCGTTCTGCGCCTTCCAGCCGAAACGACCGAGCGTGATCTTGCCGCCGCGGTGGTCGCGCACCACCGCTGCCTTGCCGGAGATGCCGTCGCCGTCAGCATCATCAGGATCGGCATGGGCAAGGATATCGGCCTCGGGAATGGCCTCGATCAGTCCGAGGCCGATCATCGCCGAGGCGACACGCGGCGAAATCGTCGTCGCGGGATCGAGCGGCCCATAGCCAAGGTTCGTCACCGCATAACTCGGCCGGCGCAGCGATACGGTCTCGCCGTCGCCAAGCGTCACCCTCTCGTCGCGGTAGCAGATCGCCATCTTGCCTTCAGCGGCAAGCCCGGGAACGGCAAGGTCCTGCAACTGATGGCCGTAGACCGGATCGGGAAAATTGACGATATCGGCACTCGCGACCGCCTTTTCTTCCTCCGGCGTCGTGGCGGCGCGGGAAAGCCGCAGGAACATCGAGGTGGCGCTCGGGCCTCCCTCCGGCGGTTTGCCGCGGCCGTCATTGACATGGCAGCTCATGCAGGAGCGGGCGTTGAACAGCGGCCCAAGACCATCGGAAGCCTGTGTCGAGGAAGGAGCGGACACCCAGAGCTTGCGGAAGAGCGCATTGCCGAGCTTGAAATTCTGCTCTTCCTCGAAGGGGATGTTCGCCGAAATATGCGAGAAGCTGTCTTCGGTGACGGGATCGATCGAGGTTGTCGCACCCGCCTGCATGGCTTCGTATTGTTCGGCCTTGGAAAAATCCGCTGTCGGCCGCGTCACATCGGCGACGCGTTTCAGATCGGCCTCGGAGAGGTCGGTGCGTTTGCTCGGCAGATCGAAACCGGCGGCGATGCTCGCGGAAAAACCGGCAAGCGTTGCGCAGAGCGTTGCGCTGGCAAAAAATCGGCGGGCCGGGGCATGCGACATTTCAGGGTCCGGGCCGCTCCGGCTTTCGAAGCGGCCCGCCTTTTTGCTTATTGGAAGACGGCGTTAGGATTATCCAAGCTGTCGGAACCTTCAAGCTGAACCGTGCCGAGATCGAGTGTGGCAATAACGCGCTGCACCGATTTCGTCTGGTCGATTAGCCCGTCGATGGCGGCCTGGACGACGGCGTTGCCGTCCTTGTTGCCTTCGCCGATCATCTGATCGTACTTTTCGACCGTCTCGCCGCGCTTTGCCATGGCATTCATCGCATCAAGCGTCTTGTTGAGCTTGCCTTCCACTTCGGCATCGAGCGCCTTGTCCTTGGCGGCCACCAGATCATGCAGCGACGGGCCGCTGAGCTTGGTGCCGTCGACGCGGGTATAGTTGCCGGTATAGGCGGCAGCGATGCCGATCGCATCGTTGAGATGCGAGTTGTAGGTATTGTCCGAGAAGCAATCATGCTCTTCTTCCGGATCGTGCAGCAGCAGGCCGAGCTTCATGCGCTCGCCGGCAAGCTCGCCGTAGGACAGCGAACCCATGCCCGTCAGGATCGCCACGAGGCCGGCCTTCGGATCGGCTTCGACGTTCTTCGTCGCAGCACCATCCGGCTTCCAGTTGTCGGTCATTTCTTGCAGGTCGGAAACCAGCAGGGTGGAGGCGGACTTCAGATATTCGGCGCGGCGGTCGCAATTGCCGTGCGTGCAGTTCTTGAGGTCGTAATCCGTTGCCGGACGATCGCCGGCGCCGGGGCCCGTGCCGTTCAGATCCTGACCCCAGAGCAGGAATTCGATGGCATGGTAGCCGGTCGCGACATTGGCTTCGATGCCGCCGGCCTCGGCCAGCGTGCCGGAGAGGAATTCCGGTGTCAGCTTGGAGGCGTCGACATCCTTGCCGTCGATCTTGATCGTCTTGTTGGCGATGACATTTGCCACATAGAGAGAATTTTCGTCGCTCTCGGTGCCGTAGGAGGCATCGACATAGTCGATCAGGCCTTCATCGAGCGGCCATGCGTTGACCCTGCCTTCCCAGTCGTCGACAATCGGATTGCCGAAGCGATAGACTTCCGTCTGCTGGTAGGGGACGCGCGCCTTGATCCAGGCGTCCCTGGCCGCCTTGAGCGTCGCATCGGTCGGCGCCTTCAGAAAGGCGTCAATCGCAGCGTCGAGCGCCTTGGCCGTCGTCAGTGAGTCCTCGTATTTCGCATGCGCCACATCGGCATAGTGTTTCACCACGCTGGCAGCATCGGTCGCGGCATGCGCGGGAAGGGCGAGCAGGGCGGCGGGGGCGATCGCCAGCACGGCTGCGCGGAATTTGCGGTTGAGCTTCATGATCCTCTCCTGTGACGGATTTTCCGTCTACCGCATCGGCCCGAAAATCGGAATCGATTTTCGGAAAGCACGATGCGTCGATTCAAAGTGTTACAGCGTCCTTTGCGCGTCTGATAAGACGCGCGGCGCTGTAATCGGGCTTCGTCTCATCGCGCAAAAGCAAACTGGTGTCAAATTCTCTAGTTTGGATTGATTTTAAGAATGGACAGGCGCGGCTAACCGGTCATTTTTGAACGGCATTTGCTTGAAAAACGGGCATCTGCGTAGGCCTCCGCTAAACCGCGTCAACCCTTCCGCTGCATGCGGCAGAAGAAGAAGCCGTCGGTATCAGTGGAGGCGGGCGTCAGTGTCACCGTCAGGCCGTCGGAAGAGTGTGGACGCGGGGCGTCCTTTCCGAAGAGCTGATCCCAGGCAGGCAAGGCGCTGACGATCTGAAAATCAGGATTTTCGGCCGTGAAGCGGCGCGCCTGTTCCTCGTTTTCCTGAGGCAGGACCGAGCAGGTCACATAGATCAGATCGCCGCCTGATTTGACGAAGCCGCTCGCCTGCGCCAGCGCATCCCGCTGCTGGGCGGTGCGCTCGTCGAGGTTCTTCGCCGTCAGCCGCCACTTCGTATCGGGGCGGCGGCGCCACGTGCCGGTGCCGGTGCAGGGCGCGTCGACCAGCACCTTGTCGCAGCGTCCGGCAAGGGCGGAGAGCGCCCTGGCGTCGTCATGCACCTGGACATTGCGCGTGCCCGCCCGCTTCAGCCGCTCGATGATCGGCGCCAGCCGTTTGCGGTCGGCGTCGTAGGCGTGAACCTGTCCCTTGTTCTGCATGGCGGCTGCCATTGCGAGCGTCTTGCCGCCGCCGCCGGCGCAATAGTCGAGAACCTGTTCGCCGTCGTGGGCGAGCACCAGGTCGGCAACGATCTGCGATCCCTCGTCCTGAACTTCGAACCAGCCCTTCTGGAACGAAAGCTCAGCTGTCACGTTGGGAAGACGCGAGGCGCCTTCGCCGGCGGCAATCCGGATGCCGTAGCGGGCGATCTTCGCTGCATGCGCGTTGGCTCTTTCGAGCGCTTTGACGACTTTGTCGCGGGAGGCTTTGAGCAGGTTGGCGCGCAGATCGAGCGTCGGTCGGGCGGCGAGTGCCTGTGCCTCGGCGAGCCAGCCGGCGCCGAAGGCCTGTTCGAAGGAGGGTTGGACCCATTCGGGAATATCGCCGCGAATATGCGGTGGCGCATCATCGAGCGAGCGGCTTTGAAAGGCCGCAACGGCGTCGGCCGAAAGCGCCGGCGGCGCAAACTTGTCGTCCGCCAACTCAGTGGCAAGACTGTCTGATGTAAAACCCCATTGGCGGAACATGACGGCATGGGCAATGGCCGCAGCACTATCGTCATCCATCAGCCAGGCGTGGGAAAGCCGCATGCGCAGTGCGTCATAGACGATGTTGCCGATCGCAGCACGATCGCCGGAGCCGGCGAAGCGGTGCGCGAGGCCCCAGTCCTTCAGCGCGTCGGCGACGGGCCGCTTGCGGGCATCGATGTCCGCGAGCACAGAAATCGCCCCTTCGAGGCGGCCGCCCAGACGCATTCACATGTCTCCTGTTGCCGTGGCGTGTGAACGATTAGCGCAAACGCGAGTGTCACGCAGTCAATTGTTCACAAGTCTCAACCGGGTGGTAACCGCGATTGACGGCAAGAGCAAGCGCCGCTTCCGGCGCAGTCAGTGGCGGCCTCAGCTGACGACCTGGTAGCAGACCTTCGCAGTGCCGGAGCTCACCATGCCGATATTCTGCGCGGCGGCGCGCGACAGGTCGATTACACGACCGCGGATGAACGGACCACGATCGTTGATACGAACGACGACGGTGCGGCCATTGTTGCGGTTGGTGACCTTCACCTTGGTGCCGAAAGCAAGCGAACGATGTGCGGCAGTCAAGATGGCAGGGTTCATACGTTCCCCGGAAGCAGTTTTGGAGCGAAGTGCGTACCATGAAGCACCGCCACAACCATTGCCAGCAAAACCTTCCGCCGGAAGCATGGAAGAACAGGCTGCAATAGTTACAGCGGCGACAATATAACGACGTATGTTCTTCAAAACAGAGTATCCCTCAACTATTGAACTCAACGCCCTTGCAGGCGGCGGGGCTTAAATCTGTGAAAAAGTGGCGAAAAAGTGCCGCGTCAGTTCACGGAGTATTACAATCTGTAACATTCGTGAGCGGGATGTCGGGATTCCGGGAAAGCGCGCCGCGCCGAAACGTGGAAAAAACCTAATAAAATCAGTTAAAATCCGAACGAATTTTCCGAAGGGATAGTTAACGCCATGGCGTTCACGAAAATCGCGAAAATATTTTTCCGATTTCGCCATATTTACTGCCACATTTGGGCAAATTCAAAGGCCGTTAACCATAAGATGCGGCGAAAATTGTCCGGCCAAAGCGGGAAAGTAGGAATTTCCTACTCATTTTGGGTGAGCGTATCCGTCGCAAACAGGACTGAGTTCTATGAGAGCCTTTCCTGGTCAGGTTGCAGCATTCTGTAGGCTCAAACGGAGTCGGATGGTCGACCGGCCGGCGCGCGTCGTAGCCCAGCTCTACGGCCAAGCCGGCCGGTCGATCAGCCGGCCCGATTCAGCCAACCCCCCGCAGATTTGCGAGGCAAATCTGCAAGACTTAAGATCGCCGGACGCACTTGTCGCTTCGCCATGGCGAAGCGGTGCGGCCGGTAGGCCGGGCATCTTTCCGCCAGGGCAAAGGCGATCGGCTCGGACGTACCAAGAGGTATGCCCTTCGCCAATCGCCTTTGCCCTGACAAAAACCTGCTCCGGCAGAATGCTGCAATCTGACCAGGAAAGGCTCTACCCACGCCAGCGTCCATCCTGCCACAATTGTGCAAGCGACATGGGATAGTTCGGGAAGGAGAATGCGAAGCCGGCGGCCTTCAGTTTCGCATTCGAAACCCGCTTGTTCTCGCCGTAGAAAGTGCGCGCCATCGGCGTCAGTTCGGCGGTTTCGAACGCCTGTTCCGGCGGCGGTTCGACGCCCATCAGGCGGGCGGCCTCGACGATCACGTCCTGCGGCGGGCCGGGCCGGTCGTCGGTGACATTATAGATGCCGCCGAGGCCGTGCTCCGACAGGAAACGTGTCGCCGCACCAATATCCTCGACGCGGATGCGGTTGAACACCTGGTCCTTCTTGATCAGCCGTCGCGCAGTGCCCTTGTCCAGATTGCAGAAGGCGTTGCGGCCCGGCCCATAAATGCCGGAAAGGCGCAGCACCGCCGCCGGCACGCCGCGCTCCCGGCCCATCGCCAGCCAGCCCTCTTCCGCATCGAGCCGCTCGGTCGAGCGCCCGGAAACCGGCAGGCAGGGGGTTTCCTCGCTCACCCAGGCGCCCTGGTGATCGCCATAGACGCCGACGGTGGAGAGATAGCCTATCCATTCCAGCTTCGGCAGCAGGCTTGCGCCGTCTTTACCGAGCAGCCGCAGCAGCGGGTCGGCCTGTCCAGGTGCGATCGACTGCACGAGATGCGTGACGCTTGCCAGCGCCTGGCAGAGCCCGTCCTCCATGCCCTCTCCGTCGAAGAGGAATGCTTCGATGCCGTTTTCGCGGAGCGCTTCCACTTTGTCAGGCGAGCGCGTGGTGCCGGAAACCCGCACGCCGTCGCCGGCAAAGGCCTTGGCGATTGCCGTGCCGGAATAGCCGCAGCCAAAGATCATCACATGCATCAGCCCACTCCCGCCAATCGCCATTCATTCAGGACGTCGTCATCTCTCTCATCCGTCCTTTGTGCGGCAAAGGCCGCAAATTCGCCAGCCTCCATCAGCCGCGAAAGCGCCCAGACCGCCATGCCGCGTACCACGGGTGAGGGATCGTCCGAAAGCATTCGACATGGCCCGATGAGCTCTTTCTCGCCGGAATTGCCGGCGGCGATCAGCACATTGCGGACGAAACGGTCGCGGCCGATCCGCTTCACCGGCGAGCCGCTGAAGAAGGCACGGAAGGCGGCATCGTCGAGTGTCAGCAGAAAGGCGATCGACGGCTCCTTCAGATCTTCCCGCGCCTTGAGCTTCATCTCGGCGGCGGAGCTTGCGAACTTGTTCCAGGGACAAGCGGCAAGACAGTCGTCGCAGCCATAGATGCGATTGCCGATCAGAGCGCGCAAATCGGCATCGATCGGCCCCTTGTGTTCGATGGTGAGATAGGAGATGCAGCGCCGCGCATCGATCTGGTAAGGCGCCGGAAAGGCAGCCGTCGGACAGATGTCGAGACAGGCGCGGCAGGAGCCGCAATGATCGCTCTCCGGCGCGTCGACGGCAAGATCGGCGGTGGTGAACATCGTGCCGAGGAACAGCCAGGAACCGTGCATGCGACTGACGAGATTGGTGTGTTTGCCCTGCCAGCCGAGCCCGGCCGCCGCCGCTAAGGGCTTTTCCATCACCGGTGCCGTATCGACGAAGACCTTCACATCGGCGCCCGCCCGCGCCGCAAAGCGCGTGGCGATCTCCTTCAGCCGTCCCTTGATGACGTCGTGATAATCGCGGTTGCGGGCATAGACGGAGATTGCCGCCTTGTCCGGCTTGTCGAGAATGCCGCGCGGATCTTCTTCCGGGGCGTAATTGAGGCCGAAGACGACGACGGAGCGCACCTCGCTCCACAGTGTGCGGGGATCGCCGCGCCGGTCGCGCGTCTCCGCCATCCAGTCCATCGTCCCGTGGCGCCCGGCATCGATGAACTGGCCGAGACGCTCTTTCGCTTGCGGGATCGCATCCGGGCGCGTGATGCGGCAGAGATCGAAGCCTTTGGCGGCAGATTCCGCCCGGACGAACTCGGTCAAATTGTCGCGGCGGCGGCGGTCTTTGTCGTCATTGTCAGGTTCGGGCATGAAGAGCCCTCGTCAGAAATCCAGATCGGCATAGTGTGAAACCGGTGTCAGGCCGCGCACGCGCTCGGTCAGCATCGGCCGGAAGGACGGACGCGACTTCAGCCGCTGGTACCAGTCCTTGACGACCGGCGAATCCGCCCACTCGATCTCGCCGAGATAATCGAGGATCGAGATCGAGGCCGCGGCGGCAAGGTCGGCATAGCTCATCCGCTCGCCCGCCAGCCACTGACGCGAGCCGGCAAGCCAGGTCAGATAGCGCATATGCTGGCGGATATTCGCGCGGGCCGTGCGCAAAACCTTCGAATCCGGCGCTCCGCCGCCCTGATCGGCGCTCATCTGCAACTTATAGACACGCTCACGGGCGAGCGGTTTGGTTACGTCGTTTTCCATCTTCTGCATGAACCATTCGGCAAGCCGGCGGATTTCCGCCCGCTGGAAAGGGTCTTCTGCGAGCAGCCGCCGGTCGCGCTTCAAGACGCCATGCGTCTCGTCGAGATATTCGGATATGACGCTCGCGCCGCAGAGCGCCCGCATGCTGTCGTCGACATAAACAGGCAGCGTGCCGGCCGGATTGAGCGCCAGGAAATCCCGGCGCTTCTCCCATGTCTGCTCTTCGATCAGATCCGCCTGATAGCCGTATTCCGCCAGGATCAGCCGGACGAAGCGAGATGCGGATGACATGGGATGATGATAAAGCGTGGGCATCGATACTCGGGCGTTGTGATTGCTGTTACAGGACTGTGTGGCAGCTCGATTATAGCGCCCTAGTCATGACTCATTGGTTGAAGCTATAGGAGCTTGGCCCCGCCAATACAAGCGAATCGGATTTTACGCCATCTGACAATGGCGAAACACGGTCTAACGAATGATTTGAAACGGCGGCCTGATCGACCCAAGCGTTCAGGCCCGGCCGAACTTTAAACCGGAGACAATGTATGGATTATATAAGTGCTATCATTCTCGGTATCATAGAGGGGATCACCGAGTTTCTGCCGATCTCGAGCACCGGCCATCTCATCATTGCGGAGCAATGGCTCGGCCACCGGTCGGACATGTTCAACATCGTCATCCAGGCGGGTGCCATTCTCGCCGTCACCATCATCTACTGGCGTCGTCTGGTGGATCTGGTGCTCGGCTGGCGCGACCCGGTCAATCGCGATTATGCCGCCAAGCTGATCGTCGCCTTTCTCATCACCGCCATTCTCGGACTGGTCGTCAAGAAGCTCGGCTTTGAACTGCCGGAGACTGCAACACCGATTGCCTGGGCGCTGATCATCGGCGGTATCTGGATGATCTTTGCCGAGTGGGCCGCCGCCCGCAGGCCGCCCCATAAAGAGATCACCTGGCTTGTCGCCATCCTGGTCGGCATCGCCCAGATCGTTGCCGGCGTCTTCCCGGGAACGTCGCGCTCCGGCGCCACCATCTTCGTTGCCATGCTGGCAGGCACGGGCAACCGCGCTGCGGCGACCGAATTCGCCTTTCTCGTCGGCATACCCACAATGTACGCCGCAAGCGGCTATGAATTGCTGAAGACGTTCAGGGATGGCGGAGCGGCAGGCGAAGACTGGACGGCGCTCGGCATTGCCTTCGTCGTCTCCACGGTCGTCGCTTTCATCGCCGTCAAATGGCTGCTGGCCTATATCAGAAGCAACCGGTTTACGCTGTTTGCCATCTACCGCATCATTCTCGGTGTTTTGCTGCTCGGCATGGCCGCGACCGGCTTGATTGCCTGAGACATCCGTCCCGCATTGCATTCGCGCAACTCCCGGCGCGAATGCAAATGCCCGTCGGACTCCGAACAGAAATTCTGTTGCCGGCAGAAGCCGCCAATCTTTCAGATAGGCGATATTGAGAGGATAAGCGCCCGCCGCCGCTTGAAGCAGGCAGGGCTGAGCGTTCATTGTGAACGCGCTATTTCAGGCGTTCCGATGACTGCTGCTGGGAGCAGAATGCCGGCGCAGGGCCGGCCTTTTCGTCAATGGATGATCGAAGCCGTAGAGCAAGGATCGACGCCGTAGGCCGGCGAGCAATCGCCCTTTACCGCCGCGACCGAACCGGGCGCAACGAAAGAGCCTGCAAGGATAACCAGCGCCGCACACGCAAACAGGAGCGCGATTGACTTGCCCATTGAGAAATGCCTTTCACGTGATTGCCGCACGGTTGAGTCCGTTGGAAGACGCGCGGGTTTGGTAGTCAGTGGAATGGCAAATAGCAATAAACGTTCCTGCTAAATTTGGCGTTAATTCCACAAAATTTCCGATGCGTCTTTTATGCAACGCTGCTGAATATGCCGAGCACCAGAACACTTCAAACTTGCGCCGGGTTTTGCGGGACACGGCAACGCCAAAAGGCCGCCCGCGGCATCCGCAGACGGCCAAGTTTCATCGGCTGGAAAAGCCCTCATCGTCTGGAAAAAGTCTTAGGCGGACTTGCCGGTTCCGGTGTACTGGCCGTGCGGACGATAGTGCACCAGATAGGAGCCAAGCACCGATGCCACCATGGTGGGCGTAATGCCGAGGCCCTTCAGCGTGCGGCCTTCCGCCTCGGCTTCCCTTGAGACGATATTGTCGCGCTTCAGCATGCGCACCTGATCCGGCGTGATCGGCGGCGTTATGAAGGGGACCAGCGAAGCGATGCTGCCGATCATCGAAGCGATGCTGAAGGGCAGGGATACCAGCGGGTTCTTGCGGCACGTTACCTTCAGCATCGTCTCAAGACATTCGCGGAAGCTCAGCACCTCAGGCCCACCAAGCTCATAGACCTTGCCGCCGGCGACCTTGCCGTCGACGGCGCGGGCGACGGCCTCGGCGATATCCTCGACATAGACAGGCTGGAATTTCGTCTTGCCGCCGCCAATAAGCGGCAGGATCGGCGACATGCGCGCCATCTCGGCAAACTTGTTGAAGAAGCTGTCTTCCGGTCCGAAGACGATCGACGGACGGAAGATCACTGCATCGGGCTTGACCGAGAGGATGGCCGTTTCGGCGCGACCCTTGGTGCGGCCATAGTCCGAATCGGATGTCGCATCGGCGCCGATCGCCGAAATATGCGTCAGCGTCGCACCTGCGCCGCGCGCCGCTTCGGCAATCGCACGGCCGCCGAATTCCTGCACGGCGTCGAAAGTGTTGCGGCCGGTCTCATGCAGAATGCCGACGCAGTTGACGACGTGGCTCGCACCGTCGACGGCGCGGTCGATCGAGCTGCGATAGCGCAGGTTCGCCTGGACGAAGGAGATCTGGCCGACATTGCCGAGCGGCTGCAGGAAGCCGGCGAGATCGGGACGGCGCACGGCGACACGGATGTTATAACCGCGCTTGGCCAGCGCCCGAACCACGTGCCTGCCCACAAAGCCGGACCCTCCGAACACGGTGACGAGCGGCGGCAGGTTGGCAAGGGTCATGGCAGGCTCCTCGAAAGGCTTTGCGGGATGCTGAATTGGCTCTCGTCTTAGCCGAATCCCTGCACGACGGGAAGGCCCATCACGCCGTCAGTTTTTGCGAACGCGAAGGCGCTCAGACGCCTTCGACGACCACCATTTCCGCATCCGCGACTTCCTGGCGGATTTTCGCGGCGATCTGGTATTCCGGCGAATTATAGCAGTCGACCGCATGTTGCATCGAAGGGAATTCGATCACCACGTTGCGGACGCGCGCCTTGCCCTCGAGCTCGGTAAAGGCGCCGCCGCGCGCCAGGAAATTCGCCCCATATTTTTCGAAGGCCGGCTTGGCCGCCGCCACATAATCCTTGTAGCGCTCGGCATCGCGAACGTCGACGCGGGCGATCCAGTATCCTTTGGCCATGGTCTTCTCCCTTTTGCCGTTGAATCTGGTTAGCGATTTGCCGGCCAGAGTGCGCTCACCATCTCGCTGAGGATCGCGCGGGCGGCATCTCGGGGATCCGGCGCCTTGACGACAGGCCGGCCGACGACGAGATGCGTCGCTCCCGCCTTCAGTGCGTCGAAAGGCGTCATCACTCGCTTCTGGTCGCCCTTGTCGCTACCATCAGGGCGAATGCCGGGGGTGACGATCGCCATGTCGGGCCCGACGATCTCGCGCACCGCAGTCGCTTCCTCCGCCGAGCAGACGATACCGCCCATGCCGGCCGCCCGCGCCTGTTCGGCGCGGCGCAGCACCAGGCTGTGCGGATCCTGGCTGTAGCCGGCCTCTGCAAGGTCGTCGGCATCCATCGAGGTCAGCACGGTGACGCCGAGCAGGCAGAGGCCTGAGCCGGCCGCTGCCTCGACCGCCGCCTTCATGGCTTTCGGATAGGCGTGCAGCGTCAGCATCGACATGCCCATCTTGGCGATGTTCTCGACGCCGGAGGCAACGGTGTTGTCGATGTCGAGCAGCTTCATGTCGAGAAAGATCTTCTTGCCGCTTGCGGCAAGGTCGCGGGCGAATTCCAGGCCGCCGGCAAAGACCAGTTGATAGCCGATCTTGTAGAAGAGAATGTCGTCGCCGAGCGTGGAAACCAGTCTTTCCGCCTCGCCGATCGTTGGAACATCCAGGCCGACGATCAACCGCTCGCGTGCGTCCATCTGAAGTCACCCCTGCCAGTCTTCGATGGGTGTCCAGTCGCATGATAAGCGGCGATCCGCAAGGCCGAAAGCATAGAGATTGCCGCCACCGCCCGGCTGGTCGCGATCGCGGGAGATCGGCCTGCCGGCCAGATGGCATTTGAGCAGTGTGCCGACGCCGCCATGGCCCACGAAGGCGATCGGCGCCGTCGCATCATGCGTGGCAAGAACGGCGTTCACAGCCTCGACGATGCGGGCCTGCGCGTCGACGGCGCGCTCCCAGCCTTTGAAGCTCTGTTCCGGATGGGCAAAGAACCAGTTTGCTGCTTCTTCGAATTGCGGCGGCGGCAGGAAGCCGGTGGCCGAGCGGTCATTTTCGTGCATGGCACGGACGATCTCGACGGTCACGCCGGAAGCTTCCGCCAGGATTTCGGCCGTTTCGATCGCCTTCGTCTCGTCGCTGGAGACGATGCGCCGCAATTGCCTCGCCCAGCCGCTCTCGGCTGCTTTGCGGGCGCGCGCTGCGCCGACATCGGAAAGCCCCCATTTCGGCACGGGCACGTTGGCGTCGATCCTGACCTGCGGATGAGTGATGTAGATCCCGAACATCTCAGCCGCGCTTATAGATCCAGAGCTGCGCCGGCGGAATATTGCGCATGACGAAGTCGAAATGCTGGATATGGTAGCGGTCGGGATTGGCGGCGATCGGCGAGATCGCGCCATAGGAAATCTGCACCATCGGCCGGCCGGCCGGCATCCGGTCGAGCAGGCTTTCGAGCAGCGAGATCCGCATCGCCATCGGAAAGTTCAAAAGCGGAATGCCCGAGACGACGGAATCGAACACCTGGTCGCTGAAATCGCCGAGCGTCTTCTGCAGATCGAAGGCGTCGCCGTTGATGAAGTGCACGCCGGGATAGCTTCGCTTGAGATGTTCGTGGAAGTCCGTCGAATATTCGATCGCGACAAGATTTTCCGGCTGGACGCCGCGGCCGAGGATGGCCTTGGTGATGGCGCCCGTGCCCGGCCCCAGTTCGAGCACCGGCAGCCCAGAATTGAGGTCGACGACGCTTGCCATGCGCTTGGCGGTGATCGAGGACGTCGGCACGATCGAGCCCACCGTCTTCGGTCCCTGCATCATACCCCTGAAGAAGCGGATTTCGTCGTCGAACCTCTTCCCCAACCGCTCCTTCACCTTGACCCGTAAGCGCATTCTCCACCCATCCGCATGTTGATCGAATGCCTTAATATGCCGCTTGTCGCTTAAGGGACAAGGATTTTCGCAACAGGGACATCGGCGTCAACAGTTCATGCGGCTTTCGGCGCTGAATCCGGCATGAGATCGGCAAGCCTTTGGCTCAAATGATCGGCATCGACAGGCGCGCGCAGCTTCACATCGGTATTGTCGAAATAGAGATAGACGTCGCGGCCTTTGGTGCGCACCGGCACGGGCGCCAGTACCCGCGGCGCATTCTCAGGTTCTCCACCAGTGGCCCAGGCGCGGATGCGTTGCGCCCATATGTCGAGCGCTTCGTCCTCATAGCCGCTGACATAGAGCTTTTCCGAGCCATGCAGGCGGCAGTAGATGAAATCGGCGGTGATATCCATCAGCAGCGGCCATTTCACCGTATCGGCGCAGACCAGAGCGACCTTGTGCCGCCTGAGCATCTCGATGAAGGCGGGTGAGCGGAAGCTCTCGTGGCGGATCTCCAGCGCATGCCGCATCGGCTGATGCCCGTCGCATGTAAGCCAGGCCGGTCCCTTGATATGCCAGTCGTGCCGCTTCGCCAGCGCTATCGCTGCGTCGCGGGTGTGCGGCAGCATCGACAAAAAGCTTTCAAAAAGGGATGGGTCGAAGACCATGTTCGGCGGGAATTGCCAGAGGATCGGTCCGAGCTTGGGGCCGAGCCGCAAAACGCCGGAGGCGAGGAAATTGGCGAGCGCCGTCTGGATATCTTGCAGCCGCAGCATATGGGTGATGAAGCGCGGTCCCTTGACAGCGAAGACGAAATCCTCAGGCGTTTCCTCGCGCCAGCGGCCGAAGCTTTCGGGCCGCTGCAATCCGTAGAAGGTGCCGTTGATTTCGATCGACCGGAAGTGCCGGGCGGCATAGGAAAGTTCCTGCTTCTGCGGCAGGTCCTTCGGGTAGAATTGGCCGCGCCAGGGCGCATAGGTCCAGCCGGATATGCCGATGCGCACCGCTCCCGTCTTTTTAGTCATGGGATCCTCCATTTTGACAGGAGGAAAAACGGCAATGGGCGGCCTTCGTTCCGGTCAGACGCGCATCGGCATCAGCACGTAGAGGGCATCGTCGCCGGCGGTGTCGCGGATCAGCGTCGGCGAGCCGGCATCGGCAAGCAGGAAGATCGCTTCCTCGCCGGAAAGCTGGGCGGTGATGTCCAGCAGGTATTTGGCGTTGAAGCCGATTTCCATCGCATCCGTGTCGTAGCCGACGGCGACTTCTTCCGTCGCACTGCCGGAGTCTGGATTATTGACAGTCAGCATCAGCTGCCCCTCGGAAAGCGCCAGCTTCACGGCGCGGCCGCGCTCGGAGGAGATGGTCGAGACGCGGTCGACGGCCTGTGCGAAACTCGTGCAGTCGACGCGCATTTCCTTGTCGTTGCCTGTCGGAATGACGCGCTGATAATCCGGGAAGGTGCCGTCGATCAGTTTCGAGGTCATGACGATCGAACCGATCGTCAGCCGGATCTTGGCGTCGGACACCTCGACGGTCACCATCACCTCGGGATTGTCGACCAGCTTCTGCAGTTCGCCGACCGTCTTGCGCGGAATGATGATGCCGGGCATGCCTTCGGAGCCGGAGGGCGCGTCGACATCGGCGCGCGCCAGCCGGTGGCCGTCGGTCGCAACCGCCCTGAGTTTCAGCTGACCGTTGCTCTCGATCGTGTGGAAGAAAATGCCGTTCAGATAATAACGCGTCTCTTCCGTCGAGATTGCAAACTGCGTGCGGTCGATCAGCATCTTCAGATCGGCCGCCTTTAGCTTGAAGGAATGCGTGAAGGTGCCGGCTGTGAGATCCGGAAAGTCCGATTCCGGCAGGCACTGCAGCGAGAATTTCGAGCGACCGGATTGCACGGTCATCGAGCCGCCATCGGTGCTGGTGGCAAGCAGCACTTCCGAGCCGTCGGAAAGCTTGCGCACGATATCGTAGAGAAGATGGGCAGGAACGGTGGTGGCGCCGGGCTGCTCGACGTTAGCAGGGGTCGCCTCGGTGATTTCGAGGTCGAGGTCGGTCGCCTTCATGTCGAGCTTCTGGCCGTCGGCTTTGAGCAATACGTTGGACAGGATCGGGATCGTGTTGCGACGTTCGACCACGCGGTGGACGTGGTTCAGCGATTTCAACAGGTTTGACCGCTCAATAGTAATACGCATGGGATGCTACCGCTTTCGACCGTGACTGTCCGGGCGCGTCGAGCACCCGAAGAATGCTGTCCCGGCTTGAGGCCGGGGGAGTGGACGGGCAAAATGGCAGACTTCAGCATTGCTTTGCAAGAGGCATGGACGCCGGCACCCCTGCATTTGCGGTTTTCCAGAGCGATGCTCACAGAAATCCGAACCCTTGCCGAAGCGGTGCGGCTCGCCCATAAAGGCTTCGATGCCGGCGACGAGCCGGCCGGACGAAAGCAAATGGCATGAATGAGGAAACGACAGCGGACGCCGCCAGCCGGCGAAGCTTCCGCCTGCACAATATGGCGGTGCCGGCGCGGCCGCTGGAGCCGGCGCTCTATCTCGTCGCCACCCCGATCGGCAATCTCGGCGATATCACCCTGCGGGCGCTGGAAACGCTGGCCGGCGCCGATGTGCTCGCCTGCGAAGATACGCGCGTCACCCGCGTGCTGCTTGACCGCTACTGCATCCAGAACCGCCCCTTCGCCTATCACGAGCACAATGCCGACGAGGCCGGCCCAAGGCTGCTGCAGGCGCTCGAAGCCGGCCGCTCGGTGGCGCTGGTTTCCGATGCCGGCACGCCGCTGGTTTCCGATCCCGGCTATCGGCTGGCGCAACAGGCGATAGCGGCAGGTTACCGTGTCATTCCCATTCCCGGCGCCTCCGCGCCGCTCGCAGCCCTTGTCGGCTCCGGCCTGCCGAACGATGCGTTTCTCTTCGCCGGTTTCCTTCCGGCCAAGGACAAGGCCCGTCGCGACCGTCTCGGTGAACTTGCCGTAGCCCCGGCGACGCTGATCTTCTTTGAATCGCCGCATCGCATCGGCGCAACGCTTCTGGCCGCCGCCGATGTGCTGGGCGGCGCTCGGCCCGCCTCCGTCTGCCGCGAGCTGACCAAGACCTATGAGGAGTTCCGCCGCGGCTCGCTGGCCGAGCTTGCCGCCCATTATCAGCAGGTGGAAAACGTCAAGGGCGAGATCGTCCTCGTGATCGGTCCGCCGGAGCCGGTCGAGACCGATGAGGCCGATGTCGAAGCCATGCTGGCCGACCTCTCGAAGTCGATGCCGACGGCAGGTGCTGCGACCGAGGCGGCCCGCCTCACCGGCCTGCCGCGCAAGGTGCTCTATCAGCGGCTGCTGGAGCTCAAGAACGCCGATGGGCGATAGCGATCTCACCGCGATCAGAAGGAAGGCGCTGCGCCGAGGCCGCATGTCGGAATATGTCGCGGCCGCCTTCCTGATGCTGAAGGGCTACCGCATCCTGGCGCTGCGCCACCGCACCCGGCTCGGCGAGATCGATATCATCGCCCGCAAGGGCGATCTCGCCGTCTTCGTCGAGGTCAAGGCCCGCCATGGCGCGGCCGCCGCGGTCGACGCCGTCTCTATCGCCGCGCAGAAGCGCATACGGGCGGCAAGCGATCTCTGGCTTGCCCGCCAGAGGGATCAGGCCCGCCTTTCCCAGCGTTATGATATCGTCGCGATCATGCCCGGCCGGCTGCCGCGGCATTTTATTGATGCCTTCTGACCTCCTTTCGCCCCATCGGATTTCCGGATCGTTAAACTTTTAGTCCCCGCTTGAACCAGGTCCTTACGACTCTCTGCTATCGACTCGGTAGGGTAGCAATTGGGGGTTGTTTCATGGCCTGGAAGCTGATGCTTGCAAGTGCGGTCGCCATGGCCGCGCGCTCGGTGCCGTATGCGGTGGTGAAGCCGGCCGGAAAATCCTTCGTCGCGCATGCGAGCGATCTGCTGCCGCTGAAATCCACGCCGATCAATCCGGACTGGATCGTCAGCGGCAATCCGCAGGCCCGCACAGCCGAACATTCGCGCGGCCATGACGAGGCCTCGCTGACGGCGATCTGGGATTGCACGGCGGGCGAATTCCGCTGGTATTTCGGCTGGGACGAGACGGTGATGATCCTCGAAGGCGAGGTCCATATCACCGCCGAGGACGGCACCGAACGAACGCTCTGCGCCGGCGACGTCGCCTTTTTCGCCGGTGGAACCTGGGCAAGCTGGCGGGTCGACACTTACGTCCGCAAGGTCGCCTTCCTGCGCAAGCCCTTTCCGAAGCCCTTGGCGATCGCCTACCGCCTCCGCAACATGCTGCGCAACAACGGCAACCAGGGCATCGCTGCCTGAAAACTGCGACCGGAAGCCCTTGATTGCCCGTTGCGTTTGATATCTGGCCGACCTACATCTGTCCGGCATTCAGCGAGGGATGGAAATGGCCAAGATCACCAATGTAGCGGTCCAGATGGACCATGTCGCAGGCATCAATATCGCAGGTGATTCTACCTTCGCCATGAGCCTGGAAGCGCAGGCGCGCGGCTACAAGCTCTTCCATTATACCCCCGACCGCCTGAGCTTTCGTGACGGCAAGCTCTATGCCAGCGTCGAGCCGATGGTGCTGCGCGACGTCAAGGGCGATCACTTTGAGCTTGGCGCGCCCGAGCGCGTCGATCTCGCGACCATGGATGTCGTCCTGCTGCGCCAGGACCCGCCTTTCGACATGGCCTATATCACCTCGACGCATCTGCTCGAGCGCATCCACCCGAAGACGCTCGTCGTCAACGATCCGGCCTGGGTGCGCAACTCGCCGGAGAAGATCTTCGTCACCGAATTCTCCGACCTGATGCCGAAGACGCTGATCACCAAGGATGCCGCCGAGATCCGCCGCTTCCGCGACGAGATGGGCGATATCATCCTGAAGCCGCTCTACGGCAATGGCGGCGCCGGCGTCTTCCATTCGACCCGCGACGACCGCAACCTCTCATCGCTGCTGGAAATGTTCGGCCAGCTTTTCCGCGAGCCCTTCATCGCCCAGCAATATCTGCCCGACGTGCGCAAGGGCGACAAACGTATCATTCTCGTTGACGGCGAATTCGCCGGCGCCATCAACCGCGTGCCGGCCGAACACGACAGCCGCTCCAACATGCATGTCGGCGGCCGCGCCGAGGCGACCGAACTGACGCCGCGCGAACAGGAAATCTGCGCCCGCATCGGTCCCGCACTGAGGGAACGCGGCTTCCTGCTCGTCGGCATCGATGTGATCGGCGATTATATGACCGAGATCAACGTCACCTCGCCCACCGGCATCCGCGAGGTCAAAAAATTCGGCGGCGCCGATATCGCGAGCCTGCTTTGGGACGCGATCGAGCGCAAGCGCGGCTGAGCCTGCCACCCATGACCGTTTTGGTCCCGCGACCGAGCACAACCAAGGTCACAGCGGATGTCTGACTATGTTCTTTGATTGTTCTTGTTTTATTCGGGCTTCCATGCCAGATTGCAACCGCTGGCCCTGAACGGCCGGGGGCGGTATAAGAGTTTGCGGGACAAGGGATGGGCATATGGTCGCGCGTGTCAGTACGGTTGCATTTCAGGGCATCGAAGGTGTGCCGGTCGAGGTCCAGGTCATGGTCGCGCCCGGCAAGGTCGGCATGCAGATCGTCGGCCTGCCCGACAAGGCGGTGGCCGAAAGCCGCGAGCGCGTGCAGGCAGCCCTCCACGCCTCCGGCCTGGCGCTGCCGGCAAAGCGCGTGACGGTCAATCTGGCGCCTGCTGACCTGCCGAAAGAGGGCTCGCATTTCGATCTGCCGATCGCCCTTGCCCTGATGGCTGCCCTCGGCGCCATTCCCGCCGATGCGCTGTCGGACTTTGTCGTCGTTGGCGAGCTCAACCTCGACGGAACGATCGCCGCCATATCAGGCGCGCTGCCGGCTGCGATCGGCGCCAATGCGCTCGGCAAGGGGCTGATCTGCCCGGCCGAAAGCGGCGCCGAAGCCGCCTGGGCAGGCGCCGAGGTCGATATCCTCGCACCCCGCAGCCTGATTGCCCTTGCCAATCATTTCCGCGGCACGCAGGTCCTGTCCCGGCCGGAAGCGTCGATCCGCGCCAATGCCGCAAACCTGCCGGACCTTGCCGAGATCAAGGGCCAGGAAAGCGCCAAGCGCGCGCTCGAAGTGGCGGCCGCCGGCGGCCATAATCTGCTGATGGTCGGTCCTCCCGGCTCCGGCAAGTCGATGCTGGCGGCAAGGCTGCCGTCGATCCTGCCGCCGCTTTCGGCCGCCGAACTGCTGGAGGTGTCGATGGTTCATTCGATCGCCGGCCAGCTCTCCGGCGGCAAGCTTTCCGATCGCCGGCCCTTCCGCACCCCGCATCATTCCGCCACCATGGCAGCCCTCGTCGGCGGCGGCCTGCGCGCCCGTCCGGGCGAAGCCTCGCTTGCCCATCACGGCGTGCTCTTTCTCGACGAATTTCCCGAATTCACGCCGCAGGCGCTCGATGCGCTGCGCCAGCCGCTCGAAGGCGGCGAATGTGTCATCGCCCGCGCCAATCACCGCGTCTCCTATCCGGCCAAATTCCAGCTGATCGCGGCGATGAACCCTTGCCGCTGCGGCATGGCCGGCGAGCCGGGCCATACTTGCGCCCGCGGCCCGCGCTGCATGAGTGATTACCAGGCCCGCATCTCCGGCCCGCTGATGGATCGCATCGATATCCGCATCGACGTTCCGGCCGTCTCCGCCGCCGATCTCATCCGGCCGATGGCCGCTGAAACCAGCGCCGACGTCGCCCGCCGTGTCGCCCGCGCCCGCGAGATCCAGCAGGAGCGCTTCGAAAGCACAGGCGCAAAGGGCATCGGCACCAATGCCCGCTGCTCCACCGCGATGATCGAGAAACTGGCCGAGCCCGATGCCAGCGGCCTGCAGCTGCTGCGCGACGCCGCCGAAAAGATGAAATTCTCCGCCCGCGGTTACCACCGCGTACTGAAGGTCGCCCGCACGCTTGCCGATCTCGACGGCAAGCCCACGGTCGGCCGCATCCATCTCGCCGAAGCGATCTCCTATCGCATGGCTGGGGAGAGACTGACGGCCGCGGCGTGAGAGGCGCGAAGCGCTCGACAGTTTGTTGGCAAGCTCGTCCTTTACTCGGCATTGTGCCTGACATCTGCCGGATATCAATCGGTTGCAGATGCTCGGGACAAGCCCGAGCATGACGAAAGAGAAGTTGGCGCCAATGAGTTCAGCAGGACTGAATGACACGCTTTCCGAATGACGGAGAGGTCAGCTGTCCAACTGGCTCATCATCCTTTGAGAGAGCTTGGCGTCCTCAAGCAGGGGCGTGAGGTCGCTGATCTGATCCAAAGAGCCGACAATCGGCAGCTGTTTGATCCACGCATCGGCTATCGCTGAATGCGCGGCCTCTACCGCATCGTCAGCGTTGATGGTCGTAAATGGCCGGTCATGATATGGACCCACGATTGGCTCGAAAGAGGCGACGCCAATCGCATTTTGCCTGCGCGCGAGTTCCTGGTAAGCCGAAGCGAGCGCGTCCTCTCGTTCCGCCCATTCACTCGAATGTAAGGCCCGCTGCAGGTGAGGCGAGAGGGGCTCTGCGATGGGAAGCCTGGCAAAGCCACTGCCGAGCCATTTTGAATAGGGGGCGTAACGTCGCTCGAGCAGGAACCCCATTCTCATTACGTCCCGCGCCAGCCGCGCGGCGATGACCCGCGAACCCAGGTCGTCTCCAACTTGTCCTGCGCGACCGACAAATGCCTGCTCCTCAGCGATGCGCCGCCACTGACACGCAATCTTGTAGAGCCACACATCGCCTGGGAAATACCTCAGGCGATCACGGGTCTGGCTCAAGCGGCTATCGTCATCGTGAAAAACGGCGCCTGATGTGAAGGCGAGAAGCTTTTGCTCTGCAAAGCCCAGCCATTGAAGAGCGTTGAGGTTTTCGACCGACCGAACGGCGAAGTGACCTTCCAATAGCGCTTCGAGCGTATGAAACTCCAGTCCGTGTTCAGACGCTCCTGCCGCCTCGACGCCATTTGCCGGCGGATGTGGTCGGCTGCGCCAGCCAATAGGCTCCCCAAGATAGTCAGCCGGCGCAACTTTGGAAAATTCATCGACCAGTCGCCGTGCACAATTGCCGAAGTCGTCTCGGCCCAGGAAGATGTGGACGCGTGGCCCCCAGTTGTGGTCCTTGGAAACGTCATCGTCAAAACCGAGTAGCTCCGAGCCATAGCCGATCAGTGCTGCGGAATAGCGGAGCTCTGGCGCAACCTCATTCAGCCAGGGCCGAACGATATCGGTATAGAAACCTCGTGATAACTGGATCCCCTGCATAACGTCTCACCGTAGTCTTGATGCCATCACGATTGGAACACAGCCGCCGCCTCAGAGGGCCAACCGAAAATGGCCGTCGTCGAAGGCGCCTCGACAGTTTATCGGCAGCCACGTTCTCTACTCTTCGTCATCCTCGGCCTTGTGCCGAGGATCTGCTACATATCAACCGGCTGCAGATGCTCGGGACAAGCCCGAGCATGACGAAAGAGGAGCTGGGCCGACTCCATCAGCAGTTTGAGGTGGGCACCGAAGCGCCCCGATATTCTGCGAACATGAATGACTGGGGAAGCCCCGGCCAAAGCCAACCTTAGCTCCCCAGCCCCTCAAACAACGCCGTCGAAAGATAACGCTCGGCGAAGGAGGGAATGATGATGACGATGTTCTTGCCGGCGTTCTCGGGACGGATGCCAACCTTGATTGCGGCCGTCAGCGCAGCACCCGAGGAGATGCCGACCGGCACGCCTTCGAGCCGGGCGACCAGGCGCGCCTGTTCGAAGGCCTCGTCATTGGTCACGGTGACGACCTCGTCATAGATGCCGGTATCGAGGATC